>CAYONY010000179.1:0-7206 GCA_964405415.1 uncultured Fimbriimonadaceae bacterium | reverse complement strand
GCTCCGCAATGCGGGGACTGATCTTTATACCCTTTACGTCCTGCTGTTTTTTCTTTCCTTCCTTCTCTTTGTGCCGCATCTCGTACTTGTAGCGGCCGTGGTCGATGATGCGGACGACCGGCGGTTGCGAATTGGGGGCAACCATGACGAGGTCAAGCCCCTGTTCCTTTGCGTGGTTCAAGGCTTGCCGGGTTTGGAGAATGCCAAGCTGTTCACCGTTGGCATCGATGACGCGGACATCGCGGAAGCGTAAGCATCGCTCGTTGATCAATGGGCCCGGCTCGGGGCGCGGGTCTCGCCTAAATCCTCTTATCTTCGTTCACCTCTGAATCGCATCGCCTGATGGGGCGAAAGCCCCCGTATTATATCTCGGTTCGGCGAGAGTCCCAAACGAGGGCGATCTCCCTTGGCTTTGACGCTCGAAGTCCCGTGCAAGTTTGCGTCAAGTTCCTTCTTTTCGTTCCGTAGTGTCCTTTGGGCATGCGCGGGCGCCGGAGAAGAGCCTCGGCGGGCACGCCCCACGTGCACTTGGAGATCCTTCGCTTCGCTAAGGATGACCCTAGACGGTTTTGCGCAGACGATTAGGATTCGAGGCGTCCAAGATTCGATTCACCGCTCCCAGAATCTCTTCGGAAGGGACCCGCCCCACCTTCCCTTTTGGCGCCTCCAGCACTTCGTGGGGCGCGTACCGGTGACCCCACTTCGAGGCTGGATTGGGGCCGAAAACGGTCACGGTCGGACAGCCGACGGCCGCCGCGACATGCATCAGGCCGGTATCGCTGCCGATCATCACCCGAAGCCCCGCAAGAACCGCCATGGTGTCTCGAATCGAGCCTTGTCCGGACAGGTTCATGATCGGACCATTGAGCAAATTGGCAAACCGCAAGCAATCCTCCACTTCGTCCGGCCCGCCCAAAAGAACCCCCGAGTAGCCCTGAGCGATTAGGCCGTTCGCCACCGCCGCCATCGTTGCCATCGGCACTTGCTTCTCGACGTAGCGCGCACCCGGTTGGATGCCGAATACACAGCCTCGCTCGATTGGATCAACGCAAAGGATCGGCTTGGGGTCCCCAAGCGTGATGCCTTCCGCCCGCGCCAAGTCCAAATAGCACTCCGCTTCGAACCGGACCGGATCGTAGCGTACCGAGTGGGTCAGCAGGAACCCTCGTCCCTCGGTGGTGTGTCCGATCCGCCGTTTCACCCTGGCCAAGCGCACCGCCAAGGCGGACCGGAAGCTTCGGTTGACCACGAAGGCCGTGGAGACGTCAAGGGCTCGAATCGCCCGCGCCGCCCGCAACACCGGTCTCACGCCGGCGATCTTTTCGCCATGCGCGAAGGCGACACGACCTTTTCGATCCGCTAACAGCTGCTGAACCGCCGCGCCGCACATCACCACGGTTTCTCGGCCGGAAGACACCAGCGCATCGATCAGCGGCGTCGCCATCACCGCATCGCCGAGGAACTGCGGCTTCAAGAGAACCAAAACGCGCTCAGCCAAGCCGCCGCTCCAAGGCCTCGAGCACCCGTTCCATTGCGATCGCAGCCACTTCCCCGCCTTCGCCGGGGGTCAGAACCTCGACGTGCGACGAAGGCGGCGCCCAGAGGCGATGGATGCCGTGCCGGTAGAGGCCCACCGTCGGCGTTTCGGCTGCCACCGCCAAGTGCAGAATGCCGTTATCGAGACTCACGACCGCCCGGGCTCGGCCCAACGCCCCCACGACCTGGGGCAGCGACAAGACCCCCCGAAGGTCTTGAGCAAGCCCAGCTTGAACCAGCGCCGACTCGTCTTCTCCTCCCTTCCAATGGGCCAGTTGCTCTTTGGGAGGCGCCCCAAGCAGACCCACTGAGAGCCCCTTTTGAACGAGCGATCGCACCAATTCCACCCACTTCGTGATGGGCCATAGCTTCTCGGGAAGGCTCGCCGCCGTCGCAATGAGGATGTCGGGAATCGCGATCAACGGATCGGAAATCGGAACGTGATAACGCGGCAGTTCGCCCTCCAGATAGGCCAATCGAGCAAAAATCTCCGAGATGAACCCGCTTCGCAGAAAGGGATAGTCCGACGTCAACGTCTCGCGCGTCCACTCGCGATCCTGCCACAGCCGGCCCCGGTCATCGTCCGCAAAATCGAGTTCCCCCCGCCCGCCTGGACCCATGCATGGCCCCGCCACGAAGCTATTTTCTCCCGCCATGAGTCCGGCGAAGGTTTTGGCAAGCGCGGTGCTCTCCAAGTTCACGATGAGGTCAAACGAGCCGGCCCGTTCAAGGAATTCTCGGATAGCGTCCGAAGTCGCGCCATGGAGCGCGTGGGCGTGCTCAAAGAGGTCCGATCCGCGTTGGAGCTCCTCGGTCCGGGTACCCCCAAAGAAATCGATCGACGCCGGCTCCCGCTCTTTGCGAAGAAGCTGGAGCACCGGCGTCGCCATGACGAAGTTGCCGATGGCGTCGTTGGCGATCACCGCGATCCGCGGATGCCGCGGCAGCGGCTGGTTGGCATAGCGGATCACGGTTTGAGTTTATCCCGACGGTGTGGGACGAAGAGAACTCGGCACATCGCCAAGTGGCCCGGGCTCCGAACTGGCGATACAATGGAGCCGCATGGCCGACCTCCGACGCCTCCCCAAAGTCGATCGCCTGGCCGCGAGCGACGTCCTCAAGCCCTTCAGCCCGGCCATTCGCGCCGAGGCGGCCCGCACCGCGGTCGCTCAGCTTCGGACGCAAGCGGTGAACGGAGAGGGATTCGATCCGGCTCATGCGGAAGCGTTGGCGCTGGACGAAGCCCGGCGGCTCGCCGGCCCCAATCTTCGACGGGTCCTCAATGCAACGGGGATTGTTCTTCATACGGGACTCGGAAGGGCGCGCCTGGCCGAATCGGCGGCCCGACAACTCGCTGAGGTCGCGGCATATCATTCCAATACCGAACTCGAATTGGAATCCGGCTTGCGAGGCGACCGCCAAGCCCACGTTCGCGAGGCGCTTGTCAAGCTCACCGGCGCCGAAGATGCATTTGTCGTCAACAACGGCGCCGCCGCCATCCTTTTGACGTTGGCCGCGCTGGCGCGAGGTCGCGAGGTCATCTTGTCGCGTGGCGAAATGGTCGAGATCGGCGGGTCCTTTCGAATGCCTGACGTCCTCGCCGAATCCGGATGCCGTTTGGTTGAGGTCGGCTGCACGAACAAAACGCGGTTGGCCGATTACAAAGCGGCAATCCGTGAGGAAACCGGCGCGATCCTTCGCTGCCACCCCAGCAATTTCCGAATCGTGGGCTTCACCGAGGCCCCATCGGATCGCGACCTGGCCGAACTCGCCCATGCCCACGGCCTGCCGTTTTTGTTCGACCAGGGCAACGGCGGCCTGGTCGACCTTACGGCTTACGGCTTGCCGGCCGAAGAAACGCTCCAAGAAGTACTTCAAGCCGGAGCCGAGGTGGCCACCGCAAGCGGGGACAAGCTCTTGGGCGGACCTCAGGCCGGACTCATCCTCGGCAGGGCCGATGCGGTGGCCCTTATTCGTCGGCACCCCTTGGCGCGGGCCCTTCGCGTCGACAAACTGACGCTCGCCGCCTTGGAAGCGACGCTTCAGCTTCACCTTGAGCATCGGCGAAACGAGATTCCGACGTTTCGCGCGCTGGGGCGCCCATTGGCCGAGCTCAAGCGGGACGCCCAACGCCTGGCCCGAGCGTACTTGGGCCGAAGTGTCGTCGAATTGGGCGAGTCGGAAGTTGGCGGGGGTTCGGTGCCGGGCGTGGGACTGCCCACTTGGCGCGCCGGACTGGAGAGTCCCGATCCTCAGGCTTTAGCCCGGCGGCTCCGCCAAGCCGATCCACCCCTACTTGGCCGCATTGAGCGTGGCATGAACTGGCTCGATCCGCGGACGTTGGATCCCGCCGAAGTGCGTCTTGCCTGCCAAATCCTCCGGTCGTGCGGAGAGTTGGAATGAAGACCATCGAACAATCCGCGGCGAAACGCCGCAACGATCGTCGCAGCGTCTATGCGGTGGCGGTGGCCGAGCGGCTGGGCCTGGACGACGCAACCCTGGCCCGGGTCCGCCAGGCCGCCCAAGGGGAACCCAATAACGAGCCGGCGGTGCGCTCGATTCTCGACCTGATCGAACGGTTTGACGGCTTGGCCTGGCCGACGATCGGAGAACCGATCGACCCCGAAGCCGCCCTGGAAGCGATTCGGCGCGAAGGGATCGGTCCGGATTTGGGGCTCGCGTTCGAGGCGCTTCGCCAAGTCTCGCCGCTCATTCAGCCCATCGAGGACGGATTCGCAGAATTCCACTCTCGTCGAAGGTAATCTCGGCCCTCGAATCGACCCGAGGGAAGAAGGGATGTCGGACGAACAAGCAAAACAGTTTCTCGAACAAGCCACCCAGTCGCTGCAAAGCGGCCAATTCCAGCAAGCGCTCGACCTGGCGGAACAAGCGATCGCGCTTAAGGAAAACGATGAAAGCCAGATTCTAAAGGGCATCGCGCTGAGCCAATTGAATCAGCCCGATGGCGCGACAACGGCGTTTCGTCGGGCCATCACGCTCAACGCCTACAACCCGAAGGCCTACTACAACTTGGCCGTGCATTACTATGCCCAGGGCCAACGCAACGAAGCGCTCGAAATGGCGCGCGAGACGGTGCGGATCGATTCGAAGCATGCCGGCGCGCGCGACTTGGTGGCGCGCATCGATGCGGAGTTGACGCCTAAAACCGATGTGGCGGCGCCGCGCATCATGGATGACGGGACGACCACGACGGCCGGACCCGAAACTCCGCCAAGCGAAGGCATCGGGCCGCAAGCGCCTTACCAAGGACCGCCCACCGGGGGCTACACCCGACCCGGTTACGAGACGTCCGGCGTCCACAGCCTTCAATTCGTCGAGCGGATGGGCAAGACGTGGGATACTTTCGCTTGGATTCTTATCGTGATCCTCGCGATCGCCTGCATCTTTTACTGGGTCACGAACATCGGCCAGTTCATGGAAGCGTTTGGCAACCCGGAAGCGATGCGGCGGCTGGGCGGCATGAACGCCTTCAGCAACATGAGCATCTTCCAACTCGTGGTCGCGATCATCGGCTTTTTGGCCCGCATTGCCGCGCTCGTCTGGATGATCATGGAGCTTTCCGATCGGCGGGGGAATTGGCTTTGGCTGCTTCCCTACCTGCTGTGCTGCTGCTGCGCCGGCGCCGACTGGCTGGTGATGGGCATCTATCTGCTCGCCGGAAGACAGAAGTAATTTCGCGGCGGTTTCGGCGTCGTAGAATAAAGGCCTTCGACCGGAGGGACGCTTGATCCATTTCGCCACCGCCATCGCCCTGGTTGCCGCCGGCCAAACGCCGGCGACCGTCGACGTGCCGTTCCGTTTGGGCGACGATGCGATCGTGGTTGATGCCCAAGTGAACGGCCGAAAGGTGTCGCTCATGTTCGACACTGGGTTTTCCGGTACGGTTGTACTCAATTCGAGCATCAGCATCGGCCCCGCCACCGGGGCGATCAACCTGCGCGACTTCGTGGGCTCCTTTCAGGCCTCCACGGTGAAAATCAAAAGCTTCAAGCTTGGAAGCATGGTGGTGGATCCCCACGACAAAGAGGCCGTCCTCACCGGCGACCGCGACTATTCGCTCTCGTACAACACCCACTGCGACGGCATCATGGGCTATGAGGTCATCGGCGACCAGGTGTTCGAAATCAACTTCGAAAAGAAGAAGTTCATCTTCCACCCGAAATCGGTCGACATCACGAAGCGCACGCCCGACAACCAAAAGACCTTCTTGGCCAAGTTGCTGCCGACCGGGCACAACTCGCTGGAGATGGAAGTCTTGGCCCCCACCGGCAAAAAAATGGTTTTGGCATTGGACACGGGCAACGCCTTCTATGCCACGACTCACAAGGACGTCTTGGAGCGAGTGGGCCTGTGGAAGCCGGAGCAGACGCCTAAGTTCCTGAAATCGTCGATGGTGGCGTCAGGCGAAGTGGCCAGTTGGTACAAGCAGATGAAGGGCATGACGATTTACGGCGTGCCGGTGGCGGAGAGCACTTGGAGCATTATCGACCTCCCCTCGAGCTCCGCTGAGCATGACGGCACGATTGGGTTTCAGTTCCTCAAAAACTTCAATATCACGGTCGATTACGATCGTCGGCGGGTCTGGCTCGAGAATTTCACCGGTAAGGCCGGCAATGAGCCGGAGGGCGACTTGGGGATTTCCGCCTACATCGACCCGGATGATAAACGTTGCAAGATCTTCCGGGTTGCCCCGGAAAGCCCGGCGGCCAAGGCCGGCGTGAAAAAGGGCGACCACGTGCTCTCGCTCGACGGAATCGAAGGATTCAATTTTGGCTACCCCAAAATCTTCCGCATGTTCGAGGGTCCGAAGGGCTCCAAAGCGCAGTTGGTTCTCTCGCGCCAGGGCAACGTGATCCGGCTCGAAATCGAGCGCGACTATCTGGTCAATCCGTGAGCCGCCCCACCGGCCTGCACAATCGGACGACCTTTCGGCTAAACACTTCCCTTTTCCGGAGGCATCCTGTAAGATGGAGGTATGTCAAGCACGACGCCAACTATGAACGAACATGCCTTGAACGAGGGTTTGACCTTTGTCTGGCATGAGCTCTACATTCCGAACGCTTCTGCGGGAATCCAGTTTTATGTCGACGCGCTCGATTTCGGCACCCAAGAAATGCCGATGGGCGAAATGGGCACCTATACGATGCTCACAAAGAACGGCAAAGCCGTGGCCGGCGTCATGCCCACGAATGAGGGCCCCGCCGAAGGGGCGCCCCCCCATTGGGCGGCCTATCTTTCGGTCGACGATGTCGATGCGCGCGTTGAGAAGTGCGTCTCGTTGGGCGCTTCGGTGGTTGTGCCCGCAATGGACGTGCCCGGCGTGGGCCGGATGTCTTTGATCTCCGACCCGCAAGGCGCCCACATTTGGCTGTTCAAGGATGCCAATATGTAGCTTCAACCCGGGGCCTTCAGGCAAGGCGCCTGGGGGCCCACCCCTATCTCGACCGAACAAGAAGCAGGACTTTTCACCCGTTTTATGCCTCTTGCTCAGAGGGATCGAACGAATTCCCCTACCTCCAAACGTCATGGTATCGAGGCCATATAGGGAGGGTCTATCCATGAGCCGAAATACATCCCGATCGGGGTTCACCTTGATCGAACTTTTGGTGGTGATCGCGATCATCGCCATCCTCGCCGCCATTCTCTTTC
>CAYONY010000178.1:0-7229 GCA_964405415.1 uncultured Fimbriimonadaceae bacterium | reverse complement strand
CTGGCGGCCGACGGCGTCGATTTCATCCACAAAAATCAAGCTCGGGCGGTGAGCCTTGGCGGTTTCAAAAAGGTCGCGCACGCGTGCCGCACCCACGCCGACAAACATCTCGACAAAATCGGAGCCACTGATGTGGAAGAACGGAACTCCCGCTTCCCCGGCGATCGCTCGGGCCAGGTAGGTCTTACCCACGCCGGGAGGGCCGGTGAGCAAAATCCCTTTCGGGATCTTCGCGCCCAGCGCGGTGTACTTCTTGGTGTTTTTGAGGAAGTCGACGATCTCGAAGAGCTCTTGTTTGGCCTCATCGATGCCCGCCACATCTTCAAACGTGACCTTCGGGCCGCCTTCTCCGACGCGCTTCGCCCGGCTCCGCCCAAAGCTCAGCGCCTGGTTCCCGCCAATCTGGGCTTGCCGCGCCAAGATGAACCAGAGCACAATCAAGATCAAGATCGGAACCCCGATCACGCCCAAGAAACCGAAAACGATGTTGAGGGCCGGCGGACCTTCGACCGAAAACTCGGGCACGTTCTTCTGCAGCGTTTCCGCCAAACCGGCGGCGAGCGGACTGGTCGAATCCCAAACCCGCGTCTTATATTGGGTTCCGTCGTTGGCGGTGGAGAGAATCTCCGTCTGCTGCCACGTTGCTTTGGAAATCTGCTTTTCGTCGACCAGTCCCCGCAGCCGGCTGACCGTGATCTCTTTCACCGAAGACCGCGGGCCAAAGACGCCCCCGCCCGGATTGGTGAGATTGAGGATCGCGATGAAGAGGATCAGCGCGGCAAGGAAAAGAAATAAAGTTCGGCCAGCTCGATTCAAGGGTTCTCCCGGAAAAACTCTAAGCTATGAGTTAGCGTACGTCTGCAATCGCCGTTCCGTTTCGGCCATTGGCCGCTTGGCTTCAAGCGGACCGAACTCGGCCCGAAGAAAACGCTCGCTCGGACCGGCCGGCCTCGCACGCTCAGCCAGCGAGACGCCGGGCGCCCAAAGCGGTCCGATGATATCACAAAGAATTGGCAATCGGCGTCGCGCCAACAGGGTTAAGCCCGATTCGCTTAACAAATCGGAGAGCTTGCGGCCCCCCGTCCCCCCGATCGGGGTTAGGGTTTCGCCCTCGCGGTAGGTCCGGTAGTGCAGGGGCCCGCGAAAGGCGTCGATGTCGATGGGCACGCGAAAAGCGTCCCGGACCGGCGTTTCCGCCTGCCCCTCTTCGAGCCGCAGAGTCAACGCCCAGCCGAATTCGGCATGGACGGTCGTGCCCGGCGCCATTACGGGTCCGGAAGGAGCCTCTTCGCCCTCCATGCGCTGCGCGTGGAGCCGCCGATCATTCCAAGAAAAAACCACTTGGCCGCCTTCGGCGGTGATCGATCCGTGGGCTTCCGCCAAAAAACCCGAGTCGAGAGCGAGCGTTTGGGTGGAATCGAGTCGCCCGCCCAGCGCTTCCGCTACCAGCCGCAACGCCCGTCGACGCAAGACCGAAGGCAGGTGCCGGAGGTAGTCGAGGCGAAACGCGGCTTCTCGATCCAGCGTGAGGAACCGGTGGGGGCCGTTCAGGGGCTCTTCCGCCTGCTCCAATGCGGCCGCCGCCGCGCCATCGAGGAAGCGATCCTCTTCGTCCGCGAGCGACGCCAAACGATCCACATTCGCTTCAACCGCTTGATTGATTTGATAAAGTTCGGGCACAATAACCTTACGCATTCGAACCCGCGCGAAACGAAGATCGTCGTTTCCAGGATCCATGAGCGTTTCAAGGCCGCAACTTTCACAATACGCCACCGTCTCTTGGCGTTGGGCGAACCGCAGCGGGCGGATGATCTCCCCGCGAACGATCGGGATCCCCGCCAGTCCGGCCAGCCCCGTCCCCCGCGCCACGTTGAGCAGGACCGTCTCGACGTGGTCGCTGAGCGTGTGGGCGGTCGCGATCCGGCCGCACCCGGTTTGGGCCGCCGCTTCCTCGAAAAACGCGTACCGAGCCTGTCGGCCTGCCTCCTCGAGCCCGATCTTCAGGTCCGCCGCGAGCTGCGGCACGTCGGCCCGACCCGCCACGAACGGCACGCCAAGCGATTCGGCCACCGCCGCGCAATGCGCCTGGTCGGCATCCGCTTCTGGGCGTTGAAGATGGTTCAAGTGGCCCGCCACTACGTCATAGCCGGCTTGCCGGAGCAGATGAAGCAAGCAGGTGGAATCCGACCCGCCGCTAAAGCCCACCAAAACCCGAACGCCCTCGGGAATCAAGCCGTGTTCGGCCACAAATTCGCGAAGGCGCTCGAGCATCGCCGGAGTCTACCGGCTGGTTCGCGCCGAACCCCGACGGCGGCGCCAGAGCGCGACGGCGGCCAAGCCGCCCAGCCCGATCGACGTTCCCGGTTCGGGCACCGGCGCCGCGCCGATCCGAAAGAGCCGCCCATTGTGCTCGGTGACGTAGATCTCGCCGGTGTGCCCGATGTCGATCGAGACGATGGGGCCGAGCGGCCCAAGCTCGTTCGTGTGTTCCAGCGCAACCGGATCGGCGGTCGCCTCGCCTCCCGGCCCGATCGTCAGGCCGATCGACCACAGACGCCGCGTGATGTAGTCGGCGAAAAAATAGCGTCCCCAGTAAAACGAAGGCAGCGCCGAACCGCGATAGACCACGCCGCCGATGACCGTCTCGCCCTGGGTGTGGTCATATTCGAAGATCGGGTCGGTCAAGGGCCCATAGGCCGCACTGCCCCGGCCCGTGTTGTGGCGGCCCTCCCGGGGCACCCAACCGTAGTTCCGTCCGCCCATTCCCATCGGCTCATAGTCGATCTCTTCCCAATTGTCTTGGCCCACATCGCCCGCGATCAGCGCGCCGGTCGCGCCTGGACCAAAGCTGTCGAAGCTCCATTTGAACGGGTTGCGCCACCCGAACGACCAAATCTCATCGCGGGCCCCCAGCGCATCGGCCCCAAAAAATGGATTCGACGTCGGGATCGCATAGTTCGCGTTCGGGTCGTTGGGGAAATCGTCCCCGCCGGGGTTGATCCTTAAGAATTTGCCGAGCAAGGTCGAAGGCGTTTGCGCGCGGTTGCCGGGGTCGAAGCCGCTTCCCCCGTCGCCCATGCCGATATAGAGCAGCCCATCCGGACCGAAGTTGAGCGTGCCCCCTTTGTGGTTGGTGAAGGGCTGGGCCACGTTCAAAATGTCGAAGCGGGTGGCGTAATCGAGGGTCCCGCCCACTTCGGTAAAGCGCGAAATCTGGGTGTTCCCGTTTTGATCGACGAAGTTCACGTACACATGGCGCGTGGTCGCGAAATTCGGGGCAAACGCCATCCCGAGCAGCCCCCGTTCTCCATTGAAGGTCATCGCTCCCGAGGGAATCGTCAAATACGCCGCCGTGTTCACGCCGTTGACGAGCCGCCGGATCTGCCCGCCCTGCTGCACCATGTAGGCCGTGTCGGCCCGCGTCGGGTCCGGCTCATATTGGAGCGAACTTGAAAACCCGGTGGCCACCGGAACCGCGACCAGCTGCGCGGTCGCTCCCGCGGCGGATCCAAGGAAAAGCGAAAGCCAAGCCAAGCGATGCATACATCCTCCTCTGCGCCGCCCAAACCATCCGGCGGAAACGCGGCCCCTGGCATTCCTAACGCCGAGGACCGCCGTCCATTCGCCGGTCTTTCAGTATCCCTCGTTCTTGGCCCTAATCGAGCCACCAGAGCCAGATCACCATCCGGTAATAGGCCAGCCAAAAGAGGAGCCCCAGATTCACCGCCAAAAGGGCCAGGCACCACCCGCGACGAGACCCTTTCAGCGCCAGCGCGGACCAGATCAGATGCAGGCAGCACAAAGGCAGCGTGATGCTATTGAGGCAGTAGGTGACCGGCCAGACGAGCATGTACCATCCCACCGGCGTCAAGAGGAAAGCCAGGAGGAGCAGCGGAGTGAAGAGGCCGCTCGCCAGCCAGCCCCCGCCTTGCCGTTGGGTTTGAAAGGGCGAGCCGGCCGCGTCTTGCCGCATGCCTCGATTGTAAACCAAGGGAACCGATTCCAGCCCGCGTGCATCTTGAATTGGACACGGGCCGTCTGTAACCGAAAAGGACTGATATGCACTACCGACTTCTTTTCGCCTTCACCGTCGTTTTCGCTCTGGCCGCCGCCGGCTGCCAATCCACCCCCGAAGAGGCGCCCAAGGGCGGCATGGTGGAAGCCCCGGGCAAAGCGCCCGAAGAGATGGTGCCTAAGGGGATCGACCAGGGCGAGAAGAAAGAAGAGAAATCGGATGAAAAGGCGCCCACCGCCGCCCTCGCGAAGTGCGACGGCTGCGGGATGGAAGTGCCGAAAGCCGAACTCGCGTCCCACGATGGGATGATGCTCTGCAAGCAGTGTATGGCTTCCCATAAGCACTAACGGATTTGGGTAAACGCCAGGGGTAGGATGGCGGCATGCTGCATGTCGCCGGTCTGGCACTCGCTTTCCTGGGGCAGTCAATCGCTCAGGAACCGCCGATTCCGCAGTCGTTGGGCGCCCCCGCGGTCTCTGTCATTTATGAAAAAACTCTCGAGCTCAAAAAGGTTGGGCTCCTCGTCGGATACCCGGACGGGCTGCACCACGGACGCCAGGACACCCGTTATGAGTTCGCCGTCGCTGCCTATGCCGCGCTGAAACATTTGGAACACCTCTTGGAGCCGAGCGTTGAAAGGCCGCTCAATCGAGAGGGGATCCGCTTTTTGGCGAGCCACTTCGAAAAGGTCGAATGGCTCGTCCAGGCTTCGGCGCCGATGCTGGCGGCCATGGGCCTCGACGATAAGGCTCGGGAATCCCTGGTAGCCGGGGTGGCCCAGCGATTCAAGGAACGAGGCGAAACGGTGCACCGCTTCCGCGACATCCGTTTTCCCGACCTCCCGAAGGGCCATTGGGCGGAGGCCGCCCTCGTGAAGCTCAAGCAGGACGGCATCCTTTGGGGCGATCCCGATGGGCGGTTCCGCGGAGGCTAACCCGTCTCGAAGTGTCCATGAGCGAAAAGAAACGGTTTCGGCCCACTTTCAAATGTGTGCTGGGGGTTCCCGATTCCCGCTACGCGGCTCGGCCCGATGGGCGTATGGATTGGATTGTCGATCCCGGACCGACAGTCACGTTCACCCGGGTCGAAGGCGCCCGATTTCGAGCCAAGGTGGACGGCGAGCCGCGCCCGATTCGGCGGTCCCGACTCATCTTCGACCAGGGCGAAGGCGGCCGCAATCAGAAATACGACGCCATGCTCGAAGAAGGGGAGGAGGTCGATCTCGAGGTCATGATGACCGGCCTCAAGTTTCGTCCGGAACAACGGCGGATCAAGAATGGCATCGAGCTCCGGTCGTCGGACAATTGGGGCCACTTTCGCCAATGGAACTTCTATCGAACCACGATCACCCTCGGTGCGGACGGCGTGGTCGAAGTCGAAGAAGACCTCGGCGAAATGGACGGCAGCTACTACTGAGGCTTCAGGCCGAGCCGTTTCAATTCCGCCTCAGCAGCGATATAGCCGAACGCGAAAACCGCCTCGCCCTTAAGCACCTCGCGCAGGCGGGCGATGCCCGCCTCCTTGCGTTTGTGGGCCAGATGCCACGCCGCGATGCCATAGCCGATCGTCGGCGGGTCGTTGCCCTCTTTGGCCAGTTCCAACAACTCTGCTTCGGAAAGCTCGCCTTTGAAAAAAAGGAGAAGCCGGTGGTAGCTCTGGTTCTCGAGGATGTCCAGGTCTTTGGCGATGCCTGAAAGGAGCTTTTCGAGCGTTGCCTTTTGGCCCAACTTGGCGTAACCCAGGGCCAGCCAGTAGGCGGTGGAAACATGGCGGTCCGGAGCCCCTCCCTCGTTTTTGCTTGGCGAAAATGAGGGAGGGGTGGGGGAGGGAGATTCCGGAGCCCGACTCATTTCGTGCACCTTCAAGGCCCCCGCGTAATCGCCTTTCAAAAACTTTGCCAGCGCCCAGTGGTAATAGAAATTCGAATGCACGGTTCCGATCGGCGTGTTCCGGGCATTCGGCAAACCGTCCGGCTCGATTTCGTCCTTCTCGGTCCTCAGCCCATCCTCGTATTTGCCGAAGATCGCATCCGCCTCGTCGAAAAGGCGAAGCGAAATGTATCGGTGGCCGAGATGGCGGGCCAGCTTAGTCTTCACGTTAGTTCCCGTTAGCTTCTCGTCAAAGCCGGCGCGGAACCACTTGATCGATTCGCGAAACCGCCCCAGATAGGCGATCCGCCGCCCGACCCAAACGTATTTGTCCACGTTTTTGGGGTCCTTCTCGAGGTCGGCTTGGGCCTGAGCCAGATTGGCCTCATAGGCCTTTCGGGTCGACTCGCTCAGCTTGGCAGACGCCAACGGCAGGCCGAACAATGAGGTGGCTTCGGGTTCATGGGGGTTCGACTCGACTTGGGCCATTGCGGCTCCAACCAGCACGGCAAGACACATGAGCGCAACTTACCATGGCGAAGGGGGCTCAGAATTTGCCGACGCGTTGGGCGTGCCCATCGAGGAAAACCACGTTGGCGCGGCCAGTCTTGGGCCGTTCCGGATCGAAAGGACCGGAGAACGAGGTCATCGGATCGGCGGCATGGCGCTCGGTCTTTTTGGATTCGTAGGCCAAGAACGTGCGATCGGGCTCCTCATAGTTTTTGACTGCCTGCCCTGAAACGAGCGAGTTCAGGGCATACCCCCAAGCGTCCGGGCCGTCTTGGCCGAGACCCACCAGACACGGACATCGCAAAACCTCCGGCGAGTTGAGCTTAGGCTCGAGCACGTCCATCCATCGCGCGCCCGGCATCAAACGGCCGTCGCTATCCTCTGCGTACAGCAACGCGGCGCGGCCGATCTGCTTGAGGTTGCTCAGGCACGCCGTTCGTCGAACGACCCCATAGGGCCCGTAGCTGCGCCGCATGCCATCGTACAGCCAATAGCCGAGACCCAAAACCACCACGCCTGCGAGAACCCAAGGCGATCGAAGCCGTTTCATGCATGCCTTTGCGAAAACGCTACCCCACCCTAAGGGTGGCCCGCCTCCCGGAATCGGGCTCGTCCTTCGGTCTTCGGCCCTCCTAACTCGGCAGCGGCAAGCCCATCGCCCCCAGCCATTCCTGCAGCTTCTTGATCCGGACCGGATTCTCCGCCGGCAGGCTGAACGGCCTTCCTCGCGCATCGATGATGATCCCCACCATCCCGCCTTCCAGCTTCTTGGTGACCGGCTGGCCCTTGCCGGCGCCGACGTCGAAGCCCTTGGCCGGCTCCACTGTCAGTTCCTT
>CAYONY010000177.1:0-7265 GCA_964405415.1 uncultured Fimbriimonadaceae bacterium | reverse complement strand
CATCCACGCCCACCCGACGATGGCCGAAGCGATGCTGGAGGCGTATGAGGATGCGTTGGGGCACGCGGTGCATAAGTAGATCCAGGCTCGCGTACAATAGCCCCATATGGACAGTTATCGCTCGGAAGCCACCGTCTCCGATGGCGAAATACATCTTGACCACCTTCCCTTTAAGGATGGTGAGCGAGTTGAGGTGACGGTCAATCGCGCTTCCAAGAAAGCAAAGGGGTGGCCGAAGGGTTATTTCGAAGCGACTTTCGGGGCCATTCAAGACCCATCGTTCGTTCGACATCCCCAGGGCGACTTTGAAAAGCGGAAGCCGATGAATTGAGCTTCCTGCTCGACACCAACGTCTGCATCGTCTACCTTCAAGGGAGGAACTCCAAGGTGTTGAGCCGACTTCGAGCTCACGCGCCGACCGAGCTGGCGGTTTGCTCAACCGTGCGTTCCGAGCTTATGTTTGGCGCGCTTCGAAGTTCGAATCCCGAACGGCGATTGGAGGTGGTTCGAAAATTCCTCGAGCCGCTTTCATCCGTGGCATTCGATGACGCAGCTGCCGATCGCGCGGCGGAAATTCGCGCCGAATTGTCCGCATCCGGCTTGATCATTGGTCCTTACGACCTTCAAATTGCCGCAACCGCTCTCGTACATGACCTGACTCTAGTCACCCACAACAAAAGGAATTTGGACGAATCCCGAGCCTGCGGCTTGAGGACTGGGAATAGTGAATGTCGCTGAGTCCTCTGTCCGCTTTACCTTCGATGAAAAAGCCGACGTCATCTATGTGACTTTCGGAGAACCCCGCCGCGCCGATGATACGGAGCAATCGAAGGATGGGATCATCAAGCGGTTTGCCAAGGGCGAGCTCATTGGGATCACGATCCTGCATGCCAGCAAGAGGGATGCCGATGGCCACCTCCGCCGCACCGCCTAGGCTCTACCAGGCCAAGTGACTCGACATGTAGAAGGATCCTCTTTCCCCTCGCTTCAAAGGAGGAGTTTGGGGGTGGGTAAGGGTTTACCTTCTGCCTTATCGTTGCTCCTAAATTCCCCGACATCCGCCATCGACCCAAGCTCAATGCCATCTGCTAGGATTGGGATGGGCCATGTCTAAGATATTGGCAATAGCGATCTTCCTTGTTGCAATGGGATGGATCCTTTGGCAAGCCGCAGCACCCCGCGAACCCGAATCGCTCAACCCTGAGTTCGCCTGGGCCCTTTCCGATGAAGGGATTGATGCCAAGATGGCCTCCCTGCCGCCCGAGCATCAGCACACTCGAGATCCCGGACAAGTTGATGTGGTCATGGAGATTTCGCCTCATTTTTGGCTCCAGCCGAACGAAGAGATCTTCCTCGTCACTGAGCGCAAGGCCCACCAGTCCTTCGCGCACCTTTGGATTAGGCACATTGGTGTGCGAAAAACGCAGAAGGACCGCCGGGAGAGATTGTCCGATTTTGCCCGCTTCAAATCGGACAACGTCCTTGTCGGAACCGCGATACGACCTTCGCACGGTCGAGGCGGCCCTTTATCGTTAGCGATTTCCGTTTCGCCCCGGAAGAGACCGTCCATTCCTGGGAGCAAACTCAAAAAGTACGAGGAACCGATCCTCACGATGGTCGACTGGACAATCGCTAGCCAACCTCTCCAACGCTAACCGCCATTCGGCACCTCTCCAAACGGCTTGCGGCCATCCGGCCCCCCTTCCGAAATCGGGTTGACCATTTCCCCTTTCGAACCCGAAAAAGCATGTCCCAACTCGCCCGGATTTATCGGAACCTCATCGACGCGGAGGCCTATGTCGTCGAACACCGGGAATGGCTCGACGGGCTGTTCCACCCCATCGGCGCGCCGTTGGAGGTCATTCAGAAGGCCTACGAACCCGGCCGGAAACCCATGGCCGACCCCAAAACCGCCCTCCCCCGGGAAGAATCGTTCGTTCGGCGAACGAACGATTAGTACAGCTGTGATTCGTGATTGCGATGACTCGCGGTTATCACCTCCCCGGGACCGGCAACACTGGCCACTAGGTCTAATGCTCCAAAAAAATAGAAAAATGGAGGTATAGTCTCTCTCCAGACGTCAAACCGACGTGGCCCGACCCAAAAACGGGCCCAGGAGAGAACCATGAACAAACTGCCCTATGCCGGAGCCTTCGCGGCCCTGGCCCTGACCGCCTTCGCCGTCGTCCCCACCGTCCTGAACGCCCAAAGCGCCCCGAACATCAGCGAGGTCGTCGTGACCAAGATCAGCGACGTCGCCTCGTCGACCCTCTTCTCGAAGGCCCCGAACGCCAAGATGACCCTCATCACCGCGAATGGCCGGAAGATCGGCCCGGTTCCCACCTGGGTCGATCCCAAACTGGCCAAGCCCGCGCGAACGGGCAAGGGCGGCACTGGCAAAACGATGGCCGCCGAAGTGATGGCGGGCGACCACTTCAAAAAGGCGATCATCACCGTCCGAAAAGGCGGCGATGCATCCTCGATCGGTGAAGCGCTCCTATCCACCAAACAGTTCGCTTCACTGACACTCGTGGTCCAAGGTCCTCAGACCCAGGATGCGGCCCGCCCGTATCTCGAGATCAAGATGCAGCCGGTCTTCGTCACGAGCTATTCGGTCAGCGGCGGCGGCGACCGTCCGACCGAGTCGCTTTCGATCAACTTCACGAAGATCGAGTTCAAGTACACGGCCTTCGACAATCAGCACAAGGGCTGATTCAAACTGAGGAAGGTCGAGGAAAAGAGAGGAAAAGTTGAGGAAGGACCTTGGCGACAGCTCTGCCTCAACCTATCCTCAACCGTCCCTCGACCTTCCTCCACCTTCCTCCACCTTCCTCAATATCCTCGCCTTCCCGCCTCCTATCCCAGCTTCCGCTTGAGGTAGCCCAGCAGCGTTTCCACGACGTTCGAGTTGAACTCGCCGGGCTGGCCCCAGGTTTGCATGCTGTTGAGTTGGCTGGTCGTTTTGCGTAGAAGGTGGTCCGACCCTTTCAGCAAAACGAACTCGCCCGAGCCCTCCCGCCGCGCGTTCATCACCCGGGCGATGCGCTCGTGGTCGTCCTGCCCGCAAAGGAAGTCGTTCTCGCAGTAGATCGCCAAGGCGTCACCGCTTAGCTGCCCCCAGGCGCGCGCGATGTTGATCCGGCTCAGTTCCCGCCAAAAGGGGATGCCCACCCCGGAATAGGTTTCCATGTCCGGCATGCTGCTCTGCACCCAGGCGCGCAGGTCCGGATACTTGTCCACCACCTCTCGAGGCGAGAGGTTCTCGCGAAAAATGGCGTTGAACGCCTGATGCTGGTCGCGCAGCGATTGGTCGAGCGCCTCCGGGCTCATGTTGCCCAGCTCGGCCTGTCGCCGCGTGTTTTCCAGCATGTACTCGCCGAAGGTCTTGAAGAGGGTGCCCAGCACGATCACCGTTTTCACCGGCTCCTGCGCGGCCACCAAAGGCCCGAACGTGCCGCCCATGCTGTGCCCAAAAATCGCGATCCTGTTCGGATCGACGAAGTCATAGGTTTTCGTCAGCCGCAGCGCTTGCAGATAGGCGTCCTGTTCCACGCCGAAACCGAGCTCGCGATAGACCGGACCTTCGCTGTCGCCCTGGCCGGGCTTATCGATCCGGACGGTGACGTAGCCGGCTCGGGCCACCGGACCCAGCACCCCGCCGAAGAAGGGCGGCAGACTGGCAAACGAGCCATCGAGGCTGTAGGCGCCGATTCCGCCGACGTAAAAGAAGACCGGGTGCTTTCCGGCCGCTTTGGGCTTGGTGACAATCACCCGGATGCGTTTGCCCTGGCTGACCACTTGATCGTAGATCACATCGACATCGGCCTCTTCCTGCTTGGGCCGTGGGGCCATCTTGGCTTCGGCGGTGGCCTCCTTGCCGTCGCGTGAATAAACGATGCGCACCGGGTCGCCGCCTTTGAGCGTGCGAACCGAGAGCGCGAGCTGCTGGGGATTCAGGACTGCGGTCCCGTTCACGCTCACAATCAGGTCGCCGGCCTTCAGCCCGACCGCTTCTCCGGTTCCGCCCGGAAGCGCCCGGACCACTTGGGCGCCCCGTCCTGATGCGGCGGGCGACGATTGGACGCCCAGGAATCCGCTTCGGGGCAATGGTTCGCCGCGCGCAACGCTCGGCGTTTGGGCCAGGACGGCCGCCGACGCGGCTGCCAACACAATAAGGAAGAGGGGCACTTTCACGCCCCGATGTTACGCCCAGAGCCGGATCGGAAGTTTCCTCTTGGTTGAAATTCCAGCCGGTTTTTCTTCCGAAGTCGCCTTTCCGTTCGTTGGCCGTATGGGTTGGAAGGCGGGGCCGCGAGAGTTCCTTTGACACAAAAAAGAGCGGGAGCCATCAGGCAGGCTCCCGCTCAATTGTGGACCCGTCCCTAGCGGACCTTCTGAACGGCGGGCAGAAGGAGCCCGATCCGCGTCTCACCGGTGTTGCGGTCGAGGAAGTTCGTGGTCTTCCAGACGCCGCCATTGGCGTTGCCGATGGCGGGGGACACTTCCAGGCCAGAGAAGCTGATCGAGATCGAGGTCACTTGGCTTCGCTGAGCCGCCCCGCCCATCGTGCCGCGCTTCAGGGTCACGTCGGTCACTTTGAACGTGGCGTACTCCTGAACTTGGCCCTCGCCCGCCGGCTTCAAGAAGCCGATCTGCATCTCGCCGAGGTTGTGCGCGGCCAGGCCGATCTGCTTCAGGTTGTTCGACGCAAGAGGACGTCCGTTCGCGGCCACCGGCGTGGTTTGCCCGTTGAAGGTCAGCGTGAATTGGCCGCGCACGCGTTCGCCCTTCCTTGCCGCCTTCAGCATGGCGTTCAGGGCATCGCCGTCCACATCGCCCACGGCGACGCGAACGCCGCCTTGGAAGCTCGGCGGGAACGCCAGGATCGTGTTGCCAAGCGGCATGATCGAAATGTCGTGAACGTGGACCTTGCCCGCGCCACCGCCTCCGCCGGCGCCATGGGCGCCGGCTTGGCCGGTGCGGCCATCAAAGACTTTCACGTGCTGGGCGGCCACAGCCGAGGCGAGCGCGCCCAACGCAACGACGATGAGGATCTGTTTGCTTTTCATGGTTCTCTCCAAGACCCTCCATGTCGAAGGTCCGAGGGTCAGACGTAGCGGGATCGCCAAATGTTCTAAAAAATGACGATATTCGATTATAGACCTAGGCCCAAGGCGGGCCTTAACTTGGAGAGAGGTCGGAAACCGGGTCGCCGCCATCGTCCTTCAGGTCAGGCCCAACGCTATAGAGCCGGAACTCGCGCCCTTCGGGCTGATAGATCAAGGGATGGCCGCTATAGGGGTCGATGGTAAGGTGCTTGGAGATTCCGGTGAGGCTGCTCGGCGCCGTACCGTTCGTTCGGCATTCCGCCCGCAGCAACGCGGGGAGCCCGATCAGCCTCAGACGCGCGATGGCTCGATCCCGAGCGGCCGGCAAGGGCTCGAGCGCGGCGAAGAAATGAGGCGAAAAGCGCCGCCAGGGCCGACCTTCTCCCAATTCGAATTTCGGTTGCTTCGACCGCTGGCTCGCGTTGAGCGAGAACTCTGCCCGAAACCTCGCCAACCACCGGTCAGATTCTTGAGCCATCCCTTCGAAATAGGCGGTGCGTTTCGACGAGGGCTCCCCTCTTAGTTTCTCAAGTGCTTGGAGAGCGGGTTCGATGTCGCGTCCCAGCTCCTGATGCAGCCGGTCGAGGTTGTGTCGACGATAAGCGTCTTGGACGTATTGGACCGCCGCGCGCATCGAGGCACGCTCATGCTCGAGCAAACGGTCCGGGTTGGGACGGGCGTTCAATAGGGCCTCGACGCCGGTGCCCAGGCGTCTCAGGTCCGCCGCATTCATGAGCCCAAGGGTGGGGTTCAGGGCGCGTCCCGCCTCCTCCACGATGGAAAAGCCGAGCGAGGCATCGGCGGCGCTGCCCGCGGTGAGGGCAAGCCCAAACCGAACCGCGCCAAGAAACGGCTCGACGGCGTCGCTGCCGGATTCCCGCGCTCCCGCGGCTTCGATGCGCCAGACCAGCGTACGCCCGATGAGGCGCCACCCGGTCTGGCCCGGAAGTGATTGAAAGGGCGCGGTGGAGCGGGCTTGGGGAAGCCCTCCCTGCCGAACGGCGGCAACGGCGGAATCCGCGCATCCAGCCAAGCGCTTCATGAGGACTTCGGCGCGTCCGGGGGTGAAGGCGACGCGGTGGAGGTCCGGTCCGGCCCGGCGCTCGGCCTCGAGCGCGGCCTCAAGCAGGGCATCGGACGCGCGCGGTTCGACGGCACTCGACTCGGAGGCGGTTAGCCAATTCGGATAGGGGGCTTCGGGGGCGTGGGAACACCCGGCCAAGCAAAGGGGGACCAGCAGATAGCGAAACTTCGGATAGCCTTCCATGGCGCACCTCGATCAGACCTATTGTGGCAGACGCGGGAATAAGAGAGAAAGGCGTGAGGCGTGAGGCGTGAGGCGTGAGGAGTGAGGAGTGAGGAGTGAGGAGAATGGCGGACCTAAGAAAGAAATGAGCCTCGCGGCAATTGCCGCGAGGCTCGGTCGTTGTCAAACGGTGACCCTTACTTGGTCTCTGCAGCAGGCTTCTCAGCGCCGCCATCGGCAGCGGGTTCATCCTTTTTGCAGCCCGCGAGCAACAGGCTAAGCGCACTCACCGCGAAGACGATCGTGAAAATCTTTTTAAGCATACACACCTCCTAGTTGGCGTGGCCCGGTCGGGCCGATTTCCGAAAACCCGAAGGTTTTCTCGGTTCGGACCGGCGCCTCCGCCCGAAGGCCTTAACGACGTTCCTAACCGTGAAGACGATTATATGCCCATCTGGGCTGCAAAGCAAGTCGATTTTTTGAAAAATGGACCTAGGACCCTTCAATCGCCGATTCCCCGCCCAGGTTCAACGAACCTTCAAAGTGCAGTTGTAGCCGGGTGGCAATTTCGACCGCATGGTCGGCCACGTGTTCGAGATTGTGGAAGGCATCGATCGTGCGAAGCAGCCCGGAAGTCGCCGCGGGATTCTCGCGGATAAGCTCTTTAGCCCGCCGGCGGACGTCGTGGTAGAGCTGGTCGACCTCCTCGTCCGAGTCGATGACCTCTTGGGCGAGCCCGTGGTCGAAATTGGCGTAAACGCGCAGCGCGGAGCTGAGCAGGCGCCGGCTGCGCTCGCCCATTTCGACCAGGGAGCCTCGCATTTCGGCCGGAATCACGCCGGCCAGCTTCGCGCTCCGGCCCGCCAGCTTCACCGCATCGTCGCCGACTTTTTCAATCTCGCCGACGATGC
>CAYONY010000176.1:0-7381 GCA_964405415.1 uncultured Fimbriimonadaceae bacterium | reverse complement strand
GTGGTTCGAGTGGCGACTCACCCATCCATCTTTACGAAGCCGAGCCCGTCCTCAGAGGCCCTGGAGTTTTGTGAAAGGGTGTCCGGTGCGGCCAACAGTTGTCCGATTGAACCTAAATCAAATCATTGGGCAATCTTTGCGAGATTGATCTTGACCCATAGGCTCTCGGCCAACGATGTCACCGACGCCTACTTTGCCGCCTTGGCCATGGAGCACAACTGCACTTGGGTGACGTGGGACCGTGGCTTTCGCAGATTCTCTGAATTGCGGCAGGTTGCGGTGCCCGATGCGCTCGCAAGGCTCAGCTAGCCTCCCCCAATCCCCCGCACCGGCACGTTGCCAATCCCCTTTTCCTTCATCAAAGCTTCGATCTTCGCGATATCGCGCGGAGCGCCGGCGGAAAGGTTCACCGGATCGCCCGAAGTCACCCAGATGTCGTCCTCGATCCGCACCCCGATGTTCCACCATTTCTTGTCGCACGGGCTGCCCTCTTTGATGTAGATGCCCGGCTCCACCGTCAGCACCGCGCCCGGAGCGAGCGTTCTCGGTGCGGGATCGTGAACGTCCAGGCCCAACCCGTGCCCAAAGCCGTGCATGTAGTAGCGACGAAGTTCGCCCGCGTTCTGAATAATCCCGAGCGCGATCATGTCCTGGCTCATGGATGCCTGGATCGCCTGCTCGATCTGCGAAAACGAATTGCCGCTGCGGCATAGGGCGATGCCGATCTCCTGGGCCTTCTGGACAACCTCGTAGATGGCCCGCTGCTCGGGAGTGAATCTGCCGTTGACCGGGAAACTGCGGGTCACGTCGGCGGTATAGCCGTGGTATTCGCCGGCGGTGTCCATGCACATGATCTCGCCCGATTCCACCTTCTTCCGGTTCGTGTTGTAATGAAGGATCGTGCTGTTGGGGCCGGACCCGCAGATGGGCGGATACCCCGTGTATTCGCACCCATGGCGTCCAAAGACATATTGGACGAGCCAGCCGATCTCATATTCGCGCATCCCGGGCTCGAGGCTCCGCATGGCTTCCAGGTGGCCCAACACCGAGATCTCGGCGGCCTTCTTAATCAGGGCGATTTCGGCGGGCGACTTGATTTCTCGCATCCGGCGGACGGCCTGAGCCGAGTTCAGTCCCGCCTCGAATCCGGCGCCGGCTTTCCAATCTTGGAACGCCTGCACCATCCGGCCAAGCGAACCACTGGCATCCGGGGGAATCCAGCCGCTCGCCAAGCGTTTGCCGTTGCCGTTGAACGAACCCGCTGCGAGCTGGAGGGTCTTGGCAAACTCCGTATTGGGCAGCGCCGCTTCGACGCCAAGCAGCCGAACCGCGTTGTTAGGTCCCATGCGGTAGCCCAGCCACGTCAGCGACATCTGGTCTGAAACGTTCAAGAAAAGGACTTCGGTCACGCGCTTCCCGCCCCCCAGGTCGAAGCCGTCGGGCACGATCATCAGGGCGGCATCCGGCTCTTCGAATCCGGAAAGATAGAGGAAGTTCGAGTCGGCCCGGAATTGGAAATCGACATCGTTGTTACGAACCTGGACCGGGTTCGTGAAAAAGACCGCCATCGAGCCCGGCCCCAGCTCTTTCTTGAGCCGCTCGCGCCGCGCCTGGAACTCGGCCGGCGGAAGAAAATCGTTTTCAAACACCGGGTACGGGGCTTCCTGAGCCAGAACTCCGGCCGCGAGAGCCAAAGAAACGATGACGAGTCCTCTTCGTGCGCGCATGGCTTCCTAAGATACGCGAAACAGGGCGCGAACGGTACCCATCCGCAAAGGTTCAGCCTTGGGCCGCGCGTATCGCGGCCGTTTGCCTCGCTATGCGGCGGGAGCGCTCCGATGAGGCGAGGGCGGCCACTTCGAACTCCACCCATTCAAAGGAGACCGGCTCGCCCGCGCGAAGTTGGGCCAGCCGGTCAAGGTCCGCATCGATGACGATCGCGACTTTGGGATAGCCGCCTATCGTCGGGCCATCGGGGCCATGAACGATCGCTTCGCCCGAGGGCGTCGCCTGCACGGCGCCCGCCACACTAGCCTCGCTCGGAAGTTCGGCGTGCGGCTCGAATGCGCCGCCCTCCAGACGGATCCCGAGCCGATTGGAGGCCAGCCCGACTTGAAACGAACACTCGGCCAGAGCGGCGCGGTCGCTTGGGCGGGATTGCGGGGCCGGAAGCACGCGAAGAAGACGGGGGCGCAGCGAGTCCGGGGCTTCGTCGAGCCTTCTCGTTCCCGACGACCCAGCTGGCCCCGCGTCTCCGGCCACCCCCTCCAAGGGGCTTTGATTCGAAGCGCTGCCCAGGCAGAGCGTCGTGCGCCAGCCGGATCGAAGCGCCAGATAGGTTCGCGCCCCTACGGCGGGCGGCTCAATCGTCAATCGTTGACCCTTTCGCACGTCAAAGCCGGAATGGGGCGGCAGGGTCTCATGGTCAAGTCGGATCCCTCCCGAAGCGCCAACGACCGCCACATGGCCGTCGTCGGCCACGTCGAAACTTCCTCCCATCAGCGGAATCTCAAGCACGGCCCCTTCCGTTCGCCCCACCAAAGCCAACGCCAACTCATAGGACTCCCGGTCGAAAGCGCCACCGGGCGGGACGCCGTAGCGACGCCAGCCCGGTCGCCCCCGATCCTGAAGGAACGCTCCGGCGGCCAGCCGGATGATCCGTAGGCTCAAGCCCCCACCTCGTATCCCTCATCCGAGAGCGTTCGGTAGACCCGCTCGGCAAAGTCCAGACAGCCCGGCGTATCGCCATGCAGGCAGATGGAGTCGACATGGTCGGCCAGCCTTCGAACTTGGGCCGCCACGGCTTTCGGATCATCCAAAACCGCCCCGATTTCTGCCCTCGGAACGAGGGTTCCGTCGGGCCGATAGGCGCGATCGGCGAATCCTTCCCGGATGAGCGGCACCTTGGCTTCGTTGGCTACGCCGGCCAAAAGCGTGTTCGGCAGAGCCATGAGGGGGAGCCGAAAACGGCTTGCGACTTCGGACAGCAGCCCACGAATGGAGATGCTGCAGACGCCATTTTCGGTCGCGTCGTTGTAAAGGGCGCCATGAGGCTTGAGATAGGCCGCGGGGACGAAAAAGTAAAACCTCTCAACTTGACGGCGAATCGAAGCAAAGGCATCGGCCGCCTGTTCGGGCAAGAGGGGCGCGCGGCCCATCGTCGCCCGGTCCGGATAGCCGGGGTGAAGCCCGATCCGGACCCCCGCCTCGAGGCACCGATGAATGGTCTCCCGGGTCGCTTCCCAGGAGCCCGCGTGTTCTCCGGCGCATACATTGGCGGACGTGGCGAAGGTGAGAAGCTCGACGTCGAACGGAAAGCCCTCGCCAATGTCGACATTGAGGTCGATCCGCTTCAAAGCCGCCGCCCCTGGCGACGTTCGTACTCCGCGAGGGAGATGGGGACAAACCGCACCTCGTCTCCCGCTGCGATGGGGAAATACGCGTCGGCCAATTCGACGATCGTGAGCGGAGTCCGCCCGATCAGCCACCAACCGCCAGGCGTTTCGGAAGGGTAGATGCCGGTCTGCCGACCGACGATGCCCACGGATCCGGCCGGCACGGCCGGTCGGGGGGAGGGACGCCGGGCGAGCCCTTGTAGGCGCTCGGGAAGGTCGCCAAGATAAGGAAACCCCGGTTGGAATCCGATGGCGAAACATCGATAAACATGCCGAGCGTGAAGTTGGGCGAGTTCCTCCATCGAGAGGCTCAAGTGGAGGGCGGCCTCTTCGAGATCTTCGCCCTTTTCGTAGCAAATGGGGATCTCGTGAAACCGGGGCTCCGTTCTCGGGCGAAGGTCGATTTCCGCCAGCCGCTCGCGAACAATCTGGGCTCCGACCCCGGGCTCGACATAGACGCCGACCGTCTCGTAAGCCGGCGTCGCTTCGCGGACCCCGGGAAGGCCGTCAAGGCCCTGGGCGATCGCCACCGGATCTCTTCCGCCGAGCCGGCGCAGGATGAACGCCGATTCGCCCAGCGCGTCGATCTGAATGGCTTCTTGCTCCGAATTGGCCCCGGCCATAGCGCGATTATGGAGTGCGGCTCCATGTCGGCGAGGGCATTGTGATACGCTCAAGGCATGAGGGTTTCACGTCGCGAGGTGCTCAAGGGGGCGACCGCCGTTGCCGGCTCGGCCGCTCTCACGAAATTGGGTATGACCGATCCTGGCCGGGCCGAGATCGAGCGGCGTCCGCTTGGCAAGACGGGCTGGAAAGCCTCGATTTACGCCCTTGGCACGGCTGAAATCCCCGAAACCGCGGCGGCGGTGCGCGCGATGAATGCGCTCATCGATGGTGGCGTGAACTATTTCGATACCGCGCCCAGCTATCAGGGCACCCGGAGCGAAACCGCAATTGGCCAGGTCATGAAAACACGGCGTAAGGAAGTGTTTCTGGCGACCAAGACGTTGGCCCGCGATGCGGAGGGAGCGTACAACGAAGTGCGCCAGAGCCTCGAACGGTTGCAGACCAAGCAGATCGATACCCTGCAGATCCATGCGGTCAACGATTTCGGAACTCTTGACCAAGTGCTTTCGGAAAAGGGAGCCGTCAAAGGTCTGGAACGCGCCAAAAAAGAGGGGCTTATCCGTTTCATCGGGATCACCGGACATACGCGTCCGGAAGTGATTCTGAAGGCGCTCGAGACCTATGCGTTCGATTCCATTTTGATCGCGCTGAGCGCGGTCGATGCGAGCCTGAATGACTTCGCGACCGAGGTGGTGCCCAAGGCGAATAAGCAGGGCATTGCGGTGGTGGGCATGAAGGCCCTCAAAGGGATGGAACGGGCGGTTGGAAGTCGGCTGCAGCCGGAAGACCTTTTGCGCTATGCGTGGTCGCTGCCGGTCTCGACGTTTACGGTGGGACTGCGTGAAGAACGCGAGGCGGCGGCGAATCTGGCCTTCGCCCGTGAGTTTAAGAAGATGGGCGCTGCGGAAATGCGAGGGTTGGAGCGCCGGCTGGCCGAGCATGCCGACGTCGGGAACCTTTGGTGGAAACGGCGGTAATGGAGAGGTATCGGAGTATTGGAGTATTGGAGTATTGATATTGCAGAACCCCAAACACCTAACCCCCAACTCCCCCTAGACCTTCTTCTCTTTCCATCCCCCTTGGCGGAAGACCACCATGGCCAAGACGCCCTGCACCGCCTGGGTCAGGCTCATCGCCAGCCATGCCCCCGAAGCGCCCAAAGCCAGCCCGAACGGCATGGCCACCTTCCATCCGGCAACGCCGCCAAATAGGGTCTGCCCGGAAGACAAAGCAAAGAGGCCGGCAAGCGGCACGCGCATCCCCCATAACGCGGTAACCGTAATCCATAACGGGCGAACGGTATCGCCCGCACCCTGCATCGCCCCAATCAACACCATCGCGTAGGCGAAGAAAATCTCGGTGACGCACAGATAGCGAAGCAGCACCGTGGTCTCGGCCGCGATGGTGGGTTTGCCTTCGATGAGCAGGTTGGCCAATTCAGGCGCGAAGAGAAAAATCGGCACGCAGATCGCGGCGGTGATGCCGGCGCCCATATGGGCCGCCATCCAGCCCAGCCTTTCGGCACGGTTGGGTTGGCCCATGCCCAGACTTTGCCCCACGAGCGCGGCGGCCGCCATGGAAAGCCCAAAGCTGGGCAGGAACATCATCGATTCAATGGCGAAGCCGGGACGCATGGCGGCCAGGGCGTGGCTGCCGTTGGGCACAATCTTCAACACGAGGGCGAACACCGCCAGCGAGCCGACGCGCAGCACCGCCATGACGGCGGCCGGCACCGCGATCTTAAGAATGCGGCCACACCAGCTCCATCGAAGCCGCCCGATCGCCCAACTGGCCCCGAGCGGGGTCCGCGCACTGTAGACCACGTAGGCGATGGCGGCGAGCCATGCGCTCAATGAGAGGCCCATCGCTGCCCCCGATAAGCCCAGGTTAAAGCCGGGAATCGTCACCCCAAACGACGTGGTTCGGGGCGGGAAGATCAAGATGAAGTTCAGCGCGATATGAAGGAGGATTTGGATTCCGGAGATCACCATCGGGCTCTTGGTGTCGCCGATGCCCCGCATGGAGCCGGCAAGGGTTTGAATGACGTAGATGGCGGGCAGGCCGCAGGCAAAGGCGACCAGGAAATCCACCATCAGCGTCATCGCGCGCGCATCTTCCGCCGGGATGAAAATGTGCGCGGCAAGCCCTGCGGTCAGCACGCCGAAGGCTGCGAAGAACACGCCCGAGACCAGGGCGAGCCCGTTCGACTGCCGGCAAGCGGTGCGAAACTCTTCGACCTGGCCCGCACCAAAAGCGCGCGCCACGAGGGCGGTGGCGCCGGTGCCAAGCGCCATGGCCAGCGAAAAGAGAAGGAAGACGACGATCGTAACGCCGCCGTACGCGGTGAGGGCGGCGGGATCGAGGTGGCCGATGAAGAAGCTGTCGAGCAGGTTATTCGCCACCTGCATGCCGTTGAGCGCGACCGCCGGCCAGGCGAGCGCCCACACCACGCGGCTGGCGCGCTCGGGAGCCTCGGTCCGGGGCGATTCGACAACGGACAAGCGCAAAGCTTACCGAAGGGCCCCATGTCGCCTCTAGGCCAGTCTATGCCGAAGTGCGAACCGCCCGAGCCGGAGCGCCGACGAGGCGATGGGCGACCTCCAAAATTCGCTCGGTGGAAAGGCCGCAATCGCCTCGGATGATCGGCTGAGCGCCATGCTCCACAAACGCATCGGGCAGGGCCAGCGAGCCGAAAGGAATGCTCGAGAGCCCGGCGCGGTCCAAAGCATCGCGCACCTGTTGGCCAAAGCCGCCCCACGCCACGTTTTCTTCCACCGTCAGGACCGCGCCGGCATTCTCGGCCAGGGCCACCAGGGTCGCCTCGTCGAGCGGCTTGACGAAACGGGCGTTGACCACGGCGGCGCTCAAGCCCGCAGCCTCGAGTTCTTTGGCAGCCGCCCACGCCGGGCCGACCATCGAGCCGACCGCGATAATCGCCAGGTCGGGTTTGGCGGGAACTTCCGTCCCGAGCACTTCGGCCTGGCCGAATTGGATCGTGGATCGCGATTCCGGGAGGTCAAGGTCAGCGGCGCCTCGGGGATAGCGCACCGCGAGAGGGCCGGCATCGTAACTGGCGGCGAATCGGACCATTTCCCTCAGTTCGGTCGTATCGCGCGGCGCCAAGATCGCCATGTTGGGCATCGCCCCCAGATAACTCAGATCGAACGCGCCGTGATGGGTGGGGCCGTCGTCACCGACCAGCCCGGCTCGATCGAGGAAAAACCGCACCGGCAGGTTTTGAATGCAGACGTCGTGGAGCACCTGGTCGAAACCGCGCTGGAGGAAAGTGGAGTAGATCGCGCAACACGGCCGTAACCCTCCGGCAGCGAGCCCGGCGGCGAAGGTGACGGCGTGCTGCT
>CAYONY010000175.1:0-7411 GCA_964405415.1 uncultured Fimbriimonadaceae bacterium | reverse complement strand
CGGCGATAGCGTTCAGAGCCGAGTAGAAGGAGTCGGAGAGGGTCATCGCCCGCCGCCTCCGCCGCCCGGCCTCGCCCCGCCTCCGCCGCCAACGCCGCCTCCGCCGCCACCGCCCGGCCTCGCGCCGCCTCCGGCCGTATTCCTTCGCGGACCGCCCATTTGGCCACCCGCCAGACCGCCGCCTTGTTGGGCTTCGAGCATCTTCTGCTGAGTCTCACGCATCGCCTTCAGATCGAGCTCCGCCACCACCACCTGCTCGCCTTCTTTCAGCCCCTCGACGATCTCGACGCCTTCATTGCCCGATTCGCCGACTTTGACCTCCCGGCGGACCGGCTTGGCCTCTTTGCCCTCGACCTTGACCTTGACGTAGGTCTTCTCTCCATCTCGCTGAAGGGCTTGCGAAGGCAAAAGCAAGACGCCGGGCTTGACCAGGGTCAGGAACTCGACCGTCGCGTTCAAACCGGGCATCAATCGCGCTTTGGTCTTCGAAAGGATCTCGACGCGGACCTTGACGGCCGTAATGTTCTGTTCCGTACGGGCGGCTGGGTTCACCCGGACCACGACCCCTTCCAACTTTTGGCCGGGGTAAGCCTCGGTTACAATCCGCGTCTTCTGGCCCTCGCGCACGTCGCCGATGTCGGCTTCGTCGACCGCGCATTCGACAAACATTCGCGTGGTGTCGCTCACCTGGACGATGCTCGTGCCCTGGGCGAAGGTGCTCGTCCCGGGCGGAATGATCGTGCCTTCCTCGAGGTACTTCATCGTGACCACGCCGTCTCGCGGGGCCACGACGGTCGTGCTGTCGAGCTGCACCTTTGCGTTTTGGACGGAGACCCGGCTGCGAACCGTCCCCGCCTGAGCCGCCTTCACATCGCTTTCGCGAACTTGGTTGGTAATTCGGTTGTCGATCGCTTGTTTCAGATCGATTTCAGCCTGCTTCACCGACTGGCGCGCTTCCAAAAGGCTTTGGCGGGAGATCGCGTCTTGACTGGTGCCCGCCCGAGCCTGCTCCAGTGCCGCCTTGGCCCGGTCGACGTCCAAAGTGAGCGTTTTCGCCTCCGCAGCAATTTCCCGGTCAAGGGTACTCATGCGCTGTTTGGCGGTTTCGTAACTGGCTCGAGCCGCTTCCATCGAGGCCTTTGCCCGATCGACGGCGGCTTGGGAGACGTAGCCGCGCTTCAAAAGGTCCTGCTGGCGGGCGTGCTCGGCGGTGGCCGCATCGAGTTCCGCATCCGTTCGGTTCAACGTCCCCTGCATGTCCCGCCGAAGCTGGGGGGCGGTCACCGTCTCGTACTTGCTTTTGGCCTCCTGGGCCGAAGCAAGCGAAGCTTGCGCGGTTTGGACGCTCGATGTGCTCAGGGTCGGCTGGCGATTGGCTTCCAATTCGGCCCGCGCCAGGCGGCTCTTGGCGGAATCGAGCGCCACGCGAGCATCTTCGATCGCCGTCGCGCTCTGGGCAATCTGAAGCTGATAGTTGCTGCGGGCTTGGGCCGCACGGGCCTGGGCCGAAGTGAGGTCGGCCATGGCCTGTTGGTACACCGCTTCTGTGTCGGCGGGATCGATGACCGCGATCAAGTCGCCCTTTTTCACCTCGGAACCCTCGTCGACCACGAGCTGAACGACCTTTCCGCCCGCTTTCGACTTCACATCGACCGCGGTAAGGGCCACGATTTGGCCGGTTGCCGAAATCGAACGAACCAGTTCGCCTTTTGCGACCGGGGCGTAGCGGTACTCGATTTCCGCGCTGCTGTCGGCGCCTTGCTTAAAGACGGTCCATCCGCCCACGAGCAGGATGGCGAGGATCACGAGGCCGATGACGAACTTTTTCTTCATGGATTTTCGCCGGGGATCGGCTGGCCGGTCACAAGCTTGAGCCGAACATCGCTGATCGCATAATCATAAAGCGCTTGCACGAAGTTCAGTTCCGCCGTAACGAGGCTTACTTGGGCCGTCGCCACGGTGATGATGCTGGTTCCTTCGGCGCCTAACCGCTGAGACTCGATCGCCGCCTCGTAGTTCAATCGGGCCGCCTCCCGAGCCGCCTTGGCGGCCTGCACGCGCTCAATGTTGGATCGCAGCCCGGCGTGGGCGGCCTCGATGTCGGCTCGCGCTTCGCGCTCAGCCTGCTGCAGACCGGCTTCTTGCGCTTTGAGCGCCAGCACTTCTTGCCGGGCCGATTCCTTGGCCCGTTTCCCGTCAAAAAGGGGATAGGACACCAAGAACGTCAGCGCGGAGGCGTCGGCCACGTCAGGACTGAAGCCCCGGTTGTGGCTTGCGTCGAGCGTCCAGGTGACCCCTGCCTGCCGATTTGCGGTTCGAACATTAAACTCTTGAGCCTGCCGCTGTTTGCGAAGCGCGACCAGGTCGGGGCGGTTCGCCAGCCCTTGCCGCACCGATTCTTCAAGCGTCGGCGGCTCGGGAAATGCATTGGGCTCCGCTTCGGATTGCAGCGGCGCAAGCATCTCCTGGCTATCCAATCCCACCGTGGCTTTCAAGGATGCCCGTTGGGTCGAGGCGTCGTTTTCGGCGGAGAGCCGCTCCACTTTCGCGTTCAGAAAGTCGGCCTGCGCTTGCAGCAAGTCCTTCCGAGGCGCATCGCCCACCTCGATTTGGGCTTTTGTTTGATCCAAGATCTTTTGCGCCCGATCGACCTGGGTGCCGGTGACCCGCACGAATTCTTGAGCCCGCAGGGTGTCGTAATACTGCTGATAGACGGTGAAGAGAACGTTGCGCAACGTCTGGAGGGCGCTGGACGCGGTGGCCTCGGCGAGTTTGCGGGTGGCTTGGTAGCTCCATTCCCGCTCGCCCGAATCGAGAAGCAGCCAATTTGCAGAGATCTCCGTAACGTGATCGTTGGACTGGTTATCGGCCCCTCGAAAACTGCCGGTGAACGTTCGGTTGCGGCGATGGTCGAAGTGGTACGAAGGGGTCAAGGTGGGCAAAAACGCGCCAAAGGATTGGCGGACCCGGCTTTTGGCCGCCTCGACGTCATAGGCGGCGGCGCGAATCGTGCCGTTGCGCTGCCGCGCCATCTTGACGGCGTCGGCCAGGCTCAGCGGCCGGTCTTGCCCGGAAACCGGGGCGGCAAAAAGTGCGCCGGCGGCGGCCAGCGCGAGAAATCGACTCCAAGTCGGCATAGCTCTCTCCACCATACCGCCGAGCGCAGCAAAAACCATGACTTTCGGCACAGGCGATACGCCTTCGCGCTACGTTCGAACGGCGGCGCGAGTTCCAGCGCCATAGCCCCAGACTCGATCCGGATGAACGACGATCGTCTCGTCACGGTCCGGGCCGATGCTCACCACGACGACCGGCACGCCCGTTTCCAACTCGATGCGTTCGAGGTAGCGCCGCGCCTCCGCCGGCAAATCTTCCAACGAACGACAGGACCGTAGGTCGCCGCTCCAGCCCGGCACCGTTTCGTAGACCGGTTCGGCCGCCGCGAACTCGAAAGTGTTTTGCGGTACATGGCGAATCATCTCGCCGTTCAGGCGGTACCCGGTACAGATCTGGAGGGATTCAAAGCCGCTCAGCACGTCCAAACGCGTCATCACCAGCCCGCTCAATGAATTCACTTTGGCGGAGTGGCGAAGGAGAACCAGATCGAGCCACCCACACCGGCGGCCCCGGCCCGTCGTCGTGCCGAACTCCTTTCCGATCTCGCGGATCCGCGCCCCGATTTCGTTGTCGAGTTCGGTGGGAAACGGCCCCGAACCCACACGCGTGGTGTAGGCCTTTGCCACGCCCAGTACGTCATCGATCGCCCGTGGGCCAACGCCGGTGCCCAAACAAGCCCCCGCCGCTACCGGATAGCTGCTCGTCACGTAGGGGTAGGTGCCCGAATCGAGGTCCAAAAATGTCCCTTGAGCCCCTTCGAAAAGCACGTTCTTGCCGGCTTCCACCGCTTCCTGAACGATAACGTCCGCATCGGTGACGAAGGGGCGCAACCGGTCGGCATATCCCAGGAACTCGTCTCGGATCTCGTCGAAGGAAAGCGGTTCGGCGCCAAACATCTCGAGAAGGCGGTTCTTGTAGGCGAGCACTTCGCGTAAGCGCTCGGAGAAGATCGCCGGATGGACCAATTCCCCCATTCGGATGCCGAACCGGCCGACCTTGTCCTGATAGGCCGGGCCAATTCCACGCGAGGTCGTCCCGATCGGATTAGCGCCCCGAGCCTCCTCTTCCAGCCTGTCCAGCATCCGGTGATAAGGAAACACCACATGCGCGGCTGCGCTGATCAGGAGGCGGCCCATGTCGGGCGATTGGTTCTGAGTCCGATCGAGTTCCTCGATCAAGCTCTTGGGGCAGATCACCATTCCCGCCCCAAGCACGGCGGTGACGTTCGGATGGAGAATCCCGGCCGGGATCAGATGGAATTTGAATTCGCGGGGCCCGACGAGGACGGTATGTCCCGCATTGTTGCCCCCGCTGTAGCGAACGACCAAATCGGCCCGTTCGCCAAGCACGTCGACGAGCTTGCCCTTGGCCTCGTCGCCCCACTGCGCCCCGACAATCACGAGAGTTGGCATGTTAACGCTCCTTGTTCGAGGATCCGCCGGCCCCTGGGGCCCTTGAGCCTTCTCTCTACGCAAGGATTATACAAGGTCTTCGAAACGCGTATTTTGGGCGCTTCGCCCAAAGTGGGAAAGGGGGGTTTGGGCCACGATCCGGCTTATGTCCAACCGAACTACGGCGCGACCAGCGCCAGCGTCGACGCATCCACCACCGACTTGCCGTGGGAAATAAAGTGCTCAAACTCCTGGCGAAAAACTCGGATCGCGCCTTGCACCGGCCACGCTGCCGCATCGCCGAGCCCGCAGAACGACCGTCCGTCGATGTTCGCGCATATCTCCAATAACAGGTCGATGTCCTCGGCGCGGCCCTGGCCCTTGCGAATCCGGTCGAGCACCTGGGTCAGCCAGCGTGTGCCTTCGCGGCACGGCGTACATTTGCCGCAGCTCTCGTTTTCGTAGAACAGCGCCGTCCGCCAGATGAAGCTGACGATGCAGGTGTGCTCATTGAGGACGATGCAGCCGCCCGAGCCCACCATCGTCTTGTGCTCGGCGCATTCCTCATAGCCCAGCACGACTTTGGCGGCGGTTTCCGCATCCACCATCGGGACGGAACTGCCGCCCGGGACCACCGCCTTGAGCGCCCCGCCCTTGACGCCTCCGGCGAGTTCGATAAGTTCCATCAGTGTCGTGCCGAATTCGACTTCATAGTTGCCGGGCCGATTCACATGGCCGCTGACGCTAAAAATCTTGGTGCCGCGCGAATTCTTCGTGCTCGCGCCAAGCGTGGCGTACCACTCGCCCCCGTTCTTGAGGATGAAGGGCGCACAGCAATAGGTTTCGACGTTATTGATGATCGTCGGACAATCCCACAGGCCGGCCACCGTGGGCAGCGGCGCATGGGGAAACTTGAGCCGAGGCATGCCGCGCTCGCCCATCAGCGAGCTCATGAGGGCCGACTCTTCGCCGCATTCGTAAGATCCGGCGCCCAAGTGGATATAGAGGTCGTAGTTCGTACCTTTGCCAAAACAATCTCGGCCAATCACCCCTTTGGCATAGGCTTCGTCGACCGCTTTTCGCATGGCCCGGGCCGCATCCACAAACTCGCCACGAATATAGATGTAGCCGCAATCCGCATGGGAAACGTAACCGGCGATCGCCATCCCCTCGACCAATTGGTGGGGACATCGCTCCATCAGCTCCTTATCTTTGAAGGTGCCCGGCTCGCCCTCGTCTGCGTTGCACAAAACGTAATGGGGCTTCGTCTTTTCCTTTTCAATGCCGTTCCATTTGATCCAGGTGGGAAAGCCGGCGCCGCCTCGGCCCCGGAGGCCCGAGGCCTTGATGTGGTCGATGACGTCCTGACGGTCCATGCCCACCGCCCGTTTCAGCCCTTCGTAGCCGCCAGTTTTGACGTATCCGGCAAACGTGGCATACGCCGGGTCGTGCGCGTGTTCGAGAAGGAGCTTCCGTTCACCCATGTTCGAACGAATTCTACTCGGCAACGCGCCGAGGTTGGTCCACCCTCATTTTTGTGGTCCGGCCTCAGCAGCGGGCGCGACGCCCGAGACTAGAAGTCGGATTCGCTTCGGGTTGCCGCCCGACGGCCTTCGAGACCTTTGCTTTCCGAGGTTGGCCCAGAAGGCCCGCAGCCGGCCACCGCCCAGGCGGCGAGCACCGCCAGAAGTAGCCTTACGGAGGGTCGCATCGTGTTCCCTGGGTCGCCCCAAACTCGTACTTGAACTCGGTATCCGGGCGGAAGAACGACGTGTAACGAACTAGCGTGCCTTCGCCCAGCACGCAACGATGGAAGGCGCGCTGCTTGCCCCCTGGCCCGTACAGCCCGGCCGGATCGTCGTAGCTGCGGACGGTGTCGCCGGTTTGGCCGCTGGGATTCTGCGCTCGCCACCGGGCCGACGTGTCGACGGCGACGAAATTCATGCCACGGCCGTAGATCCACGCCGTATCTTCGCCAAAAGGCAAGTAGACGAGGTCGCCTCGATAGGAGGTGTTGGAGGCCCCGGCCTGGGGAAATCCCTGAGGCTGGAAGCGGCAGGGCGCATCCGTGTTCGCGTTGCAATTCAGGACCGGATTGGCATAGGCGTAGCCGGAAACGGCCGCCCGGTAGGCGCCTTGCCAAACCAGGGTGAGCCGACTTGGCATCGCCACGGCGGTCGTGGCCCAAGCATGAAGCAGGCCGTTCATCGTGAAGCTAGCGGGCTTGGGAGCCTTGCGGGGACGCTCGTACGGCGACGGGCTGCCCGTGTATTTAAGCTCGACCGAAGGCAAATCGCTGGCGTACATCACGCCATCGTCAAAGCGGTAGATCGCGCTCGAATTGGGCCACGCCACCGCATCCGAAACTTCCCATTCCACCCCGTCCCACCCATTGGGGAAACCGGCAACCCAGCCCGTCAGATAGGCCCCCGGGAAACCGGTGATCATGCCCGGATCGACCGGACCGCTCAGAGGAAACGTGTCTTCGTGGTCCACGCTGTAAAGCACCAGCGCCGTCGCGGTTTGCTTCATGCGCGCCATGGCCGCCGTCTTTTGGGCGGCGGCGCGAGCCTGGGCCATGACCGGAACCATGATGGCGGCCAAAGCGCCGATGATCGCGATCACCGTCAGCAGCTCGAAAAGCGTGATTCCCTTCCGCGTGTTCATCGATACCTCTCCCTCGTGTAGGTACCTCCGTTCCTGACAGCATAATATACGCAGGGCCCAGCGGTCGCGTTCCACCGGAAATACGGGTTTCTTGGGCCCAACCTTCCGGACCTTTGAATCGGTACCCTGGAACCGAACGATGGACCGCTTCCTCGGCAATCTCCGGATCGGCGTCTTCAGCCTGTTCGAGCAGCGAAGCCGCGCCTTGCTCAGCTCACTCGGAATCATGGTCGGCA
>CAYONY010000174.1:0-7454 GCA_964405415.1 uncultured Fimbriimonadaceae bacterium | reverse complement strand
CGCCACTTCGACCACCCCCAGGTTGGGCTCGATGGTGGTGAACGGGTAGTCGGCGATCTTGGGTTTGGCGGCGCTGATCCGACTGATGAGTGTGCTCTTCCCCGCGTTTGGCAGCCCAATGAGGCCGATGTCAGCCAGAAGCTTGAGTTCCAAACGGGCTCGAATCGATTCGCCGGGCGCCCCCTTTTCGGCAAAGGTCGGCACTTGGCGAACCGAACTGACGAAATGGAGGTTGCCAAAGCCCCCACGCCCACCTTTGGCCAGCACCAGACGCGCGCCGTCGAAATTGAGGTCGGCCAGGAGTTCGCCCGACTCCGCATCGGAAACCAGCGTGCCCACCGGCACGGGAACTTCGATATCTTTGGCGTCGCGGCCCCGTTTGTTGCCGACCGCATGGGAGCCTGGCTCGGCTTCGATGCGCGGCCGGAGTTTGAAATCGTAAAGGGTGCGGCGATTGCGGTCCGCGATCAGCACCACATCTCCCCCGCGACCGCCGTCGGCCCCGTTCGGACCGCCTCGGGGGACGTGTTTTTCTCGGTGGAAGGTCGCCGCTCCGGAGCCGCCGCGGCCGGACACGAACTCCACGACGGCTTCATCGAGGAACATGGGCCTGAGTGTACTTGGCGAGAGCTCGGGGATCAGTCGGCGGCTTGGCCCCGGGATCCCTTTACCTTTCCCGGCGAGACACCAAACGCGCGGCGAAACAACCGCGTGAACGAGCTCGGGCTTTGAAAGCCCACCTCGGTGCACGCCTCAATCACACGGGTTCCCTCTTCGATCAGCCGCTTTGCCAGTTCCAGCCGGATTTGACGATGGTAATCGAGGGGGCTGCGGCCAAAGAACTCTTTGAAAAGTCGCTGAAAGTGGAAGGGCGAGACCCCCACGAGCGCCGCCAGTTCCCCAAGCTGGATCGGCTCCCGAGGATCGGCGTCCAGCCGGGCTCGAGCCTTGGCCAGGCAATCGAAGAGATCGCTTCGCGTGCTCCAGCGTTTGGCCGGGACCCTCGACATGGCAATCCCGAAGGCGCAAGGCGCCTTTCCCGTTGCCTGAACTTCTTCGTGCACGGCCGCGGCAAGGGTGGAAGGAACTCGATCCGACATCGCTCGCCCTATTTTGGAAACTTTTTTGCCCAATGGGGGGTTGAGAAAAAGTGTAGCCTATGCTACAATTAAGAGCACTAGCTAAAGCCATGACGCTTTTCGACGCCAAGATCGGGACTCGAGCCAAGGTGACGGAACTCCATTTGGAGGGCGCCGAACGGCGAAGGCTGCTGGACCTTGGGCTGGCGATCGGCACGATCGTCGAAGCGCTACGCCGAAGTCCATTGGGCGATCCGGTGGCCTATCGCATTCGCGGCGCGGTGATCGCGCTTCGCCGCGAGCAGGCGGAGCAGATCGAGGTGGAGCCTTGCTAAAGGACCTTCCGGTTGCCCCATCCTCCAACGCCGCGGCGTGCGGCAGCTGCACCGCGTGCGGGCCCGAGCTTTTGCGACGCCACGGGCTCGATGTCACCGGCTACGACTTCGTCGTCGCCTTGGCGGGCAACCCCAACACGGGCAAGAGCACGATCTTCAATGCGCTCACCGGCCTTCGGCAGCATGTCGGCAACTGGCCCGGAAAGACAGTAGTGCGCGCCGAAGGCGGATTCCGGAGGGGCGATACCAAGTTCAAACTGGTGGACCTTCCCGGAACGTATTCCCTGCTTTCCCAGAGCACCGACGAGGAGATTGCGCGCGACTTCATTCTTTTTGGCCGGCCCGACGTGACGGTTGTGGTCGTCGATGCCACCTGTCTCGAACGCAATTGCAATCTCGTGCTCCAGGTCTTGGAGATTACGGATCGGGTCGTGATCGCGCTGAACTTGATGGATGAGGCCCAGCGCAACGGTTTGGCGGTCGACGATCGGGCCCTGGCTCGCGACCTGGGGGTGCCCGTCGTTCCGATGTCGGCCCGACGCGGACAGGGCGTTAAGGAGCTTGCCGCGGTCATCGAAGACGTGGCGCGGGGCCGCTTGGCCACCCAACCAAAACGGGCGGCGCCGCTGCCCACGGAAGTGGAAGCGGCCGTCAAGGATTTGGTGACCCGGATCGAAGCGGCCTATCCGCGGCTGCCAAATGCCCGCTGGATTGCACTGCGGCTTCTTGAAGGCGATGCGAGCGTCACCAAAGAGATCGAAGACGGAACGCTCGGCGAGTCGGTTCACGACCTGCGTATGGAGAGGCCGGCGGGGGCGGTGGCCTGAAAATGGCGGGAATCGACATCCTCGAAGCGGCCCGAGGGCATCGCCAGAAGCTTGAGGGGCGGCTGCACGATCAAATCGTCGGCGGACTCTTCGACGAAGCCTCCCGCATCGCCGGGCGGGCCGTCACCTCTCCCGGCACCCAGCGCAAGCTCGCGTTCGATCAGGCCCTTGACCGCATCTTGACCAGCCGGATCCTTGGCTTTCCCGCGATGTTTTTGCTGTTTGCGGCGGCATTTTGGGCGACGATCAGCGGGGCGAATGTGCCTTCCGGGCTCATCGGCGACTTCTTGATGGGAACGGTCTACGGTTGGATCCATGCGGGAGCGGCGGCGATCTCGGCGCCCACTTGGCTGAGCGGCTTCGTGATCGATGGAGTCTATCTGGCGATGGCTTGGGTGATCAGCGTGATGCTGCCCCCGATGGCGATCTTCTTCCCGATCTTCACCCTGCTTGAGGACTTCGGCTATCTGCCTCGCGTGGCCTTCAATCTCGATCGGGCCTTCAAATCGTCGGGCGCCCACGGCAAGCAGTCGCTGACGATGATGATGGGGTTTGGCTGCAATGCGGCCGGAATCACCAGCACCCGCATCATCGACAGCCCGCGCGAGCGGCTGATCGCGATCCTCACCAACAATTTTGCGATCTGCAATGGGCGCTGGCCGACGCTGATCCTCATGGCCACCGTCTTTTTGGGCGCGGCCGCGCCGCCCGCGCTGGCCAGTCTGGCCGCGGCCGGCTCGGTGGTGGGCATCGCCCTGCTCGGCGTTTTCTTCACCCTCGTTGTCTCCAAGGTTCTCAGTCGAACGCTGCTCAAAGGCGAAGCGTCCGCGTTTTCGCTCGAGCTGCCGCCCTACCGTCCGCCCCGATTTTGGAAAACGGTCTATACGTCGATCATCGACCGAACGCTGATTGTGCTCTGGCGCGCCATTGTTTGGGCGGCGCCTGCCGGCGCGGTGATCTGGCTGATCAGCAACATCCATCTTGGCGGGCAGTCCCTCGCCTATTGGATGGTCTATGGCCTCGATCCGCTGGGCGCGATTTTGGGGCTGAATGGCGTGATTCTCGTCGCCTACATCGTGGCCATCCCGGCTAACGAGATCGTGGTCCCGACGATTCTGATGCTCACGCTGAACCTGGGCCGCTCGGCGCTGGCCAAGCAGGGCGTGATGCTGGAGCTGGAGGATGCGGAAACGCGCAAAGTGCTGGTGGAGCTTGGCGGGTGGACGTGGCTGACCGGCATGAACCTGATGCTCTTCAGTCTGCTCCACAACCCGTGCAGCACAACGCTGATGACGATCTATCGAGAGACCGGAAGTCGGAAATGGACGCTGCTTTCGGCGCTGATCCCGCTTGCCCTGGGGTTCCTGGTGTGCTTCTTAACCGCAACCGTCGTTCGCTTGATGGGTTGGGTTTAGAGGTCATTCCACGTCGAGCAGGAAGCTCAGCATGTCGCGCACGCCGTCCGCTTTCGGCCGGCAATGCATGAACCGCCCCGCGCGCCGAATCTCGATGAGCCCCGCCTGCTTCAGCTCCTTCATGTGATGGCTGATCGTGGAATTGATCGCTTCGGCTCCCGAGACGAAGCGGCAAATCTCCCCGGCGGTGAGGCTGGCCGATTTGCCCATCGGGCCGCAATGCTCCATGAGGGTACGAAAAATCCGCAGCCGGGTGGGATCGCCCAGGGACCGAAACGAAGCCGCCAACCGTTCGTCGTTCATCTCGGAATCTATATTACGATATTTCGCGAAATAACGAATTTACAAGTAAAAGGAGGTCAAGGGTGGCGCGGAACAAAAAGAAAGGCCCCTCCGCCAGGAGGGGCCGCGTACGTTCCCAGTAGCCGGAGGCTACTTCTTGGTCGGACCGCTGGACTGCATTCCCTTGCCCATCTCCGCGCTCCGACGAAGCGCCGCGATTGCGTGCTGCTTAGCCTGAGGTGGCATGTTGGGGTTGGACTCGATCTTCTTGATCTCATCTTCGAGACGAGCGGCGGATTGGGCTGGGGTCACATCAGCTTCCCCGCCATAGTTGGAGCTGCCGCACCCCGAAAGCACGGCGGCTCCGATTCCGATCAACAGGAGTCTTTTCAGATTCATGTTCTTAGTAGGGGTACCAGCTCGAATCGAACTGGGACGCCTCGCGGATGTAGATGTGCTTCACCCAGTCGACCTGCGTTCCGGTCTGCGTTCGGCTCATCGATTTGGCGTGGCCGTCCAGGAAGATGAACGGGCTGGTGTTGTTGTAGCGATACCGCGGGAACATGCCGCAGCCGGCCCACATGTTCCAGCTTTCCGGCGTTTCGGTCGCGGGCGGCGTCGGTTCGTAGTACCGATAGTCGCAGTCGCCATGGTTCGGCTCGATTGAGCGGTTGCTGCCCGTGCGGCGCGGAACCCAGTTCACGCGGTCCCAATCCAGCCAGTCCGTCCAGTCCCACTCCCAAGCCGAAAACTGGAGCCAGTTTCCGTAGCCGAGGTTGATGCCGCGCTCGATCGCCATGACCTTGTCGGCCAGCATTTCGATCTGCGTCACGCTGAAGACGGTCGGCGCGGTCCAGTTCGTCCACGGCGCGGCGCCGTCTCGGAACAGGTCCTGGTGAAGCGCGTAGCTGCCGTTGCGCTGCTTGGTGGGGTCGCCGGGAGACCGGAAGATCCCCTCAAAGCCCCAGAGCTTCCATCCGCCGGCGGGGTCTTTGCCGTCGCCGCTCTTGATGTAGGGACCGACCATTTCGGGCCAGCCGTGCCAGGTGTAGGGGGTCGGCGGATCGACGTACTGGAGCATGGGCAGCCAGTCATCGTAGTCGACCGTGTACATGTGGATCCCCAAGCCGATGTTCTTGGCATTGGAGAGCGATTGGGTCTTTTTCGCGGCGTTCTTGGCGTTCGCGAAGACGGGGAAAAGGATCGCCGCCAAGATGGCGATGATCGCGATGACGACGAGCAGCTCAATGAGCGTGAAGGCCGTATGCCGGCGATTCATAGTTATGAGTCCTCCTTCGGACGAGATGTCGATCCTCGAACAATGAGCTCGGTCTTGAGGACCTTGCTCGGGGGGCGCTCTTTGCCCTCTATGATGTCAAAAACTGCGCGAAGGGCCGCCACGCCAAGCTCGGCGATCGGCTGGCGGACCGTGGTGATTTGGGGGGTGACGACGCCGCTGCTGGGGGTCATGTCGAATCCGGCGATGCTGACCTCCTGGGGTACCCGGATGCCTCGCGTCAGGCACGCCTGAAGGGCCCCTATAGCCATTTCGTCGTTGGCACAGCACACCGCGGTCGGAGGTTCGGGCAACAAAAGCAATTCCTCCATCGCGCGAAAGCCGCCCTGGACCTGGAAGCCGCCTTTCACCACGTACTCGTCCCGATAGCCGATGCCCGATTTGCGAAGTTCGGTCTGATACGCCTTCATGCGGTCGAGCGCATCCTCATGCGAAAGTACGCCCGCGATGTGAGCGATGCGTTTGTGGCCTAGCTCGATCAAATGCCGGACGATCTGGACGATGCCTTCTTCGTTGTCGACCGTGAAGGAGGGCACCACGGGATGGCAGACGCCGGCGACCGAAACGCACGGAAGCCCATGATCGGCGACTCGGGATAAGGCGGTCTGGCCGACGTGCGGCGAGATGAAGACCACGCCATCGACGCGCCCATCGAGAATCGTATCGGCGATCGCATGCCCGTCCGTCTCACTATAGCGGGTGTAGACCAAGAGGTCCTGGTGAAGGTGTCCGGCTTCGTTGATGATGCCGTTGACTGCGAGCTGAAGGTAGGGACTCAGGAAGAGGTCGTCGTACATCTCGGGCGGAACGACGCCGATAACATGGTTGCGGCCGGTGATCATCGACTGGGCGAGCCGGTTGGGTCGATAATTCAGCTCTTTGGCGACTTCCACCACCGCCCGTCGGACCTTTTCGGGCACGGTGCGCGAGCCGCCGTTGAGCGCGTAGCTCACCGTGCTGACCGAAATGTTCAGCCTCTTCGCAATGTCCTTCAGCGTCGTTGCCATGGCTCTGCGAAACGTTTCGCGAAACGTTTCGGACACTATACAACGAAAGACGGAAAATGCCAAGCATTTTTTCCGGATGTCTCCGTGCTCAGGCGCTTCCGGTTGAGAAGAACGGGAAATTCGCCGTTGCCGCCCGGCCCTTTCCGTCGAAAACGTAGATGTAGAGGCGGTAGGGCCCGGCCATCGGGGGGACCTCAAACGTGGTTTTCCCGTCCGCAAAGGCCCTCGGGTACTTCGGAAGCACCTCCGGACCCTTCTCCCCTTCCCCCATCGGACGCTCGGCCGTCACCTCATGGCGAACTTCGATCACGTATTTCAGCGGATCGCCCTCCGGATCGTAGGCCTCCACCTGGAGCTCGACTTGCTTTCCCGCCGCAAGCCGCTTGCCATTGGCTTCGCAAACCACTTCCCGGATCCCCGGGCTGCGGTTTGGAGGCAGCTTGCCCGTCCATCGCAACACGAGCTCATCGAGCGGGCCCGTGCCTTCCCCGGTCGGCAAGAACAAGCCGAACCAGGTTGGGGTCGTCTCTTGTTTGTGGCCCCAGAGAAAGGCGTAGGACCCCAGGCACCGGCCGGGCTGGCCCGAGATCGCGGCATCATAGTTCGACGCGTAAAACTTTGCCTTTTCGGTGCTCGTGGCTTCAAATGCGGCTCCCCAATCGGTACGCCCGGATTCCCATGGCCCGAGGGGCCCGAATTCGGTGATGACGTAGGGCTTGGTCCAGCCGGCTTCCTTGAGACGCTTGGGCAGGCTCGCCAAGCCGCCGTAACTGTTGAGCCCAAGCACATCGATCTCGGGCGCATAGGTTTGGATATTTTTGATCTTGGCGGGCGTCAGGTCGGCGACCACACCGTTGTTAATGAAAACCGCCTCGCTGGCGGCGTCGAGATACCCCGCATCCGGAACGCTCCCGGCCAAATGAGCGAGGAGCAGTTTGGGGGCATAGCGGCCGGGGCCGGGGATGGGTTCGGAAATGAGCCGGACACCGGGGTGTTTGGCCTCGTATTCGCGTTCGAAGGTGCGCTCGAGCGAAAGAAACGCGGGGTTTACGGCGGCGTTGAGCCAATTGGAGACGCGGACGGCGCGGCCGGCGGCGTCGGCGTCGCCGCAGCCGGCGAGAAACAGAAGAGCGAACAGGGAGGAGCGAAGAGCGAAGATCGGAACCCACCGCGCCAGCGGTCGGCCAGCCGCGCCCCGCCCGCTCCCCACCT
>CAYONY010000173.1:0-7476 GCA_964405415.1 uncultured Fimbriimonadaceae bacterium | reverse complement strand
GATCGGGGCGTGGGCGGTGGTGATGGGGGCGGTGCTCAACGATACGCCGACGCTGACCAAACGATTTGCGACGGCGGCGGCAATCCCAAAGGGGCCGATCGGCGCGGTCGATATCGGCGGCACGTGGCTTCGGTTTGGGCTCTTCTCATCAAAGTGGGAGCGCTTGGACTCGGAGCGGATCGCCCTCCCCGGCGATCCGGAAGAACGGCGGCTTTGGATTTTTGAGCGGGTCGGCCGGCACCGCGTGGCCCGGCTTGCCGTTAGTACGGGAGGTGTCGTCGATCCCCGCACGGGCATCGTCACCCAGGCCAAGGCACTCATCCCCAACCACGTGGGCTGTGAATTCAGCGAGGCCGCTTTCGGCGTACCCACGATTGCGGTGAACGACGGGCTGGCCGCCGCATGGGGCCACGCCTGTCTTCCGGAAATCGCCGGCCGTCGCGTTGCCACGCTCGCCTTGGGCACGGGCGTGGGGTTCGGCCTCGTCGATCGGGGGCGTATCCTAATGGGCACGGGCGGCGAGCCGCCCCATTTGAACGACCTATCGTTCGAGAATGGAAAGACGATCGAGGAAACGCTTGGCGGGTACGCCCTCGGCGCGGAACTGACGCGAGACGAGCAAGAGAACGCGCGAGCCGCCGCCCGCTATGCGATCCGCGCGGTCGAGGACCTTTTCCATCCGGACGCGATCGTCCTTTGCGGCGGGGTCGGACTCTCGGATTGGCTGGAAGTCGATCGGCCCCAGAGTCCTTTTGGCGCCGATGCGGGACTCTTTGGCGCCGCCGCCCTGGCCCTGTTTCCGCCTCAACCCTAGTCTATTCCAGCCCACGCAGCAAGAGATAGGAGAGGGCGCCGACCGACGCGGTCGCGGGGAGCGTGATGACCCAGGCGAGCACGACGCTGCGCGCGATATGCCAGCGAACCGCCGAAAGCCGCTTGCTCGATCCGACGCCGAAAATACTGGCGGTGATGGTATGCGTGGTGCTAATGGGCATCCCGAAATGACCGGCGGTCAGAATCACCGCGGCCCCCGTCGTTTCCGCCGCAAAGCCGTGGACCGGTTCGAGCCGGATGATTTTCTGCCCCACGGTGTGGATGATCCGCCAGCCCCCGGCGGCCGTCCCCAGCGCCATCACCACCGCGCAGCTCAGCTTGACCCAAAGGGGCACTTCGGCCTCCTTGAGCCAGCCCGAGCCCACCAAGGCCAGCGTGATAATCCCCATGCTCTTCTGGGCGTCGTTTTGGCCGTGGGAGAGGGCCATCGCGGCGCTGGAGACCACCTGGAGTTTCTTAAATGCATTGCCCGCCCGCATCGGATTGGCGTGGGAGAAGAAGAAGGCAATGAGGCTCATCACGAAGTAGCCGATGATGAAGCCGGCCAAGGGTGAGGCGAACAACGGGATGATGACTTTTTTGAGCAAGCCATCCCACGCCACAACGGCCGTGCCCCCCTTGGCCACCGCCGCACCGACCAGACCGCCCACCAAGGCGTGCGATGAACTGCTCGGGATCCCGTAGATCCACGTCAGGATGTTCCAGAAAATCGCGCCGAGGATCGCGGCCAAGACGACCGGTTCGGTCGCGATTTCCGTGACGACGATGCCGGAGGCGATCGTCTTGGCGACATGGGTGGCGATCATCGCGCCGGCAAAATTCAGAATCGCCGCCATCAGAATGGCCGTTGAAGGCGAGAGAACGCGGGTCGAGACCACGGTCGCAATGGCGTTGGCGGTGTCGTGAAAGCCGTTGATGTAGTCGAACGCGAGCGCGCCGATCACGACCAAAACGAGGAGGACGCCGACTTCAGGCATATTTGATCAGGATCGTCCCAATGATCGCGGCAATATCCTCACACTTATCGACCGCGGTTTCGATCCGGTCGAAGAGTTCTTTCCACTTGATAACCGTCAAGGCATCGATGCCCTTCTCGTGGAACAAATTGGACAAAGCAAGCCGGAACATGCGGTCGCTTTCGTTTTCGATGGTGTGGATTTCGGTGAGAAGCGCTCGCAGCTTGCCCGATTTGCCGAAACCGTTGCGCAGTTCGCCGACCGCTTGCTCGGTGACTTCGGCCACCTTCACGAGAAGCTCGGCGAGCGTTTCCAATTCCGGACGGGGTTTGCCGATCCGGTAAAGCTCGGCTCGAGCAGCCGCGGCTTCGATGAAATCGGTGACGTCGTCGAGCGCCTGCGAGAGATCCTTGAGGTCCTCCTTGTCGAGCGGCGTGATGAAGGTGGCGGCAATTCGGTTTTGAAGGTCGTGGGTCAGATTGTCGCCCTCGTGCTCGAGGTCCATGATGCGCGCCGCGTGTTCGGCGAAGTGTTCGTGGTCCCGTACCGCGTCAAGGAACTGGTGGGCCGCTTTGGTCGCCACCGATGCCTGAGCCTCAAGCATCTCGTAGAGCGCCGACACAGCGCGAAGTTTCATCTTCATGATGGGTGCGCCTGCAAGTTTGAACGGTTTTGCGCCAATTGTTAAGACCGACTTTTCCACCACGTGGGAAAACTTTCTCGGAATCTCACTTTTCACTCCATTCTGAAACTTCACTTGGGAAAAGGTATAACCAGGGATGTGAAAACGGCCGCGCCTCCCGCCGATGCCCCGACCTGGCTGGCGGAAGGCGACGAGAAGCGCGCGCGGGTCCAGCAGCTCTTTGCGGAGATTGCGCCTCGTTACGATCTTCTCAACGCCCTCATGTCGATGTCGCGCCACCGACGGTGGCGCGCCTTTGCGGTGCGACAGCTTGCCCTGCATCCGGGCGATCGCGCGCTCGATCTTTGTTGCGGGACGGGGGATTTCATTCCGCCGCTTCGGGCGGCGGTGGGGCCTAAAGGTTTCATTCTTGGCGTCGATTTCTGTCGGCCCATGCTTGAGGTTGCTCGCACCAAGAAGGTCCCCGGCGGCCTTGCCCTGGGTGATGCGGGCCGGATTCCCGTTCAAACGCAGTCGATCGAGGCCGTGACCGTGGGATGGGGCATTCGCAATGTGCCAGACATCGACGCCGCCCATCGGGAGATCTTCCGGGTGCTGCAATCGGGCGGACGGTTCGTTTCGGTCGACATGGCGGTGCCACGAGGGCGAGTTCTCCGTCTGATGTCGGGTCTGGTGGGAGGCCGGTTTCTGCCGCTTTTAGGTTCGGCATTCGGATTCAAGAGCGCTTACACCTACCTGCCGAAAAGCACCCAGACCTTTCTTTCTCGAGAGGGCCTTCGGCAGTCGATGGAGGCTGCGGGCTTCGCTCAGGTCGGCTGGAAGGATTTCATGTTCGGCAACATCTGCGTTCATTGGGGGACAAAGCCATGACCGCGGCGATCGCCGAGCACCTCCAGTCCGGAGCGGATCCGCAGCTGCTATCCAAGCTCGCCGACGAAGTTCGGGAAGTCGAGGAAGAGCTTCGTCGGCAGGTCGATTCTAAGGTCGAACTCGTGCGCGGGGTCTCGAACCACACGCTGCGGGCGGGCGGCAAGCGGCTGCGCCCCGCCTTGGTGACCTTGGCCGCGGAAGCCACCGGACGCGATTTCGACCCTTCTCGAACGCGTCGCCTGGGCGCGGCCATGGAGATGATCCATATGGCGACCCTCATGCACGACGACGTGATCGACCATGCGGCAACTCGCCGAGGAATCGAGACCGCCGCTGCGCGCTTCGGCAGCACCGCCAGCATTCTCACCGGCGATGTCCTTCTGAGCAAAGCGATGGCGATCTTGGCCGACGACGGGGACTTGGCGATCATTCGGAACGTTTCCCGGGCCGTTGTTGATTTGGCGGAAGGGGAGGTTCAAGAGTTAGAGGCACGCGGCCGTTTCGACCTGTCGGAGGCGGAGCACTTTGAGATCCTACACCGCAAGACGGCAACCTTTATTGCGAGTTGCTGCGAAGTGGGCGGCTTGGCGGCCGGAGCTTCGGAACCCGTGGTGCGCGGGCTGGGAGCCTATGGGGCCGCGGTCGGCATGGCCTTTCAGATCGCCGACGATTGCCTCGACTTTGGCGATCCCGCGATCACCGGCAAACCCTCCGGCACGGATTTCAGCGAAGGCTGCGCGACCCTGCCCCTCATTCTTCTGCAACGCCGAGTCGACGCCGACGACCGGGTGCGTCTTGCTGAACTCTTCGGCCGCGAAGCGACCAACGGGTCATGGGAATGGGTTCGAGGGCTAATCGAAGGATCTGGCGCGCGAACCGAAGCGGAAGCCCGGGCGAGAACCTATGCCGCTCAAGGGCAGGCCGCCTTGGCTTCCCTTCCCGATTCGCCGGCCCGCGACCTGTTGACGAAGGTGGCCGAATTCGTGGTCGGACGAAACGCGTGAAGCGCTATCGGGTCTATCTATTCGACCTTGACGGCACGCTCTACCGAGGATCCGAAGCGGTCCCTTATGCCGCCGAAACGTTAGCCACTTTGCGAAACGATGGCGCGGCCCTGCGGTTTCTCACCAATAACTCCGGCGCGACTCCCGTTGGAGTGTCGGAGAAGCTGAACGCGATGGGGATCGAGGCCCATCCGGCCGAAGTTGCAACCTCCGGAATGGCCGCCGCCACGTTCTTGCGCTCCCAAGGGCTGGATAACCTTTTTGTCATCGGAGAACCGGGACTGATCCACGTACTGCGCGAGGCGGAATTGACCGTCCTCAACATGGGATCGGACGGACGCGTTTGCCCCCACCCTCCCGAATCGGCCCAGGCTGTGGTCTGTGGCATTTGTCGCACCTTTACCTACGCCTTGCTCGATGCGGCTCTTCAGCAGATTCGCGGTGGCGCGCATTTCATCGCCACGAACCCGGATGCGACGTATCCCATGGAGGGCGGCCGATTGCAGCCCGGCGCGGGGAGCCTCGTCGCGGCTGTGCAGACCTGCTCGGGCGTCACGCCCCGACTTGTTGGCAAACCGGCTCCTGCAATGGTGCATCTGGCGCTAGAGAGCACTGGCTTGGGGGTCGACGACGCGGTGTTGGTGGGCGACCGGGTCGACACCGATCTGGGGGCGGCCGAGGCGGCGGGGTGCCATGCGGTTCTGGTTCTGACCGGAGTCACCGAGGAAGCGCCCCCGGGGCGGACCGCGATTGCCGATTTGCGCGGGCTTTTGCGGTAGCTTAAGATGTGCGCTGGCAGTCGCTTCGCAACAAAGGCATGCCGAATTTGGCTCGGTATGTGGCCACGATGGCGCAGCGCTCGCCCAAAGGCACCGCCGAGACCGGGGCCGGCTGCTTGCTCTCGCTCATGCTTTCCGGCGGCGTGTGGTTCTTTCTTGAGCGGTTTCTCGGCCTATGGGTCGCAGGCTTGATGTCGGTTTTCGTCGTTTTGCCCATCGTGACGATCTTCACCATGCTCTGGGTTTCGAACCTGGCCAAACCCAAAAACGAAGACGAAGAGCGGCGCAAGCAGGCCCATGAGGCGGTGGTCTTCATGAATGGCGCACTTGAAAAGGGTCGGCTCCATCGCAAAGTGGACCGGGCGCCTGGCCTTTTGCTGGAGGAGTGCGCGCGCCATTGGGGCCGGGTTCACGATGCGCTCAGCGGTGCGTTTTGGGAGGACAAGGAACTTCCGCTCCATTGGAAGACGATTCGGGAATCCTCGCTTGCGGCGGCCGACCGGGCGATGGACGACATTGTCGTGATGCTCAAGCCCGTGCTCGAGCCCCGCAACCCGAGGACTGGGCCGGAGGAATTCATCGGCGACGTCCTCGAATCCTTCTTCAACATCTCAACGGAAGCCCCATTCGAACCCCTTCCGGCCGCCTTTCTGCCGGCGCGCGACATCGCCCAGAAGCTGAAGGCCCTCGCCGATGAAGTCGAGGTGGCCTCGGCCAAAGCGGTTCGCGACCAAGCATTCACGGAGCACTATTCCTCGCCCACTCAGATCGACGAAGTCCTGATGAATCTTCGTGAGATTCGACAAGCGGAGACGGAACTCCATCAGGAAGTGGGCCGCCCGCCCACCGAATAAGCGGCGAGGCGGTGGCCTCGCCGCTTAAGTTGCGAACTTATCGCGTCGGCGGGGGAACGGTTCGGGGAAAGTCCGGCCGTTTGGGTTGCGGCCGCGCCTTCTTCAGCTCGTTCAGCAAATACTCGACGCCCCGCTCGAGCTGCGGGTCGCGACCTTTGTTCAAGCTCGCCGGATCGTTGTCCACCTCGATATCGGGTGAAACGCCAGTGTTTTCGGCGATCCACTTCCCGACTTCGCGATCGTAGATGCCAAACTCCGGCGCGGTCACCTGGCCCCCATCCATCAACGGAAGTCCTCCCGCGATGCCGACCAATCCTCCCCAGGTTCTTTTCCCGATAAGCGGGCCCGCTTTCGCTTGGCGAAACATCCAGGGGAAGAAGTCCCCTCCCGAACCGGCATACTCATTGATCAACAGGCAGACCGGCCCTTCGATCGCCCGGGCATCTTCGGTGTCATCGCCGTGACGTGAGCGAATGCCTGCCTTGATACGACGGACGAGCGTATCCACGAACCAGGGCTGAATGAAGCCGCCGCCGTTGAATCGCTCATCGACCAAGATCGCTTGCTTGTTCCATTGGCTGTAAAAGCCTCGAATCAGCTCGATCGCGCCGTTGGTCGAGGTGTTGGGAATGTGCATGTAGCCGATCTTGCCGCCCGAAAGCTGGTCGACCTTGGCTCGGTTGCCTTCAACCCAGTCATGGTAGCGAAGAGCGCTTTCATCGGCGCTTGCCACGACGCGCACCTTTCGGGAACCGGCGGTGGGGCTCGCGCTGGAGCCCACGGTAAGGGTCACCGTTCGCCCTGCTTTGCCCACCAGCCGGGAATTCGGGGAGTTCTTCGCGTCCACGGGGAGTCCGTCGATCTCCAAGAGGTATTCGCCGGCCTTGACATCGACCCCCGGCTCTCCGAGAGGTCCGCGGCGCGATTCGTCGAAGTTGGCCCCCTTGAGGACTCGTTTGAACCGAACGGCGGTTCCGACCACCTCGTAGTCCGCCCCCAACAAGCCCTGATTGACCGGGTTGGGCAGCGGATTTCCAAAGTTCTGAACGTAGGCGTGTCCCGTGCCGAGTTCACCGATGAGCAAGCCGAGGATGTAACCCATGTCGCTGCGATCGCTGACGTAGGGCAAGAACTGCTCGTATTTCTTGCCGACCGCATTCCAATCGACGCCCACCATCTGCGCGTCGTAGAAGAAGTCGCGCTCGTAGCGCCACGCCTCCCAGAACATCTGCTTCCATTCCGCGCGCGGATCAACCATGGCCTCAACGCCCGAGGTGTTCACCGCGCCTTGCCCCGGAGCGATGCCTGGGCGCACATCGACGACAAAAACATTGCCTTGGGCCAGGTAGGCCATCTTGGTGCGGCTCGCATTGAGTGAAAGCGCTTGGGCGCCCGGCACCGAAAGCAGCGGGGTGCTTTCGCGTGAACGCAGGCTGAATTGGAAGAGGGTGGGCCCGGTCGTGTACAGGACGCCCTCCTGTACCCCCGCCACCAGGCCATAGTTGCCGGCCCCCATGGGCAGTACGATGGCCCGCG
>CAYONY010000172.1:0-7497 GCA_964405415.1 uncultured Fimbriimonadaceae bacterium | reverse complement strand
ATATTCGCCCCAATCGGAACGGTACAGTTCAAGTGCAAATCCAACTTGCCTTAGATTGTTTATGCAGGTCGTTTCCTTGGCGCGTTCCTTTGATTGCATCAGCACCGGCATCAGAAGTCCGGCCAAAACAAGCAAGATCATCGTTACGACCAGCATCTCGGTCATCGAAAGTCCAGTAACTCGTTTCACTTCAACTTCCTTGATGTTCAGCGTAGGCCAGAGGCAACGCTATGGCAAAATAGACGTACGAGCGCGTTGGCGGAAACAAGCTATCAATGTCGCTTGCCCAAACATAGCTGAGTGTTAAGGTGACTCCTGAAACAACTGCGAGTGCACCAACCCAAATCCAACCCCTCGTCGTCGGTGCGATTCGACTTCGAAATAGCCAGGCCAAGGTGACCCCAATTGCATACCCTACGGATAGGCCGATAATCCAGGAGGATGAGGGAATGAAGTAATGGTCGAACGTGCCTGGCCAGATCCAGAGCCCTCTAAAGCGCAATGCAAGGAGCACCGCGGCAACCAAGGTAAGCAGCCCGATGAAGAATCCCGGCCAGCGATAGGCAGATGATCGAAGCCCAACAACTGTCCCAACCGCCAGAGTCCCAATCCAGGGAAAGGCAACAAAAGTGGACTGCAGGGTTCGCCAGTGCAAAACAGAAGCTGACCGATAGAGCAATTCCACCAGAGCGAACGTGATAATGCCCGCCGAGATGATGTCGACCGGTGGCCGAGTTACCTTATCGTTTGATGTTGCGTGCCTCATACAGGCCCTTCCAACCGTCAATGAATTCCTTAAACTCGCGATCGCCAAAACTGCCCGTCTGCACTCTTCGAATGATGCCTTCGCCATCGAATCCATAGATTTGAGGGTTCCACTCCGGCCGAAGTCTTTCGAGCAACCGCTGACCTTCGAATCGCTTGCCTGAGCTGACGTGTTTGAGCTCCCCTTCAGAATCCAAAGTCCAAGTGAACTCAGCGACCCCCATTTCACGTGCCGCACGAAGCGGGTCAACGGCCGAGCACGAACCGCAACCCTGATAAATCAACAGCATCGGAAAAGTAGCTGCCCGCAGTATTGGGCGCATGTTCATTCCAAGGATTTGTTTTGTGCGTCCGAAGCGAATGCCTGGGTGAGGCGGACTGTAGGAACCGGTAGTTGCGGCAAGCGCTACGAGTAGGGAGAACGCGAAGCACATGATCACGACGAACCCGCCGAAACTCGTTGTTCGACCCTTGGGGACGACTTGGTCGCGCTCACCGCTCATATGAACATATTACAAAAAAAAGAACTGCATATGTCAACCTTTGCTCAGTCTTTATTCTTTTGAATCCGTTTCAGGGTTGAGTGAGATTCCACTGAAAATGCTCGTCTCGCCTTTCGACAGACTCGCCAGTCCTTCGGAAACATAGCTTGTTGCCAGCTCGCGCATCGACACTCCTAAACCGGCCGCCTTCGCCTTCAATTGGCGATGAAGTTCATCCGGAAGGTCAATGTGTGCCCTCATGTTAGGATTCTATCATCCAGTGCGAATCAACTCAGCTTCTCGCGCGTCGCCCTTAGCTCCGCGATCAGCTCGTGCTGGCTCGCGGTCGCGGTCAGGTCGCTCCGCGTCCGCTCGATCACTGGCCTTAGCGCGTCGCACGTCCTTCGCAGCCCGCCGGTCATCGAGTCGGCAAAATCGAACGTAATCAGATCGTCGTAAATCTCTTCCATTTGGGCCAGAATCCGCTCCGCCTCGGCCACCCTTCCTTTCCGCATTTCATCCAGCGCAAATCGCCGGCACTCGCTCGCCGCTTCCCCCATGCCGTTCAAATAGCTCATGATCCCCACCCCCAGCTCATCGGGATGGGGGTAAGCGCCGCCGCGCACGATCGCCAGCACCGCCGCCGCTTCCACCATCTCTTTCTCCGAATCGTGCAGATAGCCGGCATAGTAGATCGGGGGGAACGGCTTCATCGCCTCTTGCGCCGTTCGAGCGATTCCCTTCGCCTCCTCCAGCAGCCGCTCGGCTTCCTCGAATTGGTGGCGATGAATGTGGCGAATGCACTTGGCCGAGGTCTGGACCAATTGGCGCGTTTTGGCCAGGCCCACTTCCCGCGCTTCGTGCATCGCGCGAGCGCGCTCCTTGAGCTCGGCCACGGTGGCTTCCCAGCTCATCGCAGCACCCCCCGCGCCCGTAGGCTCACAAATTTGTGCTCGCCCAAGATCACGTGGTCTAGCAAGGGGATCTCCAGGACCCGCCCGATATCGTCCAGCCGCTCCGTCACGTCGATGTCTTCGGGGCTCGGCTCCGGGTCGCCACTGGGGTGGTTGTGGGCCACGATCACCGCGCTGGCCCCCTCGCGGATCGCTTCGCGAAACACCTCGCGCGGCCCGACCAGAGACTTCGTCAGGGTGCCGATATGGATCGTCGTCGGGCGGATGATCTGGTTCTTGGCATCGAGCAGCAACGCCACGAAATGCTCGCGCTTCTCATCGCGCAGGTACCCGAAGTAGTCGGCCACGAACTCCGCATCCGACACTTCTTTCAGGTCGCCCTTCCCGGCCAGCCCGACTCGACGCCCCACTTCGAGCATCGCCAAAAGCCGCACCGCTTCCGGCCCGCTCAATCCGGCCATCTCCTGCAGCTCGGCGATGCTCAGATTGCCTAGCGAGCGGATATCGCCGCATCGGGTCAGGAGCTCATTCGCGGTGGCCTCCAGATGGCCCGAGTCGTCGGCGCTTCGCGAAAGCGCGATTGAGAGCAAGTCGGTGGGCGAAGCGGTACGGAAGCCGTTTTGCTGCACCCGAGTCCAAGGGTTGCTAATCGTGGAAGGCATGCAATTGCTAGGTTTCGTTGCCAGGGTTGCGTATTCCTTCGAAGCTCGACTTTGATCGGGCCATAATCCCCCTGCCCATGCCCACGCCCGCGAAAGCCGAGTTTCTGGCGCGAACCGGCGGCCGCCGCCCGATGCCGGTCTGGCTCGACCTATTGGCGGACATGGAAACCCCGCTGAGCGCCTATTGGAAGTTGGCCCACGACGAAATCGGGAGCTTCCTCTTGGAAAGCGTCACCGGCGGCGAGCAGCTCGCGCGCTACTCGATGTTGGGGGTGCGTCCTCGGTTGCTGATCCGGTCCAAAGGCCGCAAAGCGCGCCTGATCGGGCGAAAAGGCGAGAAATCGGTGGCGATCGAGCCGGGCCAAGACCCGCTGGATTTGGTCAAAGCCGAATTGGGTGGCGAAACTCCGGTGCCGGTGCCGGGCCTGCCCAAGTTCTGCGGGGGCGCGGTAGGCATGCTCGCCTACGATTTCGTTCGGTTTCTGGAAAAGCTCCCCGATGGGGCGAAAGACGACCTCGACATCGACGATATGGCGATGATGCTCGCCGACAAGGTCGTCGTTTTCGACCACGCCAAGAACCTGATCAAGATCGTCGTCCTCGCTTCGGGAAGCGCCGAGAGCTACGATGAGGCCTGCGCGGAAATTGAGCGGATCGCGGCGCGCCTCAAAAGCCCGCTTCCCCCGCTGCCCGCCGCCCGCACCGCCAACGGCGAGATCGCCACCAATCAGACGCGGGAGATGTACGAACACGGCGTCCGCCGGACGATCGAATACATTGCCGAAGGCGATGGCATTCAGATGGTGCTCTCCCAGCGGCTCGAAGCCAAAACGGAGAGCCACCCGCTCACCGTGTATCGGGCATTGCGGTCGCTTAACCCCTCGCCCTATATGTTTCTGCTTCGTTTCGGCGATTTCGATTTGGTGGGCGCGTCGCCCGAGATCTTGGTCAGCCTGGAAGGGCGGACGGCGCGCTCTCGCCCGATTGCCGGCACGCGGTGGCGGGGCAAAACCCCCGAAGAGGATGAGGCTCTGGCAAAGGAGCTGCTGGCCGATGAGAAAGAGCGCGCCGAGCACATCATGCTCGTGGACTTGGCGCGGAACGACCTCGGCCGCGTGTGCGAATACGGCAGTGTGAAGGTCAACGAGCTAATGGTGGTCGAACGGTACAGCCATGTCATGCACATCGTCAGCGACGTCACGGGGGAGCTTCGGAAGGGCTCCGACGCCTTCGACCTGCTGCGGGCGACTTTCCCTCACGGCACGGTGAGCGGAGCGCCAAAAGTGCGGGCGATGGAGATCATCGATGAACTGGAGCCAACCCGGCGCGGGCCCTACGCCGGCAGTGTGGGCTTCATCGGCGCGGACGGCGCGATGGATATGTGCATCACGATTCGAACGATCTTGCTCAAAGGCGGGAAGGCCTACATTCAGGCGGGCGCGGGCATCGTCTACGATTCGGCCCCGGAAAAAGAGTACGAGGAATGCCTGAACAAGGCCCAGGCGTCGCTCAAAGCGCTCGAAATGGCGGGCGAGGGTTTGGCAAGCAGTTAGGAGATTGGGACCGCGCGAAGCGCATTGGAGTGCGCGACGCCAATCGCGTTTTTCAATTGCACGCCACGTTCGCCACGTCACGCAAAGTTGGAATCTACACGGCGAAGCCTCTGGAGTGCGCGACGGAGTCGCGCCTTGAATGTGGAGTGCGCGAAGCTTGCTTCACGCACTCCATCCGCCGAGCGTGCGCGGCGCGCCAACCCCTCGTCTCGAAATCTGGCAACCCTCGGGGGTGCGGTGGGGAATGGGCGGGGGCGCACCAGGGGTGGCGACTTCGTCGCAACCCCTGGCTCATCCCTGGAATCCCAGCGGGATTTGAATTGCCGTGGCAAAGACGCAGAGGCGTGACGCTTTGGTGTGTGCGAAGCTCTTACGCTTCAAACAGCGCAACCACCCGAGCCAACTGCTCGCGATCATAGGCGTCCATCTTTTCCGCCGATTTCTCCTCCATTTCCGCCTCATCGTTCAAACCGGTATGGCGAAGAAAGCGCGCCAAGAGCCCGTGATAGAGCGGCTTGTCGGGGTCGAGTTCCGAAGCCAACCGGATCGCCCGGATCGCCTCATTTGGCTTGCCGGCGCCCCAAAACGCCGCCGAAGCCCGGAAGTAGAGGTGGTCGTCGCCCGGCGAGAGCTCAAGGGCCAGCCGCATCGGCTCCAACGCCGCCTCGAAGCGACGCAGCTCGATGAGCAGATCGGCCACCCAGTAGTGATAGAACGAGTCGGTCGGGGCCGCTGCGGCGGCCGCCGCCGCGCCGGCGATCGCCGCATCGAAGAGCTTCACCTCCCGCAGCACTTCCGCTTTTTTGAATTTCAGAAACGCATTGCCCGGCTCAAGCGCAATCGCCCGATCGAGTTCTTCCAGCGACTCGCGGTACTTGCCCGCCCGTTTGTAGATTTGGGACGCCCCAATATGGGGCTCTGGCGAACTCTCCTCGATCCTTTCGGCAACCCGAAACTGCCGTAGGGCCTCGGCTTCGCGATCCGCATACTCGTACGCCCCGCCCAAATCGAGCCGAAGCGCCGCATCCGCCGCGCCGCTTTGCTCGATGCCGGTGCGAAAGTGCCGAATCGCGGCTTCATAGTCGCCATCTTCCAAACACTCGGCGCCCAGGGCCGCGCTCTCTTTGGCGTCGACCCCCTTTTTGGCCCGGCGGCGGAGCTTCGATTCGTCGGTTTCCTCTTCCGGCGACATTCCAAAGAGGCCGGCGAGCGCGCGTTGAACGTCGTCCACGCCCTACAGTTTATTCTGCCAGCGGGTCGAAAGGTCGGCGTCGGGGCGATTGCCGGCCTCGATCGGCCGCATGACGATCGTCGCCGGATAGCTGCTGCCGGAAAGGGGCATCGTGAGCAAATCGAAGCGCTTGGCCTGGCCGGGCCCAAGGTGCATGCGAACGATGCGCGCGCTCTTCTTGGGGTGCAGAAGCGGGGTGCGGATGACTTCGCCATTCAACACGAACAGCGCGCCCGAATAGCCCGCGCTGGCTTCAAAGGCCACTTCCAGATCGACCGCCGAGTCGGTCGGATTTTCCGCATAGGAGGCGATGCGGTAGAGCACGCCGAAGTTGCCGTCGAGCGAGCCGTTCTGGTCTTGGCGAGAGATTGGGTTTTGCCCGATCCGAACAAACCCATACTTTCCCCCCACCGAATGTTTGAGTTCTTCGAGCTTAAATGGCTCCGGATAAACGTGTTCAAAGAGCCGGTCCAAAGTGGGACTCGGACGGAGCATCGCCGGTTGAGCCGAACGCCAAGGCGTCTCCCGATTGATTAGCGCGGCAAGATTTGCCTCCGGTGACGAAGGCGGATAGGCAAAGACGCGAATGCTCAAGTTCTCCGGTCCGCCCTCGAGCAGCCATAGGCTGCAGAGCCCGCTCATCGTCTCTTTGGGGGCCAAGCGGCGCAGCGCAAGCGGCACGCGCATGCCAGGCGGTATCTCGAGCACTTCGCCCGAGCCGGCCAGCCACCGCTTCAGGAACCTTTCGCCCGCCACGATCCCTGCCAAGACGGGGTTTCGATCCGGTTCCGAGTCGCCGGGGATGACCATGAGCCGGGCCAACTTTCCATTGGTGTTCGCGGCCTCAACCTGAACATAGAGCCCGGTCGGCGATTCGTTGATGTGATGGTAGAGCAACCGCACCGGTCGTTCCGGCGAAAGCACGCCGCTCATCAACGGACCCGGCATGACCAGGTTTTCCGGGTGGTTCGAATACCACAGTTCCTCTTCTTGGGTCGGCCCAAGACCAAGGTTGCGAACGGTAACCCGTGCGACCCCTTCGGCCGGAAACGCGCCCGGCGCTTCAACTTTCACATAGACATCCACAACCCGCGCCAAGCCGGGATCGAGCGACGATTGGTCGGGGATCTGCATCTGCACGCGCGCCTCGGGATGCATGCGCATCTTGGTTCGAATCGCGGCTTCGAGCGATCCGACAACCATGTCGCGCTGCGCGGGCAATCCGCTCACGTTTGCGCTCAAATTCTGGGGGAAAGCCGCGGCCAAGGGCTGCACGTCCACCTGCGTCTCGATCTGAAAGGCTCCCGCAGTCAAATGGAGAGTTCCCTGGGCCAGTGCCCGGCCCTGAAGCGTCAGTCCTCCTTCGTCTCGCCGCACCGTGACGAAACCGGGCGGCGACGTTCGCCAAGTGGCCAAATGGGCTTTGGAACCGACCAAACGAAGGGACCGCGTGCCTCCCAAAGGAACGCGTGCCGAAGGGCCTAAGACCTTGACCGGAGGCAACGCGAAGGCGGTGCGGACGTTGGCGGCCCACGCCGCCGCCAATCCGGCCGGAGTGGAGCCGGCGGCCGCCGCTTCGGCTTTGGATATGGCGGCCAAAACCGAATTGCCCAAGCGAATCGTCGTCGAACGGCGGGATTTGCCGATTGAGACGGTTGTCGAAGGGCTTTCGCGAAGCATTCGAGCGGCCGTGGCGGCGCGCCCGCTCGGGTTGCCAGTTCGAAAGGTTAGGACATGGACCCCATTGAGATACAGGTCGGGGCCTCGGCTCACCGAATGGCCGCCAAACGCAAAAGAAGCCAGTGCGAAGACCGGCCCCGAACTCAGCAGTGCGCGTTGCAACGTCATGGGCTGAGACCTCGACTATACCGCCCTGGTTCAATTGTCGGT
>CAYONY010000171.1:0-7504 GCA_964405415.1 uncultured Fimbriimonadaceae bacterium | reverse complement strand
AAGACCCCGAACCTCGACCAGTTCACCCAGGACCTCACGGCCCGCGCGAAGGAGCGCAAACCCAACAGCTGGACGCCCTTCGCGACTTAACACAGGCCGTTGATAAGTTCGGCTTAGTGGACTGGAATACGGCGCTCCAGGACCTTACGCGGGAAGGAAAGCTCGATCCCTCCCTCTACATCCTCGCTATGTCCCGCCTTCAAATCCTGCTTGCCGCGGTAGATGTGTCGGGCCGACTAGACAATCAGGGAAAGCCGCTTGAAAAAGAGAAGCAGTTTGAAAAGAGCGGCGAGAGTCGTAATGTAATCGTTTTCTTGAAGAGGACCACGGCGGCGCAAGGTGCATGGAACAAGTTCGTTTCCGCCATGGCGGCGTGCGGGTATTCGATGAACGAGCAAGCTCAAGAAGAGATTGGAGCCTTCATCGAATTGGACTGCAAGTCCAAAAACCTAATCCGCACTACGGGCCACGCCAATGACGCTGGCCCTTACCAAGGTGCCCAATCCTACTTCGTGCCCATCGAAGGGACTCCTCAAGCGCGCAAGCTCATCGGTAACGTACAGCCCGATATGCGGGAGGTGAAAGCGGTAGCAAAGGTCACCATTGCTCCTGCTGGAGGGCAAGGAAAGGTGATCCAAGCTCAGAAGGAGGTTTGGGGCTTGTACGACCCGGCAACCTGGATGAAAGTGTCAAAAGAGGTGCCCATTACGGTCCCGGTCAAGGATTGGAAAGGAGACGGCTGGCAAGGAAACATCATGGTCCAAGTCACGGGCATCGGCCACTTCAAAGACAAGACCAACTCGGGCCGATACTCCGTCGACCGGAGCTATTTCTACACCACGTCTTTCGACTATTCGACTCCCACGACGATGGTCACGCATCAGCCCATGGGTCCAGGGATCAATTCCGTGCTTCCGAAGGAGGATGTATCCGGACTCCACACAATAAAGGACGAGCTCTACCTGGAAGGCGACATTGGAGGATGTGGAAAGCTCCTCGGCTCCCGAACCACAACATGGGATACGCGAAACGAAGCAACTCGAGTCGAGTCCCTGGGCCTCAAGCGAAAGCCGACGATTGAGGTCAATTCCAATACGAAGACCCTCGCCATTTCGTTCTTTAACGGCGCGCCCTTCCTCCCCGCAACGAAGAAAGTCGTTGAAAAGACAACGAAATGGACAAAGGTGCGTTCGGTTGAAAGCGTGAAGGTTTCGCTTCACAGCAACCTCGAAATCGTTAACTTGGAGGACATCATTGCCGGAAGCGCGGTCGTCAACATCAAGCCCATGAGTGACGGCACCTACATAGGTAGCAAGCGGGGCGCCTATGCCCTGTCGAACTACTATCAGAACTTCAAGGGGACGGCGATCATAGAATTCCAGTGGGAGCTGACGGGCGGCCCCGGAGGGGGAGAGCCGACGCTTCAGCATGCGGCGGAGGCCGAGCTGGCGTTCTTGCAGATGGGTGAAGCTTCGAGTCAGATCCTACGCAACTTGGTCACGGTGAAGCCCGAAGTCACGACCGAGGACACCAATGAAATCGCCACATGCTACGCGACAAGTGTTGTGACGCAAGGGCAATTGAACCACGCTACCGGTCGATCTCGCCCAGGACGATATCGATCGAGCCGATGATGGCGATCACGTCGGCGATCAGGCGGCCAATCGCCAGCACTTCGAGCGACTTGAGGTTCATGAATGACGACGGCCGCTCGTGCCAGCGGTAGGGCCGGTTCGAGCCGTCGCTGATGATGTAGAACCCAAGCTCGCCTTTGGAACCCTCGATGCCCGCGTAGGTTTCGCCGACCGGCGTATGGAAGCCCTCCGTATACAGCTTGAAGTGGTGGATCAACGATTCCATCGACGAGTCGATCTCGTGCCGGGGCGGCGGCGCGATCTTGCGGTCGGCGGTGTTCCACGGGCCTTCGGGAAGCCCATCCAATGCCTGCCGAAGAATCTTGCTGGACTCCTTCATTTCGGCGATGCGGACCAAGAAGCGGTCGTAAACATCGCCGCGTTCACCGACCGGGATGGCGAAGTCGAAGTCCTCGTAGCTTGAATACGGGTTGGACTTTCGCAAGTCCCAGGCAACGCCGCTTCCTCGGGCAATCGGACCCGAACATCCCAGCTCTAAAGCCTGTTTGCCGGTTAGAACGCCCACGTCGTAAGTTCGCTCCTTCCAAATCGGGTTCTCGACGAGGAGGTTCTCCACCACATCGAGTTCCTTGGGGAAGCCTTCGAGAAAAGCGTTGAGCTTCTTGTCGAAGCCCTCCGGAAGGTCGCCGCGCAGCCCTCCCGGGACGATCCAACTCGGCATCATGCGCACGCCGGCGAACATCTCGAACATGTCGAGGATCATTTCGCGCTGCTGCATGATGTAGAAGAAGGGGGTCATCGCGCCCAAATCGAGTCCGTGGGTGCCCAGCCAAACGCAGTGGCTTGCGATGCGGCTCAGCTCGGCCAGAATCACGCGAAGGTACTGGCCGCGCTTGGGGATCTCGCAGCCCAGCAGCTTCTCGACCGCCAGCGCATAGGCCAGGTTGTTGCCGTTGGCGTTCAGGTAGTCCATGCGGTCGGTCATGACCACGCACTTGTGGTACTGCTGGTATTCGGCTTCTTTCTCCATCCCGGTGTGGAGGTAGCCGATCTGGCATTTGCAGCTGACGATGACCTCGCCCTCGAGCTCGCAGATGACGCGGAGGACGCCGTGGGTCGAAGGGTGCTGGGGGCCCATGTTGACGACCATCGTGTTTTCGCCGGTGCGCTCGAACACGGTTTCGGTAGAGGGCATGAAGGTCTGGGACATGGCTTGGCGGGAAGGTTACCGCAGGCCGCCCCGGTAAACTAGGAAACGGTCCAATCCGATGGCTTCTTACACCGTTGCCAGCGTCCCTTATCTGAACGCCAAGCCGCTCGTGCGCTTTTTCGAAGAGTGTCCCGGCGCGCTCCCTGTCCGCGTCGTCTACGACGTGCCGTCTCGGCTCCCCTCGATGCTGGATTCGGGCGAGGCCGACGCGGCACTGGTTTCCAGCATCGAAGCCCTGGTCGTTTCCGGCCGTCGCTTTGCCGAGGAGCTTTGCATCGCCAGCGAAGGCCCGGTGGAGAGCGTCCGTCTCTTCTCGAAAGTTCCACTTTCCCAGATCCGTCGGCTCGCGCTTGACGGAAGCTCGATGACCAGTAACGCTTTGGCTCAGATCGTCTTGGCGGAGCTTCATGGAACGCGTCCGGAGGCGATCCCCGAGCCTCCCGACCTCCCTGGCATGCTCGAGCGTTACGATGCGGGGATTCTTATCGGGGACAACGGGTTGCGGCAAGCATCCGAAGGGCTGAATGTGCTCGACCTTGGGCACGAGTGGAAGCGGCTCACGGGGCTGCCCTTTGTCTGGGCGCTGTGGATCGGGGGCGAGCGATTGACGCCGGAACTGGTGGGCTACCTTCGCCGGGCGAGGGCCGAGTCGTGTTTGGGAGCCTACCGTTCACCCTCCGGCGGACTGCTTTCCCGCGTCGCCAAGGTCAACCGGGAATTCGATGGCTTGATCGAGAATCGGCGCGACGCGACCATCGCCGCTATCGCCAAAGAGGAGGGCTGGCCGGTCGAGCAGGTCCGTCGCTACCTGACCGAGACCATTTCCTTTGACCTAGGCGATCGCGAACTCGAGGCGCTGTGCACTTTTCGGGGCTTCATTGAGAAGCACGCCTTGGCGCAACTGGCGCCGTTCCCGGAGGCGGTTCCATCGAGTCAAGACCTGGCGGCAACGGCGTAGCCTCTTCCGGAGAAACCACAAAGAACACAACGGGACACAACGGACCGCGATTCGTGATCATGCCCCAGTACTTTGTTCGTAGGAAATCAAGACCGTCGTGATACGTGGTGCTCGTGGTGGTTAGAGCGCGATATTCCTTTCGGCAGATCTCGGGCGGCATAGCTAAATCGCCCGCACTACGCAATCAGCGCGTCGACCACATGTCCATGGACGTCGGTGATCCGGAAATCGCGACCCTGATAGGGGAAGGTCATCCGCGTGTGGTCCACCCCCATCAGCCAAAGCAGCGTCGCCTGGAGGTCGTGCACATGGACCGCGCCTTCGGTGAATTCGTGCTTGGTCGGCTCGATGGGGTTGCCGTCCTTGTCGGCGACGTTGTACCCGTAGTCGTCGGTCCGCCCGTAGCTTGTGCCCGCCTTGACGCCGCCGCCCGCCATGAAGACGGTGAAGCACCTCGGATGGTGGTCCCGGCCGAACGCGTGCAGGTCCAGCGAACCCTGCGAGTAGCTCGTTCGGCCGAACTCCCCGCCCCAGACGATCAGCGTGTCCTCGAGCATGCCCAACCGCTTAAGGTCTTTGATGAGCGCGGCGGTCGGCTGGTCGGTCTCGCGGCACTGGTTTTTGATTTCGCCAAAGAGGCTTCCGTGTTGGTCCCAGCCCTGGTGGTAGAGCTGGATGAACCGCACGCCCTTCTGGGCGAGCCGCCGCGCCAAGAGGCAGTTTGCCGCGAAGGTTCCGGGCTTTCGGGCATCCGCCCCGTAAAGCTCGAACACCTCGCTCGGCTCTTTAGAAAGGTCCATCACTTCGGGGACGCTTGTTTGCATCCGGTAGGCCATTTCGTATTGGGCGATCCGGCTCTCGATCTCCGGGTCGAGTTCTTTGGCGAATTGCTGCTTGTTCAGCTCGCTGAGCCGATCCAGCATGGCGCGGCGTCCCGAGCCGCATATTCCATCGGGATTTGAAAGGTAGAGCACGGGCTCACCGCCGGGCCGAAACCGAACGCCCTGAAAGCGCGAATCAAGAAACCCGCTGCCCCAAAGGCGAGCATAGAGGGGCTGGTCGCCTTGGTTGGCGCTTGCCAGCACCACGAAAGTGGGAAGATCCTGGTTCAGCGACCCCAAACCGTAGGAGATCCAAGAGCCGAAGGAGGGCCGCCCGGCGAGCTGGCTGCCGGTTTGGAAAAACGTGATCGCGGGATCGTGGTTGATCGCCTCGGTGAACATCGATTTGACGAAGCAAAGCTCGTCGGCCACTCCCGCGATGTGGGGAAGAATCTCACTGACCCACGCGCCTCCCTTACCGTATTGGGCGAATTTGAACGGCGATCCGGCGCAAGGGATCACGCTCTGGTTGGTCGTCATCGCGGTCAGGCGTTGATTTTTCCGAATGTGCTCGGGCAGCGGCTGGCCGTGCTTCTCGTTCAGGAGGGGCTTGTAGTCAAAGAGGTCCTGCTGGGCGGGGCCGCCGGCTTGGAAGAGGTAGATGATCCGCTTGGCTTTGGCGGGGTGGTGCAGATTGCCCGCTTGGGGGCCTTTCGCCTTCGCCTCGGGGCCGCCTTGCCCAATCGCAAGTTCGGGCAGCATCGAAGCCAGGGCAAGCCCGCTCATGCCGCGGGCAGCGGCGCCGAAGAACTCGCGCCGCGTCAGCCCCAAGAGCCGGTCGATGCCCGACATCGGATCGGGTTTGCCCACATCGCCAGTCTACAACGTCGCGCTACCCGTAGGGACGGCGAAACCCGCGCGCCTTGTGGGCCTTGGCGGCTTCGCGAATTTGGCGGGCCATCGCTTTGGGGCCGGTGCCGCCGTAACTCTCGCGTCGCCGGACGCTCTCCCGGGCGGTGGGAAGCCGCGCTTCGACGAGGTTCCACCCGGGAACGACTTCGCCAGTCGCAAGAAACCGCCCAACCATTTCATGAGCGGTTCGGAATGGAATGCCCTCGCCGACGAGCCCATCGGCCAGATCGGTCGCGGTGCTGGCCCCAGCCCCCGCCATCTTGGCCATAGCCCGGAGGTTCCATTCCGCCCCCTCAAGCATGAGACGTGAGAGCTCCAAAGCGTCTTTTGCCAAATCGAGCATCGCGAAGAGCGGGGGTTTATCGTCTTGGGTGTCGCGGTTGTAGCCCATCGGCAGCCCTTTGAGCATCGTCGCCGCCGCCGTGTACGCGCCAACCGCTTGGGCCGTTCGGCCTCGGATGAGTTCGGCCATGTCGGGGTTTCGCTTTTGGGGCATGATGCTCGAGCCGGTGGTGGTGGCATCGCTGAGACGGACAAAACCAAAGCCCGGGCCGGACCAGTTGATGAGGTCCTGGCTCAGGCGGCTCAGGTCGATCAGGACGAGGCTGGCCAAGTGCAGGCCATCGAGGATAAACGAGCGGTCGCTGGTGGCATCGAGCGCATTGGGAATGGGCGCAGTGAAGCCCAGGGCTTCGGCGGTGTGGTGGCGGTCGATGGGAAATCCGGTTCCCGCCAGGGCGGCCGCGCCGAGAGGGGAATAGTTGGCCGATTCGAAGAGGCGCTCGGCCCGCCAGCCATTGCGCTTAAGGGCCCAGAAGTGGGCCAGCAGGTAGAAGCCGAGCGTGATGGGCTGGGCGGGCTGCTGATGGGTAAAGCCGGGCATGACCGAGGCCCGATGGGCTTTTGCCTGATCGAGGAGCACGGATTGAAGGCCCTTGATGCGGTCGAGGACGCCCACGAGTTCGTTGTGCAGGCAGAGCCGCGCATCGGTGGCGACCTGGTCGTTCCGGCTTCGGGCGGTATGGAGCTTTCCGGCGAGGGGGCCGATGCGGTCGGCAAGCCGCATCTCGATGGCGGTGTGGATGTCCTCCACGTCGCGGGGCAACTTTTCGGGGCCTTCTTCGTGGATCCGTTCGAGCGCGGCGACGATCGTTTCGCACTCGCCCTGCGTGAGGATGCCAACTTTGCCGAGCATTCGGGCATGGGCGACACTGCCGATGAGGTCTTCCTGCCAAAACCGGAGGTCGGTGTCGATGCTCTGGCCGAAGCGGGCGACCAGTTCATCGGTGGATTCGTTGAAGGCTCCGCCCCACAAGGTGCGCATGCCGGAATCTTAGCCCAACGGTGGATGGCATCGTCGCATCGGCCGTAGGAAGGATCGGAGACGCGCCAAAATGACGACGGCCATGGCGGAACCGGCAGGAGATGAGACCCACGGCGCCCAGGAAGGGCCCTTCCCGTTTGTGGTGCTCTATGACGGGATATGCGGCCTGTGCAATCGAACCGTTCAATTCCTACTGAAACGCGATCGTCGCGGGCGCTTTCGGTATGCGGCGCTTCAGAACGCATTTGCACGGGGACTTCTGGCGCGGCACGGCGTCGATGCGGCCGATTTGAATACGGTGTATTTGGTCTTGGATGCCGCAGGGCCCAACGAGCGACTCCTTCCCAAAGCCCGCGCCGTTTTGCGTATGCTGCGGGAGCTCGGCGGTTTTTGGCGCGTCGTTTCGTGGCTCGGCGTCTTGCCGAGCGGCCTCCTGAACGGGGGGTACGACTTCATCGCCCGGCGACGCTATCGCTGGTGGGGAAAGTACGAGAGCTGCCCGCTGCCCTCGAAGGCGCAGCGCGAAAGGTTTTTGGATTAGGGCATCTCTTGCAGGCGGGAAGCCAGCGCGCTATCGAATGAACTAGGCCGGCTTGCTTCAGGGCGCTTCAAAAGGCCACAATAGCCCGGCGCGGCGGATATAGCTCAGGGGTTAGAGCGCCTGACTGTGGCTCAGGAGGTCGT
>CAYONY010000170.1:0-7528 GCA_964405415.1 uncultured Fimbriimonadaceae bacterium | reverse complement strand
CTCGGCCGATTGTAGTGATCCAAACCGATGCCCTCAACTCAATCGAAGGCTATGCAAACGTCGTGGTGGTGCCCCTGACCACCAAAGAGAAAAGCAGTCCGACCTATGCCAGGGTCGAACCCTCATCGGAAAACGGACTCGATCGGACGAGTTGGGCGATCACGAACCAGATTTTTACGCTCGACAAGGGAGAACTCGGCGAAACACTCGGAAAAGTATCCAAGCAAGAGCTTTATCGTATCAAGGAGGGTCTCAAAATCGTTCTGGAAATCACTTAACGAGTGCTACCCGTTTCAGCAACCACAACCCGCACCCCAGCTTCGACCTCAAGCCGCTCTCCGCCTTCGTTCCGTCGGCGAACAGAAGCGTCAGCGCGTTGTCTCCGCTCTCAAACCCGATTTCCGGCCGGGAGATATCGTTCACCGCGATCGCGTGAATCCCTTTGGACCTGATCTTTTCGAACCCCGACTCCAGCCCCTCGTCCGGCTCGGCAGCGAAGCCTACGAGCGTCGCTCCCGGTTTGGCGGCTCGGGTCAGCGCGGCCAAAACGTCCGGGTTTTTTACGAGAGTCAGCTCGATCGTCTCGGCTTGACGCCGCATCTTGCCGGGGATCACTTCGGCCGGACGGTAATCGGCCACCGCCGCCGCGCCGATGATGAGATCGGCAAGCGGCGCTTCCGCGGAGGCCGCTTCGAGCATCTCTCGGGCCGTCTTCACCCGGATCGTCTTCGCCCTTGCCGGAGGAATCTCCGCTGTCGGCCCGGTCACCAACACCATTTCGGCCCCCATCATCAGCCCCGCGCGCGCCAGCGCCACCCCCATCTTCCCGCTCGAGCGGTTGGTGAGGTATCGCACGGAATCGATGGGCTCCTGGGTCGGCCCGCTGGTGATCAGGATCGTCTTGCCTTTCCAAAGCTCCCGCGCGCTCAGGATCGTTTGGGCGGCCTCCACAATCCGGGCATTCGCGGCCAGCTTGCCCTGGCCCTGTTCCCCGCACGCCACATCGCCTTCCGCCGGCTCAACAAAATGGACCCCTCGCGCTTCCAGAACTCGTCGGGCCGCGACTACCGCCTCGCTCGAAAACATGGTCGGGTTCATCGCGGGAGCCATCAGGACGGTTCCGTCGTAGGCTAGCAACAGGGTCTGCAACATATCGCGCCCCAGGCCGTGGGCCGCCGCGGCCATCGTATCCGCGCTCGCCGGCGCGATCAGCACGAGGTCGGCCCAACGCGCCCAGTCGATATGGGCCATGCGCCCCGGCTCGGGTTCTTCAAAAACCGAGTTCAATGCCGGCTGCCCCGTGAGAGCCTCAAAGAGCGCCGGCTGGACGAACCCTTGGGCCCCATCGGACAAACACGTTCGCACCGAATGCCCGGCCCGCATCAGGTCCCGCGCGAGGTCGGCGGCGCGGTAGGCCGCGACGCTCCCCGTGATTCCCAGGATGATTTTGCCCATCGAAAGCTACGTCCGCAGCAGATACTCCATGCGCTCTTTCACCGCCGCCGCCATCTGGCGGCGGAGCCGCTCGGCCGAGACCACGGTTTGGGCCTGAGCGCGAAACGCCTCGACCTCGTCGTTGACCAGCACATAGTCGAACGCGTACGCGTAGGAGACTTGGTCCTTGGCTTTGGCGAGCCGCGCCTCGAAATTGTCTTCTTGGTGCCGCGCGCGAATCCGCTCGGCAAGCGCCTCCAACGAAGGGGGCATGATGAAAATCGACACCACGCGGCGCTGGGAAAGCGACCGCAATCGCAGCATGCCTTTGACCTCAAGCTCGACCATCAGATCGTGCGGCTCATCGGCCCGAATCAGGCGCGAGGGCGACCCGTAATAGTGGTCATCGTAGGTCTTCGTCGATTCGAAAATCTCGCCGGAAGCGCATTTGGAGTGGAAATCGGCCTCGGAAATGAAGTTGTAGTCGGCGGCGGTCTCATTGGGCCGCGGCAACCGCGTGGTAAAGGTCTGCACCCGGATCAGGTCTCGGTTCGATTCGGCGATGTGGGAAAGGAACGTGCCTTTCCCCGAACCGCTGGGCCCGGAGACGATGAGCAGAAGGGGGGCGTCGTTGACCATGGCGCGCTCGACCTGGATTCAACCTTACCTTTCCGCCAGCCCAATCAGCCGCGCGGCCAGCCGCATGGGATCGTGGCGCACCACGTCGGTCTCGCTCATAAAGTCGCCCATCAGGCAACGGTAGCCCATCGAGCGGATTCGGTCGGCATCCGGTTCGACCAAGTATTGGCCGCTCACCCGGTACTTTTCCAAAGCCGCTGGACTCGGCGTGGCGCTGTTGACCATCACAAAATCAAAGATCTTTCCCGGAACGTTGGCCCGGATCGCGGTGAGGTGCTCGGAAGCGGTGAACGAATCGCTCTCGCCCGGCTGCGTCATCACATTGCAAATGTAGACTTTCGGCGCCGCGCTTTCGCGGAGCGCGTCGTTGATTCCCGGCACGAGCAGATTGGGCACAACGCTCGTGTAAACGCTTCCCGGACCGATGCAGATCAGGTCGGCATTCTGGATCGCCTCCAACGCCACCGGATGCGCGGCGACCTCTTCGGGATCGAGGAAAATGCGCCGAATCCGCTTGCTCGACTGGGCGATCTTCGTTTCGCCGCAAACTTCCTGGCCGTCTTCGAGGATCGCCCGCAGGCTGACGTGCGAGAGGGTGGACGGCACCACCCGGCCGCGAATGAGCAAGACATCTGAAGCTTTGGCAATCGCTTCCTCGAAGTCGCCTCGGGATTGATCGACCAGCGCGGCGATGAGCAAATTGCCGATCGAGTGTCCGGAAAGTGAGCCGGAGTCCTTGAAACGATGTTGGAACAAGTCGGTCATCGACTTTTCCGCATCGGCCAGCGCGACCAGACAGTTGCGGATGTCGCCGGGCGGGATCATCCCCTTTTCCTGGATGAGCCGGCCGCTGCTGCCGCCATCATCGGTCACGGTGACGATCGCGGTGATGTTGCTCGAATACTGCTTGAGGCCGCGGAGGAGGGTGCTTAGGCCGGTGCCTCCGCCCAGGGCGACGATGCGGGGGCCTTGCGCAAGCTGCTGACGGCGCATGTAAACGTCGGCAAGGTTGCCTTTGGCGCCGGTGATCACACTGACGATCGCGTAAATGGCGCTTCGGACGCCCAGGACCAAAAAGTACAGCCCGAGAAAGAGGAGAGCGCCGCCCAGCATGTGGGTGGCCACATCCAGGCTCTCGCGCGGCACCACCGATCGGAGCAGAGACTCGGCGAAAATTTGCACCGATTCAAGAAACGGCAAGATGACGAGCTTGAAGCTGAGGGCGGCCCCGACCGTGAAGGCCGCCAAACCGCCGACGAAGCTGATCGTCGCTTTGCGGAGCCCCTTGGTCCGCGCAAACATCGAGCGCAGCCGGGTCCGGCGGATCATTCCTCTTCCTTCTTCTTCTTTCCGCCCATCACCGAATCTAAGAGGCTGCTGATCGCCGAGATCAGCACGCTGGCGATGACCGCCGCCATGAATTGGGAGGACCATTCGCCCTTGATCGTAAAGCCGAAATTTTGACTCGCCACGATCCAAAGCATGCACGCGTTGATCACCAGCGAAACCAAGCCAAATGTCAAACAGTTGAGGGGCACGGTCATCAAGCGCAGCAAATTGCCCAACGTGGCGTTCAATAGCGCCCAGGCCGCGACGCTCACGAAGAGTTTCAGCACTTGGATACCCGAGCTGACATCGGCCTTGAACTGAAGGCCGAGCAACTGGGTGAGATAGGACGCCATCACGACACTGAGGGCGAGCAGGATCCAGCGCAGCAACAGGTTTCTCATCGGCGGGCCTCCCACGCATTTTAGCCCGGGTTCCTATATACTGAGAGCTTCTTCGATGGCCCCCCAAACGCCGATGCTGAAGCAGTATTTTGCGGCCAAGGCCGAGCATCCGGGCGTGCTGCTGGCCATGCGAGTGGGCGACTTTTACGAGTTTTACGGCGACGATGCGGAAACCGCGGCCCGCGCCCTTGAGATCACCCTCACCGGGCGCGAAGATGGGACGAACGGCCGCGTTTCGATGGCCGGGGTGCCCTACCATTCGGTCGAGAAATATCTGGCCCGTCTGATTCAGGGCGGGCACCGGGTCGCGCTTTGCGACCAGCTCGAAGATCCCAAGCTGGCCAAAGGCTTGGTCAAGCGCGGCGTCACCCGCGTCATGACGGCAGGCACCGTCTTGGAAGACTCGATGCTCGATGCGAGCGCGAACAACTTCCTCGCCGCGCTTTGCGTTTCCGAAGGCAGCATCGGGCTGGCCACCCTCGACCCCTCGACCGGCGAATTCAACGTCACCGAATTGCGCGGCGACGCGCTTCACGATCGGATTCTCCAAGAGCTGGCGCGCATCCGCCCGACCGAGTTGCTTGTGACGCCGGCGGCGGAAGGGCTCGGCGAGCTGGCCCGGCAAAGCCTTGGCGCCGCCATCGCGGAAGCCAAGCCCTTTTCGCCCGATCGCGCGATGCGCCACCTTTGTGAGAAGCTGCGCGTGACGAATCTGGAGGGATTCGGCTGCCAGGACAAGCCCGGCGCCCAAGTGGCGGCCTCGATGATCTTGGCCTACGCCGAAAAGAACGGGCTCGCGCTGCAGCACGTCGAGTCGCTCGCTACCTACTCGGTCGATGGCTTCATGCGGCTCGATTCCGCCACCCGCCGAAGCCTGGAGCTTACGCAGAACATGATGGACGGCGGGCGCGCCAACACCCTCCTGGCCGTCTTGGACCGTACGTGCACCCGGATGGGAGCGCGGCTCCTGCGGAAATGGATCGAGCAGCCGCTGTTGGATGGGGACGCCATCGAACGGCGACTGGAGGCAGTGGAACGGTTTCTGGGCTCTTCGCTGATCCGCGGCGACTTTCGCGATGCCCTGGCCCGCGTTTACGATCTGGAGCGCCTGGTCGCCCGATGTGCGGCGAGCTTGGCCGGTCCCAAGGATCTGGCCGCCCTTCGCGCAACGTTACGGGCCCTGCCCAACTTGGAAGGGCCGTTGGCCAAGTTGGCGGTGGGGCAGATTGAAACCCTCCGAAGTCAGATCGGCGACCATTCCGAGCTGGCGGATCGGCTCGATCGAGCGATGGTGGCCGATCCGCCCTTCCGCGCCGGCGAGGGCGGGGTCATCAAAGAGGGCTACGACGAAGAGCTGGACCAATTGCGCGACCTGACCCGGAACGGACGCAAATACATCGCCGAATTGGAGGCCAAAGAGCGGGCGGCGACCGGGATTTCGAACTTGAAGGTCGGCTTCAACTCGGTTTTCGGCTACTACCTGGAAGTGCCCAAAAGCCAGCTCGACCGGGTGCCGGAACACTTCATCCGCAAGCAGACCACGGCGGGGGCTGAGCGCTACATCACCGCCGCGCTCAAAGAGCACGAATCGCAGGTCTTGGGCGCGGAAGAAAAAGCCCATGCGCTGGAGGCCGATCTTTTTAGTCGGCTCCGCACGCGGATTGCCGAAAACGCCGGCGGCCTTCTGGCCACGGCGCGCGCGCTTGCCGAACTCGATACGCTCGCCTCCATGGCCGAAGCGGCGAGTGTGCGGCGGTATGTCCGGCCCATCGTTCGCGAAACGGGCGGGCTCCAGATTCGAGCGGGACGACACCCGGTGGTCGAGCTTTCCGGGGCCGGGTTTGTTCCGAACGACACCCAATTGGGCGATCGAGATGAACCGGATTCCGAAGGAGCGGCCGAGACCCGGGCCGCACCCCATGCCAACCCTTCGACGATCATCCTGACCGGCCCCAACATGAGCGGAAAATCGACGTTTTTGCGGCAAACGGCGCTGATCGTTTTGATGGCCCAAATCGGAAGTTTTGTGCCCGCCGAATCGTGCGAACTCGGAATCTGCGACCGGATCTTCGCCCGTATCGGGGCCAAGGACGAGCTGGCGCTGGGCCAGAGCACGTTCATGGTGGAGATGCTCGAGAGCGCCAACATTCTCAACCATGCGACGGCGCGATCGCTCGTGATCCTGGATGAGGTCGGGCGAGGCACCAGCACCTACGATGGCCTCGCGATCGCCTGGGCGATGATCGAGCACTTGGCGGGCATCGGCTGCCTGACCCTGTTTGCCACGCATTACCACCAGCTCAACGCGCTGGCCGACCAGGTGCCCGGGGTCGCCAATTTCCGGGTGAGCGTCGAGGAATTCGGCGACGAGATCGTTTGGACCCACCGCGTGCTGCCGGGCGGGACCGATCGGAGCTACGGCGTCCATGTGGCCAAGATGGCGGGGGTACCGTCGGCGGTGCTGAGCCGCGCCGAGGAGATCCTGGCGGAACTGGAGAGCACCTCGAAGCCGGCTCCGACCGTGACGCCGAAGCTGGAGCGGCTGCAGATGACGCTTTTTGAGGCGGAGCGGCCCGAAGTGCTGAACGCTTTGGAGGGGGTCAACGTAAGTGAGATGACGCCCCTCCAGGCGCTGCAGTTGTTGGATGAATGGAAGAGAAAGTACGGCGCAAACTAGAACAATCTGCGCAAGGGTGCCGATGGCGCGCTTCTCTTGGAACGGTTCTGGTGATGTCGGCGGCGGCCGCCATGGTCTTTCTCACCTCCATAGACCGCATGAATCGAAGCCGGCTTTACCGGCCTGCAGAGGCGGAAGTTTCTGAAAGCGTCTCTCGCGAGATGTATGCTGACCTTATCCCTCTCGACGCATTCGACAAGCGGGTCCCGTTCTTTCACTTCGATTTACGAATCTTTCGAGTTGAATTCGCCGTTCCCAATCCTGGGCTGCAGCCCCTCAATGCCGTGATTCGGCAAGCCGCACCGGCGAATTGGAAAGTCACAGAGCGGCACGAGCGTGAACTCTTCTTGGAGTCCGAACCCAAGGGCAATAGGAAAAGGGTCGCTCGCGTGCGGTGGTCTCGCTCGCGCCAGCGCTTGCAGATCGACGTGGCTTACGCAATCCTAACGGAAACCCCCCGCGAACGGTGGCGAGAGATCGATCTTCTGATCTCCCAGTGGACCATGCCCCGAAAGACTTCCGGCTAGCCTGAATGCCATAATCGACATGTGACCGATGCGGAAGTCTTGCGCTATGTTAGGCAGAAGCTCGAGAAGTCGTTTGAGATTCAGAAACTGATTCTCTTTGGTTCTCGCGGGCGAAATTCGAGCCGCCCCGAGAGCGACTACGATATCTTGGTCGTAGCAGAGTCGGAAGTTCCCTTTGCTGAGCGGCAAGCCAAGGCACTCTTGGCGCTGGGGTCCCGATCCTTTCCGGTCGATTTGTTGGTCTACACACCTTCCGAGCTTGAAGAGGCGGCGGCCGTCCCAGGTTCGGCAGTTTACTGGGCCTTGCGAGAAGGTGTGGGCGATGCCTAGTGCGCCCGTTCTGGAGTGGCTGGACAAGGCCGACGAGGACGAGCAAGCCGTCGCCATTCTGCGCGAGGCTGGCGGTCCCTGGAGTATTGCCGCCTATCACGTTCAGCAGGCCGCGGAAAAGCGCGTTAAGGCCGCCCTGGTCTCCATCGGGGTCGCGCCTCCGAAGTCGCACGACCTCACCCAGCTCTTGT
>CAYONY010000169.1:0-7528 GCA_964405415.1 uncultured Fimbriimonadaceae bacterium | reverse complement strand
GCTGGTGGTCGCTCGATAGATGCCGAAGCCGAGCAGGCTGGCATAGTTCGAGGTATAGGCGTCCCAGAACAAATCGACTTCGACATGGTTGCCGTTCACCGTCGTCCGGTTCGCCGGGCGTTTCCGCCGCGGCTCCAGCATGTCTTTGACCGCCGCGAGGCCGGCCCGCTGGCGTGAGCTGGAGCGGGTGACCTCGAAGGGCGTCGTCCACGCCACGGCCGACAGGTTTTCCGGTTCGGGCATCGCCGGGTTGGTGCCGTCGCCCAAAACAAAGTTCATTTCGCGGTCTTCATCGGCGGCCAGGATCACGCTGTCCAGGTCGGCGTTATAAGTGCGTCCGGTCGCGGTGAGCTCGTACGTTACGCCCGCCATGAGCCCGCGAAGCGAATAATCTCCGTTGGAATCGGTCAGGGCCATCGAGGCGGTGAGCGCGTTGCCCATCGCGTAGACGCGGGCGCCCACGAGGCGATTGCCAAAGCGGTCCCGAACCGTTCCGTGGAGACGGGCTTGGAGCTCACGACGGACCACCGCGATGTTCAGGCTCCGGGTGCGGTCGCCGCCGAAGATGCGGGCCACGTTCTGCCCATTGAAATCGACGCCGTCTTGGGTGATCTCCGCTCGGATCAAGTGGTCGCCCTCTCCGATCCCTGAAAGCACGAACGCGCCCGAAGCGTTGCTGAACGTCTCTTTGCCGTTGGCAAAGACGCGGGCGCCGCGCACCGGATTGCCGTTGGCGTCCGAAACGATGCCGGATACCTCGCCTTTGAGCCGTCCTTCGCCGCTGCCTCCGCAACCGCCCGCCAAAAGCAGGGCGGCCAAACTCCAAACACCAAGGGAATGCTTCATTGCCTAGACCTCTACGTGCATGGTCCTCGACCGTTACGTCGCCTCCATGCCGGTTTGTTGTTCCAAACGCCGCAACATCGACGAAGTATCCCTTCTCAGCCTCCGAAGTTGAAGGTGAGCTCGATATCGATGCCTCGGGATCGATAAGCTCCGGTTGTTCCCGAATCGCCTCGGTTGCGAACGTCGCGAAACCGATACGTGCTCACGAGCGCAATGTTGCGATAGATCTGATAAGCGTACGCCAAGCCCATATGAGTCTCATCTTGGGGCAAGTACCCGGTGCGGCTTCCGGTTGTGCCATAGAGCGAGAGGGAATGGCGCGGCGCGAGGAGGTAGCTGAGCGAGCCGTCGAGATAGGTGCTGTCCTGGCCGAACTGCTCGTTCCCGCTGGACGTGAGAAAAATGCTGGCGCCGAACCGATAGCTGAAGCGGCCCCTCGGATGGCCGTTCAAGTCGAAATCGAGAGTCGTGGACGCCACTTCTCCGCCGATGCCGGAAAGCTTGGTGTTCGATTGGGCCACCGAAAGGTACACGTTGTGGCCTTTGCCCATATCCACTTCGATGCCGAGATCGTAGGCTTTGGTTTCGCTGTTCGAGGTGAGCGATCCGGACGACTTTGACGCGATCATATTCGCCAGCACCGAGGCGCGTTCGGATATCTGATACTTCGCGTTCGTTTGGAAGAGCGTGAGGCCGGTTCCGCCCATGGCAAATCCGGACCCGCTGAGCCCCCCGCTGAAGCCGTTGCCGCCGTAGCCTAATCCGTACCCGGTTTGAAAGCCGCCGAGGCTTGCCAGCGCCCCCGAATCGCTTTTGGCATATTGGGCGTTCATGGAGAAACGGTTCGATGGGCTGTAGGTCAGGCCGAGCTGATGATCGACGCCGCTGCCGTTCTTCGAAGGCGTGTTGACGTCGCTGAATCCGATCTTGCCCCGGAAGGCCCATGCCGCGCCCGCCGTATACGAGCCATCCAGGGCCAAGGTCCGCAAATCGACGTTTCCGACTTCGCCGGCTCCCGATTCGGCGAGGGGGCCGCGTCCATTTTGCTGTTCCAGGCTGCCCCGCACCAGCAAGCGCCCGAAGGAACGGCTCGTGGAAAGGGAAGTGCGGTTCAGCTTGGACTCGGTGAGGCCGTTGCGGCTGTTGGTTTGGGTGTTTTCCAGATCCCAGTTCACGCCCGCTTCGGGGCGGTAGCGGGCGCTCGTGCGAAAGTTGGTGGCGCGTGCTTTGCGGAAAATGAGGTCGCCGTTGGTGGCCACCTGCCGTAGGGTGATGAGGCTGTTGTTGGCGCTCGTATCGATCTCGAACTTTTTGCCCTCGTAGCGCAGCCCCCAGTCGTTGGCTTCCTCGTTGCGATTGAATCCTCGGGTCTCGACGCTGACGTAGCCCGACGGCACATCGCGAACCGCCCCCCGGAAGTTCCAGGGGCCCGTTCGGTAGGTGACGTCGATGCCTCGGGCGGTGCCCTTAAGAGGGTTGGCTTCGCTCTTGAGCTCGCCGGTGGCCTGGGAGTAGCCGATCGAGCCGCGGTGGCCCAACGGGAAGCGATAATCGATGCCGATCACCTTGCGATTGCCGTCCACCGTCGTCGTGGGACGCGGCGTATAGGCGACTTCGATGGTGCTGGTGAACGGCACAAATCGGTTGAAGTAAAAGATGACCGGGTTATCGGGGTCGAAGTGGAAGTCGATGTTCTCGACTTGGGGAATCCCGTCCAATTTCACCGAGATGGGCCGCGTCAGCAGCGGTTCGAATTGAAGGAAGTAGGGCGTGCTCGGCGCCCCCGAACCCTGAAAGAGCTCGACCCGAGAGCTGAGCGCCCCACTGCCCGCCGCGGTCTGCGTCATATGTGTTAGGCCGATGCGGCCGATCTTGCCGAAATCGTAGGAGGCGCCGACGCCGGTGACCTTGCCAAATCCGGTGTTGAAACCCAGGGCTTCGAAGGTCACGACGATCGTGCTCGTGGGCGGGATGATGCGGCCCACAAACGAGATCGTGCCCACTTCGTAATTGATCACGTAGTCCTGGCCGAGGCGCATCGTCTGTCCATCGACCTGGACCTCTTCGCTGCCGCGAACGACTTGGCTGTGCTGCAGGTAGTAGGGGCCGGCGGAGTTCGTGCCCTGGATGGAAAGCGTCTTCGCGCTGCCGCGGACCTCGCTGGCAACCCCTTTGATCGCGAATCTCCCGGAAATGTATTGGGCCTGGGCGCCCTTGAGATATTTGCGGAACGAAGCGAATCGGTTCGTGTTCAACATCGAGCCCTGGATGTCGCCCACGTTGATCGAGAACGGCACGCGGCCGTAATCGAGGCTGCTGCGCTCGGTTTGGGGATCGGCGAATCGGTTTTGAATGATCGTCGACTGGAAATTGAAAAGCCCGCCGACGTTCCGGCCCTGGGCCGACATCGCGCCGATATCGGTAAAGCGCTCGCCGCCGAGGCCGGAATAGTTCAGGAGATTGAAGGCTTCCTTATCGCCCTCGACATCGTGTTGGTGATAGGCCAGGGTGCGTGTGCCCGCGATGGTGACCCGACTGAAGACTTCCCGCTGGAGCCAATCCCAAACGTTGCCTTTTTTGGGTCCCTGAAACGGGACCGCGGCGGCCAGGCCCGCCGAGCCAACCAGGCCCAGCCGGCGCAGACGCTCTCTTAAGGAGTCGCCACGGATGCCGCACTCGGAAAGGTGCGGATTAGAAGTCCTTCGGTACTTCGGCATGGAAGGCAAGCCGTCACGGGCCCGCTCAGGCGCGGACCGCACTCCTTAGACTCTCGCGAAGGACCTCCACGTTCACCATCGCCGCGTTTTTCATTTCCTCGCGCTTGCGCTCGACGATGCGGATATTGCGGTTGCGGTCCTTCATGAAGTCCATAAAATTCTCATAGAGCCGATCGGCGGTGAGGGTATCGATGGGGGGCGCCGGCGCCAGTTCCAGCAGCTTGGCCAAGGCGGTGACCTTGGGGTCGTACGAGATCATATAGGGCGGTACGCCAACCGAGGAGGCCAGGATTCCCGCATGCAGCCGCATCGCGATGACCGCTTCCATCCGGGACATGCGCTGCTGGACCATCATCGGGGTGGCCATGCCACGGATATCGGGCACTTTGCCGCCAAGAAGCTTGCTGATTTCGTAAATCAAGGGCCCGTCTTCGCGCTGATCCATTTCGATCATGACCGGAATGATGCCGGATTCGTAGAGTTTCTTGGCCAAATCAGCAAAGAGTTGGCGGATGCGTTTGACGTTTCGGCCAAATGGACGGGGGGCGATGCCGACCGTCCGCATGCCGCCCACTTGATACGCCGTGTCCTCGGTTTGATCAGGCGGCGGAGGCATCAAGAAGGCCATATCGGCCCCAAGTTTGATCGGGCGTTTGACCCCGATCTTGCGAAGCAGGGCCATCGACCCCGGATCGCGCACCACGATCTCATCGGCGAGGTTGAAGGAAGCCAATGCGAAACGTCGGCCAAACCAGGTGTTGAGCGGACCGACGCCTTGCCCGAGCAGGTAGACCTTTTTGCCGGCCTTCTTCGCCCGCTGGATCAGCGAATGGTAATAGCCTGCGCTGCGCACACTGGTGATATCCTGAAAAATGCTCCCACCGGGAAACACCACGTAATCGCACTCTAAAATCGACTCCTGGACCATCTTCAGATCGAGTCGCGGTACGGACCGCATCCCGTAGAGCCGAAACGTCTCGTCCGGCGCGCCGCTGAGCATCGTGAATTTGACGTCCAAATCGGTCAGCGATTCGCTCAGGCCCACGAGGATCGAATCGTCCCCGAGGTTTCCGCAGCCGAAGTAGCCGCAAAGAAGGATTTGTGTGCTCACGCTAGGTTCCGGGATTCGGCAGCCGCCAACGCACCACGAACCAGGCCGCCGCGCCGATGATACCGCCGACGATGAATCCGACCGCGATCCGGAGTAGCCCGACGTCGAGCGGCGTATGCAGATGGCACATCGTGTTGACCGCGCTGGTCGGCCCAATCGTCCCCACCATCAGGGCCAGAACGGCCCAGCCCGCCAAGGGTTTCGCCGCGGCTCCGCCGGCGCGGACGCGCGCCAAGAGCCCCAGCCCGATCACCAGCGCCGGATAGCCGAACATGAATTCCTTGGTCCGCGGCCGGACGGGCAGGATGTTGTCCAAAAGGGACCGGAGCTTGAGCTCGATCCCACTTACCCCGGCCGGATTGTCGTTGCCGGTGCGCAAAAACATGAAGCCCAACGCCGCCAGGATGAAGAGCGCGAGCAGGGCCTGAAGCCACGTGATGGGAGAGTTCAAGCCGTCCCGCCACGAGACCAGCCGAACCGTGAAATAGGCGCCAACGACGAAAACGGGCAGAAAGTGAGCGGCCTTAACGCCCGCGAACTGGTCGGCGCGGATGAAATAGGGAAGGTCGTTCAGGAGGCCTGCCACCGCCAGGCCCCCGACGACGGAGAGCAGCGTGACCATCGCGTAGGCCCCGAAAACCCCAAACTTGGGCCGGCTCTCAAGGAAGACGAAAGCCGCGATGGGGAAGACCAAAGCGGCCATGAGGGCGGTGTAAGGGCGGACCGCTTCGGTCCACGCTCCAGCCCCGGCCAAAAAGGCCAGGATGCCGAGTGCGACCGCCGCCCAGGGATGAGCGACGAGGGTGAGTAAGACATAAAGCGCCGCCAGGGCCGCGCCCAGTCCGATGACGGTCGAGAGCCAGCGCGGTACATTGGGCGCTTCGAAGGGTTTGGCGGGCCCCACCGCGCCCCCTTCTTTGATGAGCCGATTCTGAATGGCGGAGGCCAAATCGCCGAAGGCATCGAGCGGCCGTTCGGCGGCAAGCGTGAGCGGGCGAAGGAGGAGGGCCCGAATGTTGCGCTCGCGCCCGGCCCGAACGTAGCGCTCGACCGCATCCCCGAGCGTCATTTTGTCCATTTCGGCGGCTTGGGCCGAATGGAGCCGGACGACCCGCTCGGGGGCGGCGGCGATCGTGTTCAGGTCGCCGCCCAGTTTCGTGAATTCCGGCGAGGCGTAGAGCATGTTGGACGCTGCGAGTTCAGTGACCAGCGCGTTGAGTTGATCTCGCCGGCCCAGCACTTGCTCGCCTTGCGGGAGAAAGACTTCGGCGCCCGTTTCGCGGAGCCACTTAAGGGTTTCTCGAACGGTTCGTTCGGTCGCACCGGTGGGGTTGCCGCCGCGGGCATAGATGCGAAGGCCGGCGGCTTGAGCCACCTCGCACCACTCAGGGTCAAGCCCGACTTCGACGGCCCGAAGGGCGGATGGGCTTATGCCCTCGATGTCGATTCGGTTGCCTACCATGCCGATCCGGGGGCCTTTGTTTTCGATGTCGCCAAAACGGTTCTGGACGCCCCTTCGAACCCGGTTAAGCGGCTGGTCCGCACCGGTAAAGGCGACATTGGGGATGCCGTTGGAGGACTGGAGTTGAACTTGCCCGTCATCGATCAGTTCGCCAATGGACTGTTCGGAGAGGACGACGGCGCCGATGCCCTTGGCCTTCAGCAGCGTCAGCGCATCGGGCAGCCGGAGCCCCTGGGCCGCCGCCAAGGATTCCACCGTCTCCATCTCCACCAGAAGCTCGACCGCCCGGTTTCTCGATTCCACCCGATACCGAAAGCTGAGCGAATAGAGCGAAGCCCCAAGCGCCAGCGCGAGGCCGAGCCAAAGCAACAACGGAGACCTAGTCGAAGTCATCGAACAGCACCTGTTCCTTGCCTTTCAGCACCGCTCTGCGCCCCCCCATGATCAGCACCGTCGCCATGCCGGCCATAAAGCCGCCCGCATGGGCCCAGTTCGCCACGCCTTCTTGAGGGAAGAAGATTTGAAAGAGAAACCAGCCGCCCAGAAGGATCCAGGCACTGGCCACCATCGGCAGCGGGACGAATGGGATCAGGATCTCGATTTTGTGCGCCGGGAAGAGGAGGAAATAGCAGCCCAACGCGCCTCCGATCGCTCCCGATGCCCCCAGGGTGGGAATATTCGATCCGGGGTCGACGAAGATATGGGCGGCGCCGGCAACGATCCCCCAGAACAGATAGAAGAGGGCGAATCTCGGTCCGCCAAGCGCGGTTTCGACTCCGGCGCCAAAGGTCAGCAGGTAAAGCATGTTGCCAACCAAGTGCAGCAGGCTCCCGTGCAAGAACATGGAAGTGAACACGGTGGCCCAGGCAAACCGGTCGCCGCCGGAGAATGCGGCCAGCACCTCGTTGGGGCGCATGGCCAGGTCGCCGAAGACCACGCTCGATCCGGCAAGGTGCCACTCCCGATCCCATAGAAAGATCACCGTGTTGAGGGCGATCAGCGTGTAGGTGACGATCGGGACCGATCGGCTGCCTAAAGAGTCGCGGATCGGGATCATGCGGCGGCGAGTTTACCGGTCCCAAAACACGCCCATCTGGCTCTCGGCGGGCGTCGGGCCGCGATCGGTCCAATTCGCAACGCGCGTCCCGTTGACCGCCCAATTTGCACTTGTGGGAAAGGTGTCTTCTCCGCCTAAGTCCATGAAGAGCCCAAAGCAAAGGGCCCGGGAGCGAAGGGAGCCTTTCGGGGCTTCGGCCGCGCGGCCCAACGAGGTGCCGCTCGATTGGTACGTGTCGTTCCCACCCCAATCCAGCAGCCATCCGAGCCCATTGGCGTTGCCGGCGCCCAGGCTCAGGTTCGGCGCCAAGTAGCGGTCGTCGCCGGCCCGGTCGA
>CAYONY010000168.1:389-7533 GCA_964405415.1 uncultured Fimbriimonadaceae bacterium | reverse complement strand
CCCCAACCCCTCCCTCAAGGGAGGGGCAAAGCACCTTCGGCATCGTTCAGGGGGGGATTCACCTCGACCTGCGGACCGAGTCGGCCCAGTTCATTTCGAATCTCGATTTCGATGGGGTGGCGATCGGGGGCGTCAGTGTGGGCGAGCCGACGGAACTTCAATACCCGGTGGTCGCCCATACCACGCCGCTTCTACCGGCCGCCAAGCCGCGGTACCTAATGGGCGTCGGGCACCCAAAAGACATTCTTCACGCGGTGAGTTGCGGCATCGACCTGTTCGACTGTGTCCTGCCGACGCGGATGGCCCGCCATCATGCGCTCTACACCCTTCAGGGGCGCGTCAATGCGAGCGGCGCCCGGTGGGCCGAGCACGAGGGGCCCTTTGATCCGGCAAGCGTCTTTCCGGCAACCGAGCGCTACTCGGCCGCCTACATCCGCCACCTCTTCAAAGCGGGAGAGCCGCTGGGCGCGCGGCTGGCGACGCTGCATAACCTGGCCTTCTACGCGCGGATGATGGGCGAGATTCGATCGGCGATCGAATCCGGCGGCTGGCCGGGGCTTTTGGCGCGATACGAGAACGCCTGAGGGCCCGCCTGCGTATCTTTGGGCAAGGTGGGCACGAACAGTTTCTTCTTTATCGCGGCGTCCGCAGAGCGCAAGCTTCTATTCGAGGTGGTGAAAGACCTCGACGTCGTGATGTTCGCGCTTCGCGCCCGACCGGTCGAAGGGGTGCTCTACGACCGATTGGTATTCGTCGAGGAGTTCACGTCGATGCGGGCAGCACAGGCGCGGCAGGAGCAGGTTCGCCGGTTGAGCGCCCGAAAGCGGTCCGCGATGGTCGATTTTGCCAATCCGAACTGGAAGGACTTGGCTCAGGCCTGGTTTCCGATGGCGGCATCCTCCTCGCTGGACATCCCGTCCTTGCCCTCTGATGAGGATCGCGGCGATGCTATCGGCGGCGTCGGGGCGCGGGTTCCGGCCGGGCCGATCCATCCCCCTAGGGCCGGATTCGACGCCAAAGCTTGGCCAATGGAGGTCGAGCCGAGCTCGTCCGCGTGGCCATAGTTCGGGGCGAACGCGTAAAGAAGGACCCGCAGCAGGACTGCATTGAGCAACGGAAGCAAGCAAAGGCAAGCGGCGATCGGACCGAATTGCCCCAACGGATCGGCGTTGGCCAATCGAATGCCCCAAACGCAAAACGCAGCCACGCTGAGGGCAGAAAAAAGCGAAACAAGGCCGATCCGCTTCACGCCCACTCCGATCAGACCCAAGCTAGATAGGACGGTAATACCGGCCAAGGCGCTGCTCGGATCCCAAGGGTGGGCGACGATATTCAGGGCCCCAGCAATGCCGGTGATCACGCCATAGGATCCGCACGCGCTGAGGACGCAAGCCAAGGCTATGAAAATTCCGTCGAGCTTTCGATAGCGGTTGGGGTCCATGGTTGGAGCATAGACGCATCGCAAGCCGAGGATGATCGGGACGCGTCCGACTTTTCTCAGACCCGCTTGAATCGGATTTTTCGGTTCGGCGTCACTTCGGCTTCGAGGGCCACGACCTGCTTGCCTTGGACGATGAACCGTCCCGAGGTGGCATCAGAGGCGTCGGTGTGCGCGGTGAATGCATCCATTCCCGTACTCTTCAGGATTTGCGGCAGGTCATCCCAGTCCAGGTGGAGCATGCCCCCCGTGAATCGCACCCGAATATCGCCGTAGAGGTCGTTGTGGTAGCGTCCAACATAATTCGGGACGGGCAGGGACAGCAAACCTGAGAGCGCCGGGTTGGGCGCCAGCGGCTTTGCCTCCGCCAACCGTTGTCGAAACTGAGCGGCGGCTTCCCCATAGTTCTTTCGAAGTTCCTCATCGATGGGATAGCCCAGGATGCGGTCCAACGCATCGATCAAGACCAGCGTTCCGAACGCGCCGCCGATGCCGCCGACGTTGACGAAGACGGCGACGCCCGACTTCTTGTCGGGGAGCAGCGCGACGTACGCCATGTATCCGATGTAGCCTCCGCCATGGCCGGCAAATCGCCCCGAATCGCGGTATTCGCCCACGTTCCAAGCGTAGCCGTATCCGCTCAGCTTGCGAATGCTGCCACTGATGGGCAGCTGAGATTGGTTTTTGAACCCGTCACGGACCGTTGCCTCCTGCAGAAGCCGAACGCCATCGAGTGTTCCACCCTGCAGATTGACCTGCATCCAGCGAGCCATGTCGCGGGGTGTGGAGAGGATGCCGCCCGCGGCATGCATGGTTCGGTCGGTCTTCCAGATCGGCGCCGGTACGGGTCCAGCGACGCCGGGCATGAGCGGCGGAGCGAAGTTGGGGTCGGAATAGGTTGCGGAAGCGTAAGCCGTCGTGCGGTTCATGCCCAAGGGTGCAAAGATCTCTTGCGCCAAAACGTCTTGCCACTTGCGTTTGGCCACGGCTTCGATGACCCGGCCGAGAAGCGTGAAATGGACATTGGTGTACGCCACTTTCTTGGTGGGCATGGACGCGCCGAGCATGCGGTAATAGCGGTCGTCGGTGATGCCGCCGGTGTAGGCGTCGAGGGTGACGACGTCGTCGCCCTGGATCCCGGGCCGGTGGCTCAGAAGATCGCGGATCGTGACGGTCTTGGCAAACTCGGCGTCGGCGAGGGTGAATCGAGGAATGTACTTTTGGGCGGGCGCGTCCAGGTCGATCTTTCCCTGCTCCGTGAGCTTAAGGATTGCGGCGGCGGTCATCGTCTTGGTGATCGACGCGATGTAATAGCGGGTGTCAATGTTCGCCTTCCGATTCGAAAAAGGATCCGTGACTCCAACGGCGTCGAGCAGCACAACTTTGCCGTCTTTGATTGCCACGACCGCAAAGCCAGGCACGCCGTAGGCCGGCATCTTCTCGGTCCAAGTGGCCGCCAGATCCTTGAACGCCTCGTTGCCCTCAATCGGTACGGCGCCGAGCTGAGATTGCAGAGCCAGAGCCAGACCGAGTAGCGAGGAGGTCACCATGCCTTCATTTTAGATGGATGTGACCGCCACGTCTTGAACGGAATTAGTGCTTTGCGTCCAGCGTGCGCCGATAGGCGCTTGGCGAGCAGCCGAGCCAGCGCTTGAACACGCGGCAGAAATGGGCCTGGTCGCTGAATCCGAGATCGGCGGCGATGACGGCAATCCGATCCTCAGTTTGAAGCATCGAAAGCGCGCGCTGAATCCGGATTTGGTGGACGATTTCGGTTTTGGTCTTTCCAGTGCGTTGGCGCAGGGCTTGGGCCAGTGAAACCGGATGCGCGCCGATCTCTTGGGCAAGTTCGGCGAGCGAGGGGGGGCGATCGTACGTGTTGTGCAGGATTTCGACCGCGCGAAACGCCCAATGGGAAGAGCACGCGACTTTTTGGGAGGCCGCTCGGGTGAGGAGACTCAAGGCGGCAATGCCCTCTTCGAGCGCCTCTCCGGAAAGGAATTCGCCCTGAAGAAAGGCGCGGACGATCCGGGCGACCACCGGGTCGAAAGGAAGCCAGCGGTAGCCCGAAGCGAGGCTCTTCCAGCCCGCCACGTCTTCGGCTGGCCGTATCGAGAGCACGCAAAGTCCGTCGGGTCCGACTTCGTCGCGGTGCTCGATGCCGACGGGCTTAACCACGATCTCGCCGGCTCGGCAGTGGCGGTCGCCCGCGCGGCTGCCCTCGAGGACGCTGCCGGCAAGGAGGAAGCTCACTTTGGCGTAAGTATGGACGTGCCAAGGCATGGAGTAGCCGGGTGCGTATCGGGTGAACTCGAGCCCGGAGGAGGTAGCCGACATGTTTGGCATTACGGATGGCCCGTCCCGAGGGGTTGCAGGGCCTACGGGCGTTCCGAAGGGGGGTATTCCTGGATGTGCATGACGCGGTCATCTTGGATCGAGGCCGCAACTTCATACGGCTTTCCCCTTCGCCAGACCGTGCCGTGGGCACGCCCTAAGCCCGGAAGAAACGTTGCCTCCGATTGCCGGAATTGAAATCGCTCTACAGGCCCAAAATCCTTCTCGAACCACTCAAGGTTTCCGGCTGAGTAGTTTGAGGCTACGGCTCGAATGGATTGATAGTCCCGTTTCTTGGCAACCTCGTAGACTCTCACGATATCGGCATGGGCCTTGGCCGCCGTTGCCCGCAGGCGACAGTCAACCCAAACGACAGCAGCGGCCAGGCAAAACAACCCAACCCCACAGCCGACCTGCGACCGCTTCATGGATCACTCCATCGTCAGTCGAATCGCGGCGATCACCTCATCCAGATCCGGGAGGGTTGCATATTCGTAGGTTGGGTGGTACCCGATCGGCGTATCGTCCCGCGCGACCACTTGAGGTGGCGAGAGGTACAAGTTCCAACGTTCGGGCTTGCCCGTCATCTCCGCAACGACGGTCTGAGCAAAGCTGCCGGTCCGGTTGTCTTCGCAAAGCACGACCAGCCTCCCGGTCTTGGCCAGGGAGGCGGTGACGGTTTCGTAATCGCAAGGGACGATTGAGCGAAGGTCAACGATTTCAACGCTGACCTCGCCTTCCAAGCGCTTCGCGGCTTCTTCCGCCATCTCCGTCCCGTTGCCCCACGTGACCAGCGTGACGTCACTTCCCGCTTGGCGGATTCGGGCTTTACCAAAGGGCACGGGCTCGGCTTTCGCCACGTCCATCTGTTTGCGGAAGATGTGCTTGGGCACGAGGATGAAGGTGGGATCGTCGCCGTGGATGGCGGTCCAAAACAGGCCGGCGGCATCTTCCGGCGTGCTGGGCATGGCGACTCGGATGCCGGTCGTGTGGGCCAAATACCCCTCGCCGGACATGGAGTGCCACAGGGACCCGCCGGGAAGGTAAGCGCCGCACGGCGCGTAGACCACCAGCGGACATTTCAGATCTCCAAAAGTCCGCCATCGGAGGGTGGACATATTGGTCACCACCTGGTTCCATCCGGGGGAAATGAAGTCGATGAATTGAATCTCGAAGACCGGGTGCATGCCGTAGAGGGCGGCTCCCACCGCGACGCCGAGGATGGTGTTCTCGGCGAGCGGCGCATTGAAGACTTGCTTTGGAAAACTCTCCGAGAGGCCCTTGGTGAGGCCGAATACGCCCCCTTTGGGGTCTTCGATGTCCTCGCCGAACATGATCACTTTCGGATCGCTCTCCAGCGCTTTGCGGAGGGTCTGGTTGATCGCGGCGACCATCGTGGATTTCTGGCCGCCTTGGATGGGAGGGACTTCGGCAGGAGGCTCTTCGCCAAAGCTGTGGATGAGGACTTCGCCGGCGCGCGGATCCTCCTCCTTTTCAGCCCGCTGGTAATCGTCGTCGACCTCTTTGGCAATCTCGTCTTGCATCCGGTCGAACTGGGCTTCGGTCAGTTCGCCCGCTTCGACCAATTCCTTGTGGAGCAAGAGGATCGGGTCGCGCTTTTGCATCTCCTCGATGTCGTCGAGGTTGCGATAGACGCGATGGTCGTCACTGCTCGTATGGCTGCCCAGGCGATCGAGGTCGCACCACAAGATCGAGGGGCCTTCGCCGCGACGCGCCTTCTCGGCCGCCCGCTCGCCGGCCGCGAGCACGTTATCGGGATGCCGAGCATTGACGTATTCGACGATCTCGGGGTTGATGACGCCCAGGTTAAAGGGCAGGAATTTGCTGGTGGGGGTGGAGATCCCGTACTTGTTGTCCTCCACCACGAGAATCATGGGGAGCTTTTCCTGGACCGCGAAGGCGATCGACTCGTAGAATTCCCCTTGACGGGAGGCGGCATCGCCGACGCTGGCGAGGGCGAGCGAATCGGTCCCTGAAAGCTTCATCGCCCACGCGCAGCCTGCGGCGGGGGTGAGGTTGGCGGCGGTGGGGGTGGGGACGGAGAAGACGTGGTGTTTGCCCGAGCTGTAGTGGCCCGGCATCATGCGTCCGCCCGAACTCGATGCTCGCTTGGCGAAATAGGCAAGGGCGAGCTCGTAATTGGACATGCCTCGCGCGAGCATCAGGGCCCGGCTGCGGTAGTAGGGGAATATCCAGTCATCGGGACGAAGCACCTGGGCAAATGCGGCGAGGGCCTCGTGGCCGAGGCCCCCAACTTGGAACCATCCCTTGCTCTGCCGAAGGAGAATGCCTTCGCGGCGGTCTCCTTCGCGGCTGAGCATCATCAGGCGCAGGAATTCGAGCTTGTTCAAGGGGGTGGTGGCAGGGGTGGTCGACATCGTTTCCTCTCGTCGTTGAAAGGTTCCTCATTTCGAGGTGAGACAGGTTGGATTGTACCGGTTCGGGGAGCGGGATACCTATAGCTTGAGGATCGCGCCGGAGATGCTGACCCCGACGTTTCCGCCTTCTCGAGCCGGCTTGGGAAGGAGCTTTTCCGGGGTCCCGTGGGCGTTCCATTTCGTATCGCTCGAATCGAAGAGCAGCGGCGTTTTTTCGGGATACTTCACGTCGTCCTTGTACTTGGCGCCGGCCACGTCATTCATCGCGTAGCCGTAGACCCCTTCCTTGGGGGGCAACGTGGGATTGACAAACTTTTTGAAAGCGTCCTTTTCCTTCATGTCGTCGGGACGGATGTAGGGTTTTAGCGCGTCCATCCAGCCGTTAGATTGGGGGAATTGGCCCTCGCTGTCGTGATACATCATCATGCCCTTGTGAAGAGCGGCGAGGTTTTGAAGGCTGTTCCCATGGTAAGACCGGATCTGGCGTTTGTCGAAGAACCCCCGTTTCCAAACGGAATAAAGGAAGGGTCCATAGAACCAAGCCGCGTAGATCACTCCCGCCAAAAGCAGGAGCGAGATGCCTTTGACGACCTTTTTGGCGCGCGAAGCCATGGGCTGGATTATGGCGCGGTCATTGCACGGAGACTTTCGCCACTCGAGCGATCGCCGCTTTCACGAGGCCCTGGAAGAGCGGATGGGGTCGATTCGGCCGGGACTTGAACTCGGGGTGGGCTTGGGTGCCGATGAAAAAGGGATGGTTCGGGAGCTCAACCATCTCGACCAAGCGATAATCGGGCGAGACGCCGGAGATCACGAGGCCGCATTCGGTGAGCTTTTCCCGGAAATCGTTGTTGACTTCGAAGCGATGGCGATGCCGCTCGCTGATGCGGCTGGTCCCATAGAGTTTGGCAGCGACCGTGTTGTTCACCACTTTGCACTCGCAGGCTCCGAGGCGCATTGTGCCGCCCTTCTC
>CAYONY010000168.1:0-379 GCA_964405415.1 uncultured Fimbriimonadaceae bacterium | reverse complement strand
CTCGGTGACGTCTTTTTGCTCGGGGAGGATATGGATGACCGGATAGGCGGGGCTTTCGGCCATCTCTTCGCTGTTCGCGCCCTCGAGCCCACACACGTTGCGGGCGAACTCGATCACCGCCATTTGGAGGCCCAGGCAGATGCCCAAGAACGGCAGACCCGTTTCGCGCGCGAAGCGGATCGCCTCGATTTTGCCTTCAATGCCGCGCATGCCGAAGCCGGGCGCGACCACCAGACCGTCGAGCTTTGAAATATAGTCGAGGGTGACTTTGCCCTGCTCCACCAAGTCGCTTTCGATCCAATCCACCTCGACCCGGCAGTCGTTGGGGATGCCCGCGTGGATGAGGGCCTCATTGATCGACTTGTACGCATCGCCGTTG
>CAYONY010000167.1:0-7546 GCA_964405415.1 uncultured Fimbriimonadaceae bacterium | reverse complement strand
TGGGTGTTCGTAAGGGACCCCTAATCCGTCATGCCACTCTGTGACAATGACCCCAAGAGAATTCTACAGAGAGCGACACCCTGACGAGTTTAGCGACACTCGTCACGAAGAGGTTCTCGACTTTGACCGAGAAGTTATCGACCACGCGCTTATCTCGATTACCGGTAAGGGACAGGATCATGCTTTCGAGAGTTTCTGCTCACGCGTTTGCGGTAGAAGGATTTGCCACAATATCATCCCGAATACTGGCCAGGCTGCTGGCGGCGATGGAAAAGTCGACGCAGATACCTTTCCAGTAGCCGACTCACTCTCTATAACCTTTTATGAAGGGGTCATCCGCGTCGCTTCGCACGAACGCTGGGCGTTTGCGTTTAGCGCCGAGCGCACATGGAGGTCGAAGCTACAAAGGGACGTCAAGTCAATCATCTCAACGAATCGCCCGTACAAAAAGATCTTCTTTGTTACTAACCAGGCTATTCCAAGCAGGTATCGCCAAAAGGCCCAAGATGATCTCACAAGAGAGCACTGTATTCCAGTTGAGATTCTAGACAGAACGTGGCTACTCGACCAAATTGTTTACGAGAACTGTGCCCAATTTGCGGTCGAAGAACTTGGGCTCACGTCGGCAAGAAAGATTACCCTCCTTCCCGGTATCAGGGACCAACAGAAGCGGCGGCGCTTAGAAACACTCAACACCCAACTTGCTGAGGATGTCCAGGAACCGAAGTTTCTAACTGTTGAGAATACTCTACTCGCTGCCAAGCTTGCCCGATCCCTGGAAGAGCCCCAAGCAACCGTTGAAATGCTCTTCCAGAGCGCGAAAGAGTACGCAAGGACGTTTGGGACGAATTCGCAACAAGTTGAGGTTGAGTATCAGCTCGCATGGACGCAGTTCTGGTGGTATGAGGACTTTAACCGCTTTCTCTCCACTTATGAAGCCTTTATTAGAAGCTTGGGCCCGACTCCCAGCTTCGACGGATTGTCTAAGTGGCGTAATTTGTGGCAAATCTCCCGTGTAGCTATTCACGCGATCAATGGAGACTCTAAGTTGCGTAAGACGAAGCAACTGTTTGCGGCTGTGGAGCGGAGCGTTTCGAAGAGTCCCACGGGCTCCACGTCCAGGCTTAATGCTCGGTTTCTAAAACTGGAGCTATCCGTCTTTCGCGCACTGGAAGAGGGGAAAGTACCAGGCGACCTTTTCGCGGCCATTGCCGAGGAGTTGCCCCGTGCTGCGCATCACTTGGGATTCGACTTCGAGGGCTTCATTCGCTGGATCGAAGTAGTTGCAGAAATCAACCCTATAGACCCAACATTTGAATCACTATTTGATCTTGCCACGGAACTCCAGGCAAGTCGCGAAGGCGAGATTAGCGCTGCAAAGATGCAACTTGCCCGTGCAGAAGCGCTCATCGATTCGGATAATGCAAAAGACGCCGTAAGACGCCTTTGTCGAGCGCACGCTCACCTGCTGAAGCACGAAACACGCAGCGAGTGCATTCATTGTCTGTTCCTACTCGGCAACATGTATCTGCGGCTGGGATTAACATGGGCTGCCCGAGCGACATTTGTCGCCGCGTCTGCCATCGGTTTGCAATATCTAAACGCAGACGACGAATTGCACCCTGGGCTGAGGTTCAGCTTGGCTCACTTGAGGATATGCGCCGTCACTCTTGGTTTGCTCGGAGAGTCTTTGACTTGGCATGAGCTGACGCGGATAATGCTCTCTCTAACTTATCAGCGAACCGGCGCTGACCGCACCAGCACTGAGGAAGAACTTAAGTTCGAGATTCTTCTTGGTCGTCTGATTTTGCGCATACCTGCTGATTCGAGGGAAGGATTGGGCTCACTTCCGAGCGTTCTTGATGAGCTCGACTTGCCGATTAATGCTGACCTTGCAAGAGTTAAGCTCGGAGCTGATCCATCAATCATTGATTACATTCCCAAGCCGCCACAGGGCTCATCTTTGGATGGAATCTATCACATGAAGGCGGATATGAAGCTCGCCGATGTGCCAGTTGACGTGCCAACAGAACCAAAGAGCTTGTCGACAACACTCTTTGGTTGTAAGTTTCAATTTGAGTTTGAAAGTGCAGATGCATCACTTCACTTGGCTGAGGTTCTGCTAACTCTCATTGAGCCCATCTTTGCGGGCATGAATGTGGGGGACGCATTTGCATATCAGGAGCAAGTCGTGGTCCGGTTGCAATGCGGTGACACCGTCGGGACTGAAGTTCAACTCTCCCAACTCAAGGCTGACGCTCATGCCGACTTTTCCCTGGTGCACGGAAGAGGGGTAGCCAGCGCCCTTTGGAGTGATCCTGGACCCATGTCGAGGAAGCTGCTTGAGTGCGCTTTGCTAATCGGACTGTGCTCATTCAACTCTGAGGCCGTGATCAAGGATATTGAGTCAAAGGCTGACGCAGGTTTGTTTGAGCGGTCTTATAGCGTAAGCCGATGTATTGCGGACTTGAAGTACGTAGTCTGCGATTTGGAATCATTAAAGCTTTCCGAGCGACTACAGAAGTGCAGAGAGACCTTCCCGATTTCTTCTGTCAAGTGGGAACCCTCCGAAGCCGCGCCTCGGAAGAAGAAACAGAAGAAGACAAACGTCAAGTCGCTCTGTAGCGACGGGGAATTTCGCAAGGCAATGTCTTCGCTAAGTCATTCAGAAATCACGGTTGTGTCACCAATTCGGGTAGCAATGTGGGATGCGGCCGGCTGGTTCGGAGTCCTGTACGCTTGGTCACCATATGATCATAGCCTTCCGTTGATGGCCTTCGGATTTGACAATGTCGAAGCGTCTCAGGCAATCTTCGAAGGTTGGAGACAGACATATGGTGAGAACCTTGCGGACCACATTCGAATTTCCATAATTCGCGGTATCTCTAAGGAGAACCCATCCTATTATCGTGTCCTGATTGGCGGCCGGATCCTAGCCACAACAACCGACGATACGCGGTTTATTCAATCTAGTTCTCGGGTCCACAAGATGCTGCCAACTTCTTCCAAGAACTTGGAAGGATTCTTGGACCTATATAACTTCCACCGCAAGTTCGTTTTCAGCTTCGCAGGTAGGAATGCAGTCACGGACGAGGATTGGAATGACGTCTTTGCAAGTGGGGTCGTCATGAGTGATCTCACTCTTCGCGAGGCATGGGAGATAGGAAGGCATGATCCTGACAGCGCGGGTGTACTTGAGGATGACGATGTGATCCTCCCCGACAATGTCGAGAATCCACCAGTTCTCGATCTAATTGCTTGGAAGCGATCTTGTAAGTTTAGGAGGGGATAGACCGGCAACCACGACCGCCACCTCATACCCAGGGTGACCGCTGCCCCCCCCAACATTCTTCTCCCCATGCCCTAAGGCGACCCAAAATCGGGGCCATACGCTTGACCAACCCGACCGGTGGCCCCGACAACCCCGTAATCGAGGTGCCCCGGACACGCGGGAGGTTCGTACCCGTTTGTCCGGGTTGATCGTACCGAAGCGCGTCTCACTGGGACCGCCGGCTTTAGTCGGCTCCCCATCGAGAGCTCCCGAAACTCAGTCAAAATCGGCGGAGCGAACCTATGGAATACCGAATCAGCCAGCATGCCGAGGACGAACTGATCATCCGCGATATTCCGCGAAAGCTCCTCGACGACACCCTCCAATCCCCCGGCCAAGTCGTTCGCGAAGCTGGCCAGCCGGCGGCCTTCCAGAGTCGGATTCACCCGTTCGGCCCGCATCGTGCCGAAATGCTGATTCGCGTGATCGTCGACGAAACCCGAACCCCGCCCGTCGTGGTCACCGTATACTTGACTTCAAAGGTGGAAAAGTACTGGCAGCCATGAAAGTCACCTACGATCCCGAAGTCGACGTCCTTCGCATTCGCTTCAGTGACCGGAAGGTGATCGAGAGCGACGAAGACAAGCCGGGCGTGATTTTGGACTACGACCAGGATGGGGCGATCGTCGGCCTTGAAATCCTGCAGGCGTCCAAGAAGGTCCAGAATCCGGCGGCGATGGATTTCAAGATCGCGAGCTGACACCGCGATCGATGGCCCCGACAGCCCGCGAATCGACGTGCCCGGCCCCCGACCCAGCCGCGGGGCAGGCACGCGGGAGGTTCGTAACCGTCGGAACGTCCAGTCACCACGGGTCGGGATTGTCCGAATTCAGGTTGACTTTCCCCCTCCCCGGCCCCGAACTAGCGCCATGGCCAAAGAACAACGCATCATCCCGCCCGAAGAGCAGCTTCGTGCCGTCCGCCACGTTGACCCCACCGGACGCATCGCCCTCGGCCGAAAGTTCGCCTTCCGCACCTTCACCCTCTTCGGCCTGCCCGACGGCCGAATCCTCTTGGCTCCCGTGGAGTTCGTCGAAAAGCACCACATGGAGGCTTGGCGACGAGCCGTCAAACGAGGCGAAACCCCGCCCCCGCCCGAACCCCTCTACCGCATCCCGAATGAACTCTAATCGGCGGAAGAGACCCCTCTCCCCTGGAGGGAGAGGGCCTGTGAGCGAAGAGAACTGGGGTGAGGGGGAGCAATTCCCCCACTTCCCCACGACGACAAACTGGGTAAGCAAAACGTTTGTGAATCATGTGAACGGCGACCGGGGCGCAACCGCCTACCGCCCCGACTTCTTCACCGGCACCGGGCGCAGCGCCCCATTCGGGTCCGGCGGCGCGGTCGGCGTCACCGCCGCCCACGTGATGTCAATCTTGAGCGGATTGAACGTGTTGTCGATGAAGTGGTGCGCCGGAACCGTGTAATCCGCCGCAAACGGGAGGTTGAAGAAAGGAAGCTGGATCGGCGGGATGCTCGGCTCCGGCGTCGAGAAAGGCTGAAACCCTTCGAGCAGGCCGACCGAGACCATGAAGGGTACGTCGCCGGGCGGCGCGCCAGGGCATTGGACGTGCCAATGGAAGGGCGCCTCAGGGCCGGCCAAAGAAAAGCCCAGCGCGCCGGTCTGGTTGTCGGTGTCGATCTTCATTCGCGAGATGACGCTGAAACCAGTGCCGCCACTGAAACCGCCGGCCTCGAAATCGGCCACCCCGGTCCACCAGTTCGTACAGCCGCCGGGGTCGACCGTCTGCCCCGCCCCGGTGAGCGTCCCTTGAGAGGTCTTCTTGGCGACCGCCCAGCGAACCGGTTCCAAGGGCGGAACGCCGGGTTGGTCGCGGTAATGGCCGATATCGGCGCGGAATTTGAGGTTGAAAGTTCCGGCCACGTCGAGCGGTGGCAGGTCGGTGTGGATCCAATCGTAGACCAGATCGATCTGCCATTGGGTGATTTGCCGGATGTTGCTCTTGTGACCCCGAACCTTGACCACAACGTCTCCGGCCGAACCGCCCCCGTTTTGCGGTAGGTCCACGATGATCTTGTCCTTGGCCCAAGACTTCACCGTGACCGGAGTTCCGCCAATCGTCACCTCGCGGTCACTCGAAGCGACGTTGCCAAAGGTTCCAAAAAGGTGGGCCTCATCGTCGAACTCGTTGATGAGAATGTAGGCGATCGTGGGGGCGAGTAATCCGAAGTTTCCATTTCCGACCGTGTAGACCAGGCCGGAGGGAAGCCCCTTGGCGGCCATGCTTTGCCACACCTTGTCGTATTCAAACGGCCTTTGGAGCGGATTTTCGAGAGGGCTCGTGGCGTTCGCACCAAGCAGGCGATCGAAAACGAATCGGCTGCAGACGATGCAGTCTCCGTCGGTCGTTCTCCGATTCCAACCCACAAAAAGACCGGCGCCCGCGCGGATGCAGGCTTGGACAAACCCTTGGCTCACGGAAGAGTTGCTTCGACAGCAGTTGAACCAAACGAGGCTGTCCGACCCGAAGTTCATGTACGTGTCGACGAAAGCCGCCGTGAACCAGTAGTGCCGCACCGAACGCGGCGAACCGGGCTGGCCGGTCCCGTGGTGGGCCATGCCAATGCCAAGGCGGCCATGGTCAATGTCGTCTCGAAAGGCTTCCACGGACCCAGGGACGGCCATATCAGAGGTCCACACCCCGAACTCTCGGCGACCCCTGGGTCGTCCATTCGGTCCAAGCTCGAAGTCCCCACCGGCGGTGAGAATGGGGATTCGAGGCATGCCGCCGTGGGCGTAAATGAAGAACACGCCGTCATCGTTGAAGGCCCGCAACGATTCGACTGTGCCGGGGTCGACGATGGTCGAATAGCCGTTGCCTTGAAGGAGTGGCTTCACCACCGGAATCACGTCGGCGAAGACGGGGCCGAGCGTATTGATCAGCATCGCGGTCGAATTGTCGGGCACCTCCGTCGGGGCGCGCCCCAATGAAAGGGGCCATCGCAAGTCGGGGGGTGCGGGATCGGGCTCCCGATTGAACAAAAGAAAAAGCGGGACGGCATCGACAAAGAAGGCCCACACACCGTCCTCGTCCAGATCCGAATCGACGAACTCGGGCCTTGTTCTGACGAAGGCGAGCGCGGCCGCCGCTTGTTCGTCGAGGGAGAGGCCGGCATTCGTGTCGAGGAATGCCTGAATGGCATCCAGGCAGGCATGCCGGTCCGTTTCCGAGAGCGTCCCCCGGGGAATCGTGCCGAAGCTCCCGCCGCCGCCCCCACTGCCTCCGCAGCCGATCAGGCCCCCAGTGGCCACCGCCGAACCTCCGGCGACGACCAGCCTAAGGAACCCTCTCCGATCCAATTTCAGAGGTAGGAATTTGTTTTCTGCCATTGCATCTCCGTTCCGCCCTTCCTTGCGAAGCTCACCCCGTCCCGTGAGCCGATTGTGTAGCAAAACTTCACCCACTCACCGGAGCCGGAAAAAGCGGATTGACCGGCGGCGGCGCTCCCGAACACCATTCGTCAGTTGAGGATCCCTCCCTGCCAGGTGCCACGGCCTCCCTTCGGCAGGCTCGTCCAAGTCCCCTCGAGCACAATGCTGTTTGCGCTCATGACCCGAAAGACGCCGAAAAAAGTGAATTTCTCGCTGTTTAGGGTTGCGCTGAAGCTCGCGGTTCCCACCGAAGAGACCGAACCGGTCACCGGGACGGCGGACTCTCCGGAAAGGGCCATCGTGCCGGTGATCTGGCCGTTTGCGTTCGTTGCCACATCGACCGTCCCGCTCACATCGCCGGCCATGGTTGCACGGTACGCGAATGGATCAAAAACCGCCACGCCGGGCGAATGGGCGTAGATGGTTGCGTAATCGAAGCTGTGGAGGCCGGTGACGCTTCCGACGATCGTTCGCCCCGAACCGGTGCCGCTGAACGCGCCCTGCACGTTGAGGGTGCCCGGGATTCCGGTGGCCACGATTGAGAAGGTCGAGCCTTCCCGCGTACCCTGCCCGGAAAAGTAGCCGCTGCTATCGTTGACGACGACGGAAACGCTGTTACCGCTGCTCGCACCGAAGACGATGGTGCCCCCGCCGCGGCTGTACGAGTTGTGATATTGGCCCGCGTAGGCGAACTCGCCGCCGCCGCCGCTCCCCGCGCAGCCTGCGCTCGCCAGAGCGAGAGCCAGCGCCCAACCGATCCCAACTTGCCGTTTCATAACCATGCCTCCGTCGCGCATTCCCGGGATTCCTCGCCGGGCGC
>CAYONY010000166.1:0-7548 GCA_964405415.1 uncultured Fimbriimonadaceae bacterium | reverse complement strand
ACGAACACAGCATGGTCCGCATCGACATGAGCGAGTACGGCGAAAAGCACTCGGTGGCCCGGCTGATCGGGGCGCCCCCCGGCTACATCGGCTACGATGAGGGCGGGCAGCTCACCGAAGCGGTGCGTCGCCGGCCTTACTGCGTGATTCTGCTCGATGAGATCGAAAAGGCCCACACCGAGGTCTTCAACATCCTGCTGCAGATCCTCGATGACGGCCGGCTCACCGATGGGCATGGCCGCACCGTCGATTTCAAGAATGCAGTGGTGATCATGACGAGCAACCTGGGCTCGCACCACTACGCCGACCCGATTTCGACCGAGGTGGACTTCCTGACCGTCCAGGGTCGGATTCTCGATGAGGTCCGAGCGTTTTTCCGTCCCGAGTTCATCAACCGTTTGGATGAAATCGTCATCTTCCGCTCGCTTGGGGTGAACGAGATCAAGCAGATCGTCAAGATCCAACTGCGTTCATTGGCGGAGCGTTTGGCCGAACGCCATATCGAGTTGGAGTTGACCGACGAAGCCTCGGTGCAGATCGCGACCGCCGGCTACGACCCGGTGTATGGGGCGCGGCCGCTCAAACGGGCGATCCAGATGCACGTCATCAACCCGCTAGCGCAGAAGATCCTGCGGGGCGAGGTCGAAGACGGGCAACAGGTACGGGTGGATTACGTGGACGGCGAGTTTCGCTTTGAGACGGAAAAGGCGAAGGTCTGAGCCGATCAGGAATACGACACGCGCTTAACGGCCCGCTTCGAGTAGGTCCTTCCCGCATCGCGGTAAAGGCTCCCGGTTGCTACTTCAACCGTCTTGTCGGCCGTTTCAACTTCCGCGGCGCCCTCCTCAAAGGCAGCGACGGGCGCCCAGATGTCGACGAATCCATCGAATACCGTGACGTCGAAGCCGGTGCTGGTCACGGCGAGGTGGTAATCCGTTCCTCGGGCGCCGACCGCTTTGCCCTTGCATCGCGTCACAAAGCGCCGGCCTGGTCCTTGCGTCCGCAGAGTTGGTGAAACGAAGCCGAAATACCAGAGGTCTCCATCCGTAATCTCAATACTTTTGTAGGAGGCCTTGCTGGGAGGATCCTCATCTTCGTGCCAGACAAGCGCCTCCGAAAGGGGGGCCAATTTGATGCGGCACTGCTTATTCGCGTCGTCGATCGTGGCCCACTGAAGCATTCCCGTCGAGAGCTTGTCACCCTTTTGAAGGGGTTCGCTGAGGGGGTTGTTGATCGTGCTGGTCCCCCGGACGATCTTGCCTCCCGTCATTTTGAACTCGGCCGGATTGGGCCAGATTCGAGGCATGCGATCCGGCAGCTTTCCTTTGAGCATCAGCCAGGCAACGAAATAGCCGACGATGAAGCCGACGACAAAGACGATTCCGTAATCCACGATTCACACCTCCCCCGCGATCGTCCAGACCGCCACCTTTCCTTCGAAGCCCTGCGCCTCGATTTCACCCGCGGGAACCAGCGCTGAATCCGCTCCGAGACGTCGGAAAGCTTCGGGTCCGATCGCGACAGATTTCCCCAAGTCTCCCGTGGCATCCTGCAACCTTTTGGCGAGATTGACCGCGGCTCCCGCACTACTCCAAGCCCGCCTTCCGCCTTCAAAGACATACGCTCCGGTCAATCGCCCCGACTCGATGCCGAAGCTCAGGCCGATGGACCGTCCATGCCGTTTGCCGACTTCACGAGCCGCCGCCGCCATGGCGGAACATGCGTCGAGGGCTCGGTAGGCGTGACTCTCGTGACGATCAGCGGGAAACAGGACAAGGGCTCCGTCTCCCGTGGTGCGCTCAACTTCTCCCCCGAAGCTTCGGGCCGCCGTGGCAATCCGCCCCGAAAGGTCTGCGTACAACTTGCGAAACGGCTGGGGGCCAAGATCTCGAAGCAGGACCGTGGAACCCTGCAGGTCGACAAACACCGCCGTCGCCTCGAACTCCGAACCGGCCGGCCGTCCCGGCGCCGGCAGCAAGAGGCGTACCGCCAATCCGATGGAAAAGGCAATGATGACGCCGGATACGGGAGCGACGGTCTCCAGCAGGACGCTTTGCATCCTGACGATAGCCTCGGGCACGAGCGCGGCCGCCAAGAGCAATGCGGGGGCGCCAAAAAACAGCCAAAACGTACGGCGCGTCATCGCGGAGAGGCCGGCCCCCCACGCCAAGAAGAGACACCACGAGTAATGCCAGTAGCCTTCCGCATCGAAAAGCCTTAAACTCGGTGGCAATAGCAGCGTATTCGCCGTTTGCGCCAGGAATTCGACCCCATAGCAATCGCCCTTTGGCGTCGCAACCGAATCTCCGGCCTCTTCCCGCTTCCCGAGGAGCACAAGCTTGCCTCCGAATGTTGAAGCCAGTTCCTCTTCCGACAACTGTAGCATGACATCGGCAAGGTCATACGTTGGAAATGGCGTCAGGTCTTCCGTCCAATGAATGCGGATGGCGTCGTTGCCTTGCAGGGCCCACTTATAGTCTCCCGCATAAAGATCACGACGCCTTCGATCGAAAACAATTTCGGACTCCTTCAGGCCCAGGTAGTGAAAGACGCTGCTCAGAGAAGCGTGAAACACCCAATCAGAAAACCTTCGATCGTAGCGATAGGCCACGGCGCCAATCGCATGGGCGACGACGCGGAAACTCGAATTGGCCGCTGCGCGAACCTGTTCATTCGAAAAGTCCGCCCCCAAATGGCCCAGGTCCACATAGCCCCAAAGTTGGTAATCCGGTTCCTCGGGAGCGTCCGCCGGCTCGTCGAAATCACACGCGGCCAAAGTGATTCCCATCGTTCCGGGCTCATGCAAAGCCGCTCGCAAGTTACGATCACTTTCCGGCCGAGGCAAATCAAAGGTGATGTCGACGAGAAGTGCTTTGGCTCCGCACCGCCTCAGTTTGCGGATCAAGTTGGCATAGACGATACGATCGATGGCGCCATCTTTATAGAGCGGCAGGCGCTCACGACTTTTCGAGTCGTAACCAATGATGGCTATATTGGGTAGGACCGGAGCCGGCGTGCGTAGGCCCAGTTGATTCTGCCGGTCACATTCAAATTCGTTAAGAGGATCGATATCGCGAGCCACAAGGTCGCCAGCCCATGCGGCAATCAAGGCAACAAGCAGGGGAATTCCGATCCAATAGATACGCTTCCATTGGGAACGGAAATAGCCTTCAGGAGGTCGCTTGGCTCGCATGGTTGCCAGGGGCTTGTTCGCGGGCGAGGCGCGGATGTCCTGCCGGCGGCGAACATCGAGGAGCCTCTGAAGCATCCCCCGGCGGCAAAACCACCCAATGGATCCGCTCAGGGCCGGTATCCTCGCGCCATGTCCCTATGGGCCTTCGGACTTCTGCTCGCCGTCGCCCCCAAAGGGGATTGGCCTCGCACCGGCAACGACCCCGGTGGGATGCGCTACTCCACCCTGGCACAGATCGACCGCACCAACGTTCAGCAACTCCAGCTGGCCTGGGAATATAAAGTGGGAGACGCGGGCAGCGGCAATTCCACCACGATCGAATGCACGCCGATCGTCGTCGACGGCACGATGTTCGTGACGACGGCGCGCGGGTCGGTCGCCGCCCTCGACCCCGTCAACGGCCAAGAAAAGTGGAGGTTCACGCCCGGAAAGTCCCGCTACGCGATCGCAAGTCCCGTGTCTGGCGGCGTGAATCGCGGGGTCGCCTACGGCACCTTCAGAAAAGAAAAACGCGTGTTCCTCGGCACGGCCGACGGCCAACTGATTTCGCTGGACGCCAAAACCGGCCGGCCCGACCCCGCCTTCGGCCAAGGAGGGATCGTCGAGCTTAGAGACGGCCTCGAACGGCCGGAAATCCGCGATCTTGGCATGACGTCTCCGCCGATCGTCTTTCGCGACCTCGTGATCTGCGGCTCCACCTCCACCGAAGGCGCCCGCCCCGGGGCTCCCGGCGACATCCGCGCCTTCGACCTACGAACCGGCAAGGAGCGCTGGCGCTTTCGCACTGTGCCCCGCCCCGGCGAATACGGCCACGAATCCTGGCCCGCCGAGGGGTGGCAAGACCGCGGCGGGGTCAACGCCTGGGGCGGGCTCACGCTCGACGAAAAGCGAGGCCTCGTTTTTGCCGGAACGGGGTCCCCGGCCTACGACTGGTTTGGCGGCGACCGCGCCGGCGACAACCTCTTCGGCAACTGCACGCTCGCCCTCGACGCCGGATCCGGCCGGCGGATCTGGCACTTCCAGACCGTCCGTCACGACCTTTGGGATTTCGACTTGCCCTGTCCGCCGGTGCTGGTGCGGGTGAAACACGGGGGTCGATGGATCGACGCCGCCGCCCAGGTCACCAAAACCGGCTACTGCTTCGTCTTCGACCGCCAAAGCGGCAAGCCTTTGTTCGGGGTGGAAGATCGGCCCGTTCCCGGGGGTGCCGTGCCCGGCGAATCCCCTGCCGCGACCCAGCCTTTTCCGTTGAAACCGCCCGCTTTGGGGCTCACCAAGGTCACCGAAGCCGACCTCACCACCCGGACCCCGGAAGCCCACGCCGACGCCCTTCGCCGATTTCGGGAATATCGTTCCGAGGGGATCTTCACTCCGGGAGGCGAGCCGGGAACGATCGGGGCGCCGGCGTGGCATGGCGGGGCAACCTGGTCGGGAGCCGCTTACGACCCGGCGACCGGATACCTTTTCGTCAACATCAACAACACGCCGATGGTGCTGACGATCGGAAAAACAGGGCCCAACGCGCCCACGCCCTATGGTCTTCAGGGAACGCAAAAGACGCCGGGCCGAACCGATCGTTTCCACAACGCATTTCATTTCAACGACGTCGACGGCTACCCGGCGATCAAACCGCCGTGGGGAACGCTCACCGCCGTCGATCTGAACCGGGGCGAGATTGCCTGGCAAGTGCCCTTGGGCGGTTATCCCGAACTGACAAAGGCGGGCGGGCCGCTCACCGGAACCGAGAGCTTTGGCGGTGCAATCGTGACGGCGGGCGGGCTGGTGTTAATCGGCGGGTCGATGGATGAGCGGCTTCATGCCTATGACAAGTCCACGGGCAAGCTCCTTTGGGAGGCCAAGCTGCCCGCCGGCGGCTATGCGACGCCGTGCACTTACATGGCGAACGGGCGGCAGTACGTGGTGATCGCGGCGGGAGGCGGGGGCAAGCTGGGGACGAAAAGCGGGGACCGGTTTGTGGCGTTCGCGTTGCCGAAGGGCGCGGCCTAAAGGCCGCGGACCGGGGCGCGGGCTAAAGCCACGCGCTCCATTTCGCGATTGGCGCGTGCGTCTGAAACGAGGGCTGCAGGTCCTTTGGCAACGCGCGAGGGCCGACCGATTGACCCGAGAAGACATTTAGTGCGAATCCGGTCTCGACCCTTGACGCACCCCCATTTCGCCCACCACAATCAACCCACTCCCATGCGCGCACGCGCCATTGTCGCCCTCGCGGCGCTCGTTCTTCTCACGAGCGTCTCTTGCCGCGAGCGCACCTGCACCCAAAACGACCTCGACCTCGGCATCTGGTATTGGCACACCCCCTATCGCCTTACCGATAACGACGCCAAACAGCTTCGCGAACTCGGCATCGGGCGGGTCTACGTTCGAGCCGCGACTTTTGGGCTGAAGAATGCGAAGGTCATTGCCCAACTGCCTCAAGACTTCCAATCGGGTACGGAAGGCCTGCCGCTGGTGCTCGTCTTCAACGGCACCGCCGCCCTGGCGGGACGGCTCGACCAATTGCCGCTCCGTGACGCGGCGCATGCCATGGCGGAGGTCATCGCCGAAACCCGCGCGAGAGCCGAAACCGCAAGCGCCCAGGTGGTGGGGGTCCAGCTCGATGTCGATGTCCCGACGCGACTAGTCCCAACCTATGCCCGGCTGCTCGTGGCGCTTCGAAAGGAGCTGCCCAAAGGAACCGAGCTCTCGGCCACCGCGCTCACGACCTGGTTGGGATCCGATCGCATCGACGCACTCGTCGAGTCCGTCGACTTCCTCGTCCCGCAGTTCTACGAAGGACGAACGCCAAAGTCGGTAAACGACCCCAAGCCGATCTCCGACCCGGCCGAATTGGCGCGCGGCCTCGAACGGATCGGGCGTCTCGGGGGCGCCTTCCGCATCGGCCTTCCCACCTACGGCCATGCGCTTCTCTTCGACCCGAACGGCAAGCTCCAACGCACCTACCGAGGTCTGAGCGTCGACGAGGCGATGCGGCACCCCGCGCTGGTTCCCGAGGCCTTCTTCGGAATGAACGGCAAAGGAGGTCCGGCGGCGCGGCCGGGGGACTACATCGGCGAAGACCTCGTCCGGTTTCGCGCGCGCGAACCGGGCCGGGGCGGCCGGGGGCTCGGCTACGCGATCACCTACATCCTTCCCACTCCGGAAATGCTCGTCCAGCCGATGCGCACGCTCCGCGAATCCCATCCGGCCAACCTAAAAGGGGCAATTCTCTACCGTTTTCCGGAGCCGGGCGAATCGATGACCCTGCCGCTTTCTTCGCTGGCCCGGGCGCTGCGGGGCGAGCCCTCGACGGCGGACCTGAGAGCCCGGCTCAACCGGGAGGGCCGCGACGTCGGCGTCGACGATTTTCGTTTGGAGCTGAAGAACGAGGGGGCGGCCGGCACGTTTCCGGGAGAGACGCCGGTTTTTGTCTTGGCCGTGTTCGATGGGCCGGGGCTAGAAGAAGTCCAACCCGGTGACTTCACCAATGGCGCGGTCGGGATTTGGAATGAAGCGATGGGCGAGCTGATCCCGAGCGGGCCGATGCGGGCCAACGCGGTGCTTTTCAAAGCGCCGAGGCTGGCGGCGGGGCAGACGCTGCGTTCGGGGCTGATCTCGTTCGGGTCGAAGTCGACCGTAAGTTCGGCCCGGTTGAGGTGGATGGCACGAGGTCCGGGCGGGTTTGAATCGATCCGAGGCGAGCAGCCGGTGGAGTTTTCGGTACGAGGGGCGATGCAATGAGACGGCGATGGCTTTTGGCGTTGGCGGTAGTCGGTGCAAACCTAGCGGGAGCGCACATCTATTACGTGACGGACGGCGTGCATTTTCGCACTGACAACATCGACTTTGGCCGGCCGCCGCGCAAGGTCGGCTATTACTGGAATTCGTTTTATAGCAGCAACACCGAAACCGGCCGGTCCGGTACCGACTATCTCGGCCTTCGCGATGGCGCCGGATGGGATGAGCGGGAGGCCGCGGATCCCGCCGAAGTGGCGCTGAAGAAAGCGGTACGGCTGGAAAGCGCGGGCCGCCTCCGCGAGGCCCTTTCCGTCTACCGAGACCTCGCCGGCAACGAAGCCACCCGCGACGACTTTGTCGCGATGCGCACCGAGGTTCTGCCCGAAGCCTTGCGCCGGCCCCGCATGAACGGCCTTCGAGACTATCTGGCGAGCACCCGGCCCAAAGGAAAACCGGTCCTTTGGGGCACCCGGAAACTCGATCCCTTCTTGGACACTTACGTCCGCTACGACGCGGCGATGCTGGGCGGGAAGGACTTGGACGCGTTGGAGGCGCTTGCCGAACGCCGCCCCCGCTCGCCCCGGGCCGAGGCCGCGCTCATTTCGGTGGCGCGCCGGCTT
>CAYONY010000165.1:0-7568 GCA_964405415.1 uncultured Fimbriimonadaceae bacterium | reverse complement strand
CCAAGATGCGAGTTTCGCGGCGGCAAATCTGGGAGCGGTGCGGTTGGCCCGCACGCAGCTCGAGGCGCTTCTGCGCGATGTTCACGACGATCCCTTTGCCGGACTCAGCGTGCGCGATGCGCTCGCCCGATCGCAAACGGAGCTGGAAGCGGTGCGCGAAGCGGTCGCGGAGCTTGGCCCGATGGACCGCTTCCTGGAGTAGGCCCGGGCCGACCGCAGAATTGGGGGGGGCGGCCGGTACCCGGACGCTCTTTTCCCGTTCAACCAATCCTCAATGGCACCCCAAAAACGATCATTCGCGTATCTCCGTTCATGAGCCTCTCGATCGCCCTCTTCGTCGCTTGGGCCGCCAGCCCGGCTCCGCTTGATGGCGACGAGGCCTTTCGCCGCTTCGCCAAGCCGATCGGGGGAACGGAGTGGAGTGGCGCGGCCGAGGCGCCCGCCGGGGTGAGTTGGCGAACCCGCATCTCCAAACCGGATGAGCCGGGCGATCCGCTTCTCATCTCCGGCATCGTTTATAGACCGGACGGCAAGACGCCAGCGCCGGGAGTCTTGGTTTACGTCTATCACACCGATGCCCAAGGCCACTATTCGCGCGGCAAAACCGGCACCGGAAACGCGGCTCGGCATGGCCTTTTGAGGGGCTGGATGCTGACGAATTCCGAGGGTCTCTATGAGTTTCGAACCGTGCGCCCCGCGCCTTATCCCGGACGCAGCGCGGCCGCCCACATCCATGCGACCCTCACCGCCGACGGCTTTCCGGAGCACTGGATCGAAGACTTCCTTTTCACCGGCGACCCCCTTCTCAGCGAGGCGATCAAAGCCAAAAACCGAACGATGGAGGGCCACTTCAAGTTCATTCTCAGCCCCCATCGAGCACCCGATGGGGTTTGGACGGCGCGGCGCGATCTCCGGCTCGAACCGCCTTCGCGGGCCAATGGCGGAAGATAATCAGGGGTGTTGCGTGCTCAAAAACCAACCGATCCTAGGTCATCGGAACCCAAGATGTAGAAATACGTCATACTGTTCGTAGCCTGGCGCCTTTGCTTTACGGCGCAGGTCCTTTTTATGTACCAAGATAGAACCTCGCAGGGCTTCAAGTCCCTGCCCCTCACGCCGAGCGTGCTTTCGAAACTCGATCGCCTCGGCTTCATCACTCCCACCCCCATTCAGCGCCAGGCGATTCCGCCGGCCATGGAGGGTCGGGACCTTATTGGCCTGGCCAAGACCGGTTCCGGCAAAACCCTCGCGTTTGCCCTTCCCATCGCGGTCCGGCTGCGGCCTCTCGAAACCGCGCTCGTATTGGCCCCTACGCGCGAACTTGCGATCCAGATTCAGGAAGTGTTCGGGATGCTGGGCATCTCGACCGCGCTGTTGATCGGCGGGGCGCCGATGCGCCCGCAAATCGCCGAGCTTCGGAAGAACCCAAGCGTGCTCGTCGCCACGCCCGGCCGGCTTCAGGACCACATGGATCAGAAAACTGCCGACCTGCGGCGGATGAAGATCCTCGTGCTCGATGAGGCGGACCGGATGCTCGACATGGGGTTTGCCCCCGCCGTCCGAAAGATTCTCAGTCGATTGCCCGAACGACGCCAGACCCTTCTCTTTTCGGCGACGATGCCGCGCGAAATCGCTGACCTGGCCGATCAGTTCCTCATCGAGCCGGTAACGGTCGAGGTCGATCGCTCGGGCGAGGTCGTCGCCGAAGTCGAGCAACAGCTGGTCCTGGTTCCCCACGAATACAAAGGGGAAATGCTGGAGCAGCTTTTGGCCGAGCACAATGGAAGCGTCCTGGTTTTTGCGCGGACGCGTCATGGGGCGCGCAAGCTCGCCCGCAACGTGCACAAAATGGGTCACGCATCGGCGGAGATCCATTCCGACCGAACGCTCCCCCAGCGCCAGGCCGCCCTTCAGGGCTTTAAGAAGGGCACCTACCGGGTGCTCGTGGCGACCGACATCGCGGCCCGAGGGATCGACGTCAAAGAGATCTCGTTGGTCATCAATTACGACATTCCAGAAAAGCCGGAAGACTATGTGCACCGGATCGGCCGCACGGGACGCGCCGGCGCCTCGGGGCTGGCGATCACGTTGGCCACGCCGGAACAGCACAAAGACGTCCGCAACATTGAGCGCCTTCTCCGCACCGAGATTCCCCTTTCGAAGCATTCGATCAAACGGGTCGATCGGAGCGCACGGGTTGTCTCTCAGCCGGCTTGGCCCACGAAGGCGGCCAAATCGGAAAAACGGCCGACGCGCCTCTTTGGCCGATAGCGGTCCCTATTGAAGAAATCGGGCCAGATGCCTGGCTTGCTCTTGCCAGAGCATTGGGAATGGCCCGATCTCAGCCCACGATTCCCAGCGGCTCCATCGTCTTCCATTTGCCCCGGGTGAAATCGGGCACATCGATCGAACGCCCCCGGTTCTTCACCGACCACTCGCTGAGCGGACCCACCGCCGACCAGACCGCCGCATCGTAGACGTCCTGATCGAGGGGCAGCCCGTTGCGAAGGCAATAGACGATCCGCCACAGCATGATGAAATCCATGCCGCCGTGGCCGCCCTGGTTGGCGGGGTCGTTGGCGATCTTCTTATAGAGTGGATGGTCGTACTTCTCAAAGAGCTTGGTGAGCGCCTCGCGCTGAACCCAAGACTCGGTCGAAGGCGTTTCCCCTTCGATTACGACTCGGTTGGGAAAGCCGCCCCAACATCCTTTGGTCCCCTGGATCAGATTGTGGCGGGTGTAGGGTCGCGGCAGTTGCTCGTCCCATTGGATCATCAGCGTCTTGCCCATGACCGTCCGAACGATCGACGTGTTGATGTCTCCACAAACGAACTTGCCTTTATTCCACTTGTGATCGGGCGGGAAGCTCTTCTTGCCGTAGATCTCGCGGACCCTTGAGTTGCAGGAGACGCTCGAAAGGAAGTCCATCCGGTCGCCGCGATTGATGTTCATGTATTGGGCGACCGGCCCGAGCCCATGGGTTGGGTAGAGGTTTCCGTTTCTTTTTTGGTAATGAACGGTCCGCCACGAACCGGTGCCGCGCTCAACTTCGTGCATCTGGCCCCGCAAGTCGTGGATGTAGGCCGCCTCCCCGTGGAGCAGTTCGCCGAACACGCCCAGCCGGCACATATTGAGCACCATCAGCTCTTCGCGGCCATAGTTGACGTTCTCCATCATCATGCAGTGCTTCTGCGTGCGTTCACTGGTCTCCACCAGCCTCCAGCAATCGTCCACCGTATACGCCGCGGGCACTTCGGTGAAGGCGTGCTTGCCGTTGTTCATCGCATCGACGCACATGCGGACGTGCTCTTCCCAGGGGGTCGAAATGATGACGATGTCGATGTCGTCCCGCTGGAGCATCGCCTTGTAGCTGTCTTTGCCCGGGCCGTAAATCGTGGGTTTGGGGCGGCCCTTGTCGGTACAGGCCTTGGCCGAGCGCTCCGCCCAATCCGGATAGAGGTCAGCGATTGCTTTGACTTCAACCCCGTCGATCAGGAGCATCTGCTGGACGTGGCCGCTTCCCCGCGCGCCCACCCCGATGAACCCGACGCGAACTTTGGCCATTTTCGGCGCCGCCAAACCGGCGGCGGCTCCGGGCTCGGTACGCAGCCGCTGGGGTTTGGTCTTGGCGGAGCCGGTGGCGGCGTCCACCGTGATCGCGCCGACGGCAAGGGCGGCGGCGGAAGTGGCAGAACGGCGGATGAATTCACGGCGGGCAATCGGTTCGGACATGGGGAGCTTGACCTCGGACTTAAGTTACCCGCCCGAGTCGCCAAGAGTGCAGACTAGTGGTAGGCTCCGGCTCCAGCGGAGGTGCTCTCATGAAACGTGAGACCAAATTAGTGGCGGTGGCTACACTTGTCCCAGTTATCGGACTGTTCGTGTTTCAACAAGTGAGTGCCCAGATCCCCCCTGGGCTGACGGATAGGAACCGGGTTGCGACTCCGCTCGAACGACTTACATGGAGAGTCGAGTCACTTGAGAGCAAACTGGATGCGGCAAACAAAGCGCTCGATTCAAAAAGCAAGTCGCTCGAGTCGAAGATCGAGGGGCTTCGGGGCGAAAACGCCGGACTTCGAACTCAATTGAGTGCTTTGGAAGGCCGCCTACGATATGTTGAGAGCGACTTGCAAAGCCCTGCAGGAATGAGCGGGCTGAAGCGCAAGATCATACAAAAGATCGCGTGGGATCGCATTCCAGAAAAAGCCTGGCTTGTTTACTACCAGTTCTAGTCCCAAGCAAACCGAATACCCATCGTCTTTTCGCGGCCCTCGATGAGGTTCGCGTAGGCGCTTTTGCAGTCCTCGGGCGCGTAGACGTGGGTGTTGAGCCCCTGGACCGGAAAGCGGCCGCGCCGGAGCAGGTCGAAGAAGAACCTGACCACCGTTCGCTCGTCCCAGATGCCCTCTTCGTGGTAGATGTGGGCGCCCACGATCTCGAGGCCGCGGCGCAGCACGTCTTTGGTCAGGTGCTGCTTGGTCGGCTCGCCGGTGTCGCCCAGGAGCAGGACGCGGCCACGGTCGCGCGGGAGGGCGAGGCATTTGTCGAAGACGGCGGTGTGGCCGGTGGCGTCGACGACGATGTCGGGCATGCGGCCCCCGTCGATTGTGGCGAGCCATTCTTTGGCGGTTTCCGCGGTGCCGGCGTGAACGGCGCTTGCGCCGCCTTGCTTGGCGAGTTCGAGCCGCCAGGCGACGGGGTCGATGGCGGCGACGTGGCGGGCTCCGGCGGCCGCGGCCCATCGGATCGCCATCTGCCCGACCGGGCCGGCCCCAACGACCGCGATGAAGTCTCCGAGATGGAACTTCGCGTTCTTGGCCCCCATGAACCCGACGGTGGCGAGGGCAAACCAGAGGGCGTCGGCGGCGAGGACGTCGGGGGGGACGGGGTGGACGATTTTGGCGTCGACGACGGTATCGGAGGCGTGGGGAATGCGTACCGCGACGAGCTGGCCCTCGTGGAATTCGGTGACCCCTTCGCCCATCTCGGCGATGTTCCCCACCACGATATAGCCGGCGCGGAAGGGATAGCTTTTGACCCAGTCGTCCCAATGGCTTCCCGGTTCGAAGTTGCGCAAGAAGCAGATACCCTCGGTGCCGGTGCTGATGAGCGAGGTCTTGGCTTTGACGCGGACGGTCCCGGGGCGGATGGGCTCGGGCTCGTAGCTTTCCAGCTCGACCTGGCCTTTTCCGGTGAAGACGATGCGGCGTTCGCTGCACATGGTTCTGATTATGCCGAGCCAGATTCAACCATTGTTGACGCCAATGTCATCTTCTGCGTCCGTACCTTGAGGAAATCGCTGATCCTCAAAGGGGCGGAAATGGTCCCGCTCACTATCCGCACTTTGGTGTCACAATGCGAAAGTACAAGAGCCAGACTCAGTGAGTCGACAAATATGAAAGAGCAGTGGATTTGGCCATTCCCGGATGGTATTACGGAACTTAGCGATGGCGACATGGACCTCGCGAACCCACAGTTAGCAAGTGCTTCAGCGCTGTGGAACGAAAGGAAAGCTGATTTACAAAAGTCTGAGGCGTACGTGCACTTTGCCGAGAGGCTTGACCGACGATTTGCAAAAGTGTTTCAGTTGGACCGGGGTGTCACGGAGGTTCTTGTTGAGGAGGGCATTAAAGCAAGCTTGATCCCGCACGGATCCTCTAACAAGCCTCCGCAATATGTGGTGAGTATCCTCCAAAGCGCCCTTGACGCACAACAATGGATGTGGGATCGCTTTATTAAAAATGACCATCCTATTTCAACGTCGTCTATCAAAGAATTACACCACTTGCTGACGCAACATCAGACAACTACAGATGCCTTGACGCCTTCCGGTGAAGCAATCGAAGTTGAACTTCTCCATGGAGACTGGAAGAGGACGGATAACCAGGTTAGAAAAGACGAAGATACAGTCTTAAGATATTGCCCCCCAGAGCATGTGGCATCCGAAATGGATCGGTTAGTGGAGTTGCATTGCGGGCACTCCAGGAAGGGAATTTCGCCTGAGGTTTCTGCCGCTTGGGTGCACCATAGGTTCGTTCAGATTCATCCTTTCCAAGATGGCAATGGCAGAGTAGCGCGTTGCATAGCAGGCCTAGTGTTTTTGAAAGCAGGCCTATTTCCCCTCATCGTAAGTAGGGACGAGACCGCAAAATACATAGAGGCACTTGAACTTGCAGATAGAGGCAATTTGCAACCATTGGTGGAGTACTTTGCGAAGAGTCAATTGCAGAGGTTTGAGTTGGCGCTTCGGCTCGCCGAGGAGGTTCAAGCTGAATCCCGCGGAACCCTCGGTCTGGCAATAGAGTCGATTGGCGATCTTCTCAAGAAGAGGGAGGAGGAACGTAGGACAGCGCAAAAGAGACTCCTTCAAAACGCCGACAAGTTAATTGCTAATGCGGAAGAATTGTTTCAAGCTACGTCAATGAAGTTGAAGGATCAGGGGCTAAATGCAGATTCCGAACGAAACAGTCGACTGAACGAACATTATTATCAAAGTCAAGCAATACGGTTTGCGAAGGCCCACCACTATTTTGCTGACATGGGAGCTTTTAGGGGTTGGGCGCGTTTGCGTTTCGATACGAGCCCTAGGACACAATTGCTCCTTCACTTTCATGCTCGTGGTCGAGACCTTGGTGTTGTCGTTTGCGCAGCAGTATTTGAGATTATTGAGATAGCCCAGGATGAGGGCCCAGCTCAACGGGAGTCCATTGACATTGTACTTGCACCATTTGAATTTTATTCAACCGAGACCTTAGAGCAAATGAGGTTGCGATTTAAGCCATGGCTTGAAGAGACCCTTACATTGGGTTTGGCTCAGGTAATGCGTTTTATCTGAATTGGTGGATCTCGCTACGTTGGCTTGTTCTCAAGGCTTCCCTTCCAAGAACTCCTTCCACAGCCCATCCGCGTCCTTGCCGGTCAACTTCGCAAACACCGGCATCGGGTCTTCGCGCTTGCGCAGCGCCCGGTCCAACGCCGGAACCAGCCCCAAGTGGTACTTCTTCGAAGCCCACGCCAGCCAATAGCCCGTCGTCCGGTAGGAATCGGTGTACTTCGACTTCTCGGGGTCGATCCTCGGCCGGCCGCGTACCGCGTGATATTCCGGTTCGTAGCGCCACCAGCGGATGTAATCGGCGATCCCCTCCACCAGCCAGCCGGGCTTCGTGCGCGAGTTCGGATACTGCTGGACCACGTGGACCAGCTCATGCACCGCCATCCCCAGATCGTCCGGGTGCTGGGTGATCCACTTTCCGTTGATGGTGATCGTGCCGCCGCTCGCGTAGGCGGGCACATTGATCTCCTTTTTGATCACGAGCCGGATCTCGGCGGGAGCTTTGTAATCTTCGGTCGCTAGCAATTCGCAGACGCGAGGGAACCAGGCTTCGACCAGCTTCTTCGCCGCATCACCCCAGGCCTGGCCCTCGGGGAAGTCGGTGGCATCGACGACGACCGGCGGGGTCGCCGGGGCCTTCACAAGGGGATAGACGAAGCGGTCGAGGGCGGGAGGCTCTTGGGTAGGACCGAGGACGGCAAGGGTCAGAAAGGCGGCGAGCATGGCTCGATTATG
>CAYONY010000164.1:0-7587 GCA_964405415.1 uncultured Fimbriimonadaceae bacterium | reverse complement strand
CGCCGCCGTCGTCGAGGATCATGTTGGGCGTGCCGCCATCGGCCCATTCGAAGATCCGATGGGTGTATTCCCAGTACTCCTCCAGCGTCTCGCCCTTCACGGCGAAGACCGGGGTTCCGCCCTCGGCGATCGCGGCGGCGGCGTGGTCCTGGGTGCTGAAAATATTGCAGCTCGCCCAGCGCACGTCGGCGCCCAACGCCTTCAGCGATTCGATGAGAACCGCGGTCTGGATCGTCATGTGGAGCGATCCGGCGATACGGGCTCCCTTGAGAGGTTGGCTTCGAGAAAACTCTTCGCGGATCGCCATCAGGCCGGGCATCTCGGTTTCGGCGATGGCGATCTCTTTGCGTCCCCAGGGGGCAAGCCCCAGGTCGGCGACTTGAAAGTCGGTCTGAATTGGATTCATGGTCGTCTGCATCTTCGGTACGCCTCATTCTCAGTCTGCGGCGCCTTTGTTTCCCCAAGGAGGTTCGCGTCCGGCTCATCGGTCCCTTCGGACCCATCCGAACCCGGACTTCCCCAACCGGCAAAACCAAAAAACGCCCGCAGGACCTTCGTCATGCGAGCGCCGTTAGCGGGGGGTTCCACCCCTTCCACCGAGCCTGGCCATCCTATTGCGGACGTCGCAGCGCTCCTCGGCGGACAAATCGATTATTCCACAGATGGCAAAAGCCGTGCCGAGCCTAGCGCTTCAGCCACTCTTCGCGCCGCTGTTCCGCCTCGGCTGCCGCAAACGGATCGAATTCGAGGGTGAGGCCGGTCGTTTTCGCGAGGCGAACGCGGAGCCGAAGACGTTTTTCGCCCCCGCTGCGCGAAACCGCCAACGTGTACTCCTCCGCTTTGGCCAGCGGGGCAAAACAGCCCAATCCAAACCGGGATTCGCCGACGCTCACGATCCGGTCGCCTTTCTGCAGGCCCTGACCCCGCAGGTCCTCGTCCAGCTCGGCCACCCGATCCTGATCCAGCCGGAAACCCAGATCTCGAGAACCATCCCCCGGCTTCCGCACGCGCAGCCCGAGCGCCCGCAGCCCCTCGTAGGGCATGTCCTCGGTCGATTGAACCACCTTTCGATAGAGTTCGGATAGGTCGGCCCCTGCCACCTCATTGATCGCTTTTCTCAGCCCATCCTCTTCAAACCCAGGTTTGGGCAGGCGATGCCTCGAGAACAAGAGCCGCATCACGTCGTCGAGCGATTTCTTACCGCCGGTCTGCGCGCGGATTGCCGCGTCGAACACAAGGCCGGCGACGCTGCCCTTGGTGTAGTAGCTCAAGTCCCCGGTGCCGATGCTTCCGTTTTCCCACGCTTCGAGTCCGGCATCTTCGAGGGTCTTCGACTTCCGGGTGCGGCTGGCGTCGAGCTCGGCGATCTGGTCGGTGAAGCCCTGGAGCATGTCCTGGGCCGTGCGCAATCCGGACTGGTAGGCATGCACATGGGCGTAGTAGTCGGTGACCCCTTCGGAGAACCAGAGATTTCGCGTACGCACCTTTTTGGTGTAATCGAAGGGGCCGAGCACCGCCGGCCGGATGTGCTTGACGTTCCAGACATGATAGAACTCGTGAGTCGCCAACTCGTTCAACCGCAGCTTGGCCATGTTCGGAACGGCGAGGACGGTGCTGGCCCGATGCTCGAGCCCGCCGGAAAAGTCGCCGATCGCCAAGTGGATCAGATAGAGATAGCGCTTGAACGGGGCGCCCCCCATCATTCGGATTGCGGGCACGCTCAGTTGAGCAAGCTGCCTCGCCTCCTCCTCGGGGTTTGCCTGGACCTTCAGGTCCTCACTGACGAAGACGGCTTCGAACGGGAGCCCCTCCACCTCGAACTTCCGACGCTCGAAGAGACCCAGTTGGATCGGGTGGTCCAGGAGCTCGTCGTAGCCTTCAGCGGTCCAGACACCGGGCCCGGAAGGATCCATGGCCGTTGCCACTTCCCACTTCGGCGGAAGGTTGAATCGAACCTGCACGGCCTCCATGAAGCGATCGACGACGTAAATGAATGCCGCCGGGCCGTTGATGAAAACCGTGTGGGGCTTGACGGCAACCGCGAAAAACCCAAGCCCGCCGTCATCCCCAAGAACACGGTAGCTCAACGTCAGCTTCGTGCCGGCCGGGGCCGCGACTTTCCAGCTTCGGGGATCGGAGGATGAGGTTGCAAGGATTCGGCCTTGGGCATCGGTGACCTTGACATCGGAGATCTTCTTTTGATAGTCCTGCAAAACGTAATAACCGGGACACCAAGCCGGAATGCGAAACTCGGTCTCGCCCGTTTTGGCCTCCAAGGTCGCTTTCACCCGAATCGATTGGGCCGCTGGCTCGGGCGTGAGGGTGTATTCGATCTGGGCCAAAGCCAGACCGGGCAGGAGAACGAGAAACAGGGCAAGACCGCGCATTGCTTTCAATCTACGCCTTCGACGTGCCAAATGGCGTCCACGGATCGGCGGATTCGCCGACCCGAGCCGGGCGGCCACGCGTCCAAGAGGCGTAGGTAACCTTATGTCCATGCGTTTCCTTTCCCGAACCGCCGCGTTGTTGGCCCTGGCGAGCCTTGCCACCGCCGGCTTTGCTTGGAACGATTTCGGCCATATGGTGGTCGCGAGCATCGCCGAGCGTCAACTCACGTTCAACGCCAAAACTCGGATTCTCGCCCTGATCGCCATCGGCGGCACCCCGAAAACGAACAGTTTGCTCACCGCGGCGTGCTGGGCCGACGATATGCGAAATCGGGAAAACGGTCCGTGGCATTACATCAACTACCATTTCCGTACGGACGGCAAAAGCACCACGCTCGGCCCCGCTCAGCAGAACGTCGTGTGGGCGATCCAGAAGTTTTCGGCCGATGCCAAGCGGGCTTCGACCACCGAGCTGGAGAAGGCGGATGCGCTGCGCCACCTGCTGCACTATGTGGGCGATATCCATCAGCCGCTACACTGCGTCGCGCGCGATACCGACGCCTTTCCCCAAGGCGACCGAGGCGGAAACGAATTCAAGATTCTGCCCCCCAAAAGCATGAACCCGGCGCCGAGCAACCTTCATTTTCTTTGGGATTCGGGGGGCGGGGCGTTTCCTTTTATCGAAAGGCCCCTCGACGCAAAGGGCCGCGATGCGGTTTCCGAGGAGGCGGAACTGGCGATCAAGCTCAATCCGGAGTCGAGCTTCGGAAACGAGATCGGAATCGACGATCCTCACGTTTGGGCCAAGGAAGGGCTCGCGCTGGCGCGCCGTCTGGTTTACAAACTCGAGGAAAACACGGAGCCATCGAAGGGCTATCTGGAGGAGTGCCAGAAGGCTTCGCGCCGGCAGGCGGCGCTGGCCGGCTATCGGCTGGGCCGCTTGCTCAACGCGCTCTTTGAAGGCTGAGCATCGGAACCCTTGCGCCCTTCCGTCCATTCTTATTGACTATGAAGGCTCTCGTTCCGCTCCTTCTCATCGGCGCCGTGCTGGCGGCGGTTGCGTTTCGCGCGCCCACCCAAACCGGAAAGGCCGCCGATCCTCCGCGGAAGGACCGCGTGGTCAAGAGCGAGGCCGAATGGCGGCGAATCTTGAGCCCCGAGGCTTTTCGGGTGCTCCGAGAGCAGGGCACCGAGCGCGCCTTCACCGGCAAGTACCACAACAACCATGAAAAGGGCGTCTACCTTTGCGCGGGCTGCGATCTGCCCCTGTTTTCGAGCGACCACAAGTTCGATTCCGGCACGGGTTGGCCGAGCTTCTGGAAGCCGATCGATAAGGATGTAATCGGCGAAACCCGCGACACCAGTTACGGAATGGTTCGTGTCGAAGTGCACTGCGACCGGTGCGGCGGCCATATGGGCCATGTCTTCAACGATGGTCCGCGCCCAACTGGGCTGAGGTACTGCATCAATTCGATTAGTTTAAAGTTTAAGAAGAAACCTTAGGGACCGGTCAGGGATATCGGAAATGCCCCACGATCTTCCAATCGGCGAGGACCGGTTCTTCCATCGGCGTCCTTAGGTTGTGGATGGCCCAGGGCAGCCCGTCTGAACTCAAGCGATCGGTGACAATCCCCACGTGGTCGAGGCCGCTTGGCAATTTCCAAAAGACGATGTCCCCCGGCTTCCAATGGGCCAGGTTCGGAGCGTCGGTCTTCAACGTCAGCGACCGGCCGAAGCGTCGTAAGAAAACGCGTTGGTTCGGGCATCGACGATGGTCGATATTGGGATCGAGCGCTTTACCGCCCGGATATTTGGGATAGGTTCCCGGATTTCGCTTCTTGTCTTCGTAGATCAGCTGCTGGAGGTCCTTGCCGACGGTGCGCAGGGCGCGAATGACGACGTCGGTGCAGACGCCCCGCGTCCGCGGCACGTCGCCGCCCGGAAACGCCAGCCGCACATAGGCCGGATCGTAGGTGGTCCCCCAGGTCAACTGATCGCGCGCGGCGGCGACGATGCGGGGGCCGGAACCGGCAAAGGTCCCATTCAGCAGGAGGGCAGCGGCCACGCCAAGAACCATCGCGCCACCATTGTGCCATGCCCAACTTCGTTCTCGAAATCCTGGCCAACGTGTTCTTCTATCTGGCCGGGAGTCTGGGCGGCCGAGCCATGCGCCAAGCCGCTCATTCCGGCAAGGGGCCGGCGGCGGTGGGGCTGACCCTCCTGCTCCTCGGGGCGGCTTCGGCGGGCGCCTGGTTCGTCGATCCGAACAAGACCGGTCTCGACTTCGCGTTTTGGACCATCCTCTACGCGGTAGGATTTGGCTCGGGCTGGCGGCGGCAAGGATGAACATTGACGCCATTTCCGCGTCCGCACACGTAAGCTTTATCGTCAAGCCCATCGCATGAGCCTTTCTCCTTCCCACCACCCCGCCAACGGGGCCGCCATTTCCGACGCCGGTTTGCCCTTCGTCGACCTCGAAGAGGTGCGCCCCCAACCCGAGGCCATGGAATATGCGCCCGGTGAATACGCGCTGAACCATCAGGTCTTGCCGATCGCCCTCGATAACGGCGTACTCAAGGTCGCGATTGGCTCCACCGCTTCCCTGCAGGCCGTAGATGATCTCGGCACGCTGGTCGCTATGCCGGTTCGGGCGGTGCTTGCCGATCCCGCTTTGATCCGCGAGCGGATCGAAGAGCACTTCCTCGAGGGCATCTTGGCAAGCCTTCCGGGGGACGATGCGGGGGCCGCCGCCGAAATCGACGATACGATCGATCTGGCCGACCTCCAAAAGATGGCAGGCGAAGCCGCCGTCGTCCAGATGATCAATCTGGTCTTCGCACAAGCCGTGCGTGATGGCGCGAGCGACATCCATATCGAACCTTACGAACGGACGGTGAAGGTCCGGTACCGCATCGACGGCATGCTCCGCGACATGATGACCCCGCCTAAGCGGATGCAGGCGGCGCTCGTCTCGCGTATCAAGATCCTCGGCGAAATGAACATTGCCGAGCGGCGGCTGCCCCAAGACGGGCGCATCAAGCTCACCATCGCCGGCCGGCAGATCGACGTGCGCGTCAGCATCGTCCCCACCGTCTTTGGCGAGCGCGCGGTCATGCGCATCCTCGACAAGACCACCGCGCTCATGGGCCTTGAGGAGCTCGGCATGGGCCCGGACACCCTTGAGAAATGGCGCCGGGTCATTTCGCAACCCTATGGGATCATCTTGGTGACCGGTCCCACCGGTTCCGGAAAGTCGACGTCTCTCTATGCGACGCTCCAAGAGATCTATTCGCCGACCACGAACATTCTCACCATCGAAGACCCGGTCGAATATCAGGTGCCGGGCATCGGGCAAATTCAGGTCCGCGCCAACATCGGGCTCACCTTTGCCAGCGGTTTGCGCAGCATCGTTCGCCAGGACCCCGACATCATCATGGTCGGCGAAATCCGCGACCACGAAACCGCCGAAATCGCGATCCATGCCGCCCTTACCGGCCACCTCGTCTTCAGCACGCTGCATACGAACGATGCCCCGGGCGCCGTCACGCGGCTTTTGGATATGGGGGTCGAGCCCTACCTTGCCGCCAGCTCCCTAATCGGCGTCGTCGCCCAGCGGCTGGTTCGGCGCAATTGCCCGAACTGCAGCGAACCGGTGGATTTTGGAGCCGACGCGCTCAAGTCGATCGGCGTCACCCCTGCCGACATGGCCGGCGCGAAGTTCATGAAGGGTAAGGGCTGCGACAAGTGCGGCGGCAGCGGTTTCAAGGGCCGGCAAGGCGTGTATGAGTTGCTGTTGATCGATGAACCGGTCCGCCATATGACCGTGGAGCGGGCCTCGGCGGGGGCGATCCGCGACCATGCGATCAAGAACCAACACATGCGAACGCTGCTCGGCGACGGGCGCATGCAGGTGTTGGCGGGCAAAACGACGCCGCAAGAGGTCCTGAGGGTGTGCCAGAGGGAGGAGCTCTAACTTCATGATTTTCATAAGTCCTATACGACCTATAAGACTTATTCAAGCGAGGGGTGACTCTCGATGACCACCTTCGCCTATACCGCCGTCGAACCTTCGGGCAAGAAGAAAACCGGCTTCGTCGAAGCGGCCGATCGCGATGCCGCGATGGCGATGATCAGCGCGGAAGGGCGCTTTCCGCTCGAGCTCAAAGAACACCGCGCCAATAAGAGTGAGCAGCCCACATCCGGACGCGTTTCCCGCCAAGATCTGGCCCTTTTCACGCGGCGGTTGGCCGACTTGGCGGCGGCGGGACTGCCGCTCGACCGGGCCGTTCAGGTGGTGGCTGAACAATCGGAAAGCGCTTACCTCGCCCACGTGGCCGAACAGGCCCTTGGCGATGTACGCGGCGGTTTGCCGGTCTCCCAAGCTTTGGCCAAGTTTCCCAAGCTGTTTCCCCAGGTCTACACCCAGACCCTGGCCGCCGGCGAAGCCTCCGGCCAATTCGCCGAGGTCGCCACGCGTCTGGCCGACTTCCAAGAGAACGAGGTCGCCCGGCGCAGCCAGATCTCCTCGGCGCTGATCTATCCGGCGATTTTGCTCACCACCGCCGTCGGCGTGGTGGCCTTTCTTCTGATGTTTGTCGTGCCGCGATTGGCGGGCGTGTTCAAAGACCTGCAGACCGCCGGTGAACTGCCGGCATCCACGCGGCTTCTGTTGGCCACAACGGACTTCCTGACGACGAACTGGATGATCATTCTTGGGTCGATCGTCGGCGCGATCGTCTTCTACCGAGCCTACACCGCGACCGAGGCGGGAGCCTATTCGCGCGACGTGGCGGTCACCAAAGTGCCCTTGCTCGGAAAAGTGATCTTCAAAGCGGTGATTTCGCGCTACGCGCGCGTTCTGGGGACGCTCGTCTATGGCGGCGTGCCGATCCTAGAGGCGCTTCGCATTTCCGGCTTGGCCAGCGGCAACAAGGTGTTTGAAAAAACCAGTCTGGACGTCGAGCAGGACGTTCGCGAGGGCCGGCCGATCGCCGACGCGATGCGGGATGCCGGCTCGTTTCCGCCCGTTTTGACCCATATGGTGGCGATCGGCGAAGAGACCGGCGACCTGCCCAAAATGCTCGGGCGGGTTTCGGACAGTCTCGACTTCGAGGTCGACACCGGGCTTCGGCGGCTGACCTCGCTCGTCGAGCCCATCATCGTGCTCTCAATGGGCGCTTTCGTCGGTTTTGTGGTCCTT
>CAYONY010000163.1:0-7724 GCA_964405415.1 uncultured Fimbriimonadaceae bacterium | reverse complement strand
CGCGGCATCCATACAGGGAGGTGTGCGGCCTTTGGGCGTTGCCATCGAAACGAAACAGCTCACGAAGACCTATAAATCCCGGCTAGCGGGCAAAGTCAACGTAGTCGACAATTTGGATCTCGTCGTGGAAGAGGGCGAGATTTTCGGTTTTTTGGGGCCAAACGGCGCCGGAAAGACGACCACCATCAAGATGCTCCTTGGGATCATCTACCCCTCCGCCGGCGAAGGCTATGTCCTTGGCAAGGAGATTGGGGATATGGACGTCCACCGGGTGATCAGCTATCTCCCCGAACGACCTTATTACTATGAGCACATGACCGGCATGGAGCTCTTGCGGTTCTACGGGTCCCTTTTTGGGATTCGGGATATCGACAAGTTCCAACGGCTGCTCGAAAAGGTCAATTTGGCCTCCGACGCCTCCAAAACGATCGCGCAATATTCCAAGGGTATGCAGCAGCGCATCGGCCTCGCTCAGAGTCTTCTGAACGATCCGAAGCTGCTGTTCTTGGATGAGCCGACCGGAGGATTGGACCCGATTGCCCACACCGAGATTCGCGACCTGATCCTCAGCTTCCGCGACGAAGGCCGAACGGTGTTCGTCTCGAGCCACGAGCTCAGCGAGGTCGAAAGGATCTGCGACCGGGTGGCGATCATCCACCACGGCAAGATCGCCGCGCAGGGCAAGCTCGACGACCTTCTGGCGGGCGGCCGCATCGAGATCATCGCCGAAGGGGTTACCCGCGAATTCGCCGATGGGATCAAGTTGAAAGACGCGACCGTTTCGCTTCACGAGCAGCGGCTGATCGTCGATATGCCCGATAGCGAGGACCCGAACAGCCTGCTCGACGGCATCCGCAACGGCAAAGGCAAGGTCGTGAGCGTCATTCCGCGCCGCAAGCGCCTGGAAGACCTGTTCGTTGAGACCGTGCGCGAGAAGGCCACCTCGAAAGGAGGCGCGAATTGAAAGTCATTTGGTCTATCGCGGCGACCACGGTCGGTGAGGCGATTCGTCGCCGCGTTCTGCTTATCATCCTCCTCATCGGCGTGCTCTTTTTGGCGATCGCGCCGGGCCTCAGCGTGCTCTCGGCCCGCCAGGAGGTCACCGTTCTCAAGTCGATGATGCTGGGCATCATCCAGCTCACCAGCGCGGTCATCGCCGTCGTGTTGACGGTCTACATGATCCCGAACGAGATCGAACGGCGGACTATCTATACGATTCTCTCCAAACCGGTCCAGCGATGGCAGTTTTTGGTGGGCAAGTATATGGGGGCGGTGCTCGCGCTCGGCCTCATGATGGCCCTCATGGCTTCGGTGATGATCTTGGTCTACATGATCCAAAAGAGCGCCTATAACTTGGGCGAGCTCGGACCCATGGCCAAGGCGCCCGCGCTGTACTTCGTCCAAATGTCGCTTTTGGCGGCGGTGGGAATATTCTTCTCGACGTTCGTTTCGCCATTGGTCAATTTCTTCTTGACCGGCGGCATCTATCTGGTCGGTTCGCTTTTCAGCACGGTTTTCGAAACCCTTTCGCAGAACCCCAGCGTGCCCGGCTTTGCCAAGGGCGCGGCGACGGTGGTGAACTACCTGCTGCCGAACTTCAACTACTACAACGTACAGAACCCCATCATCAACCCGGTTCAGATCATCACCAACGAGACCGCCTACTACTTGCAGGCGACGGTTTACGGGCTGTTCTATATCGGCATTTTGGTGGTGGGCGGCATTCTGGTCTTCGACCGAAGGGAGGTTTAGCCCCGCCATGAAGCGCACAACTCCCTTGATCCTCATCGCCGGGCTGGCCATTGGCCAGTTCGCGATGAGCAAGTTCGTGATCTACGATCACTGGAAGAAAGACTATATGCCCAAGACCGGCAAGCTGACGTCCGGGCTCGACCCGGGCCAGCTTTTGGCGGCGATGGCGGGCTTCCGCGAGATGATCGCGGGCATTCTTTGGGTTCGGGCCGACTCGTTCTTCGACACCGGGAACTATGATGCGATCCTGCCGATCATCCGGCTCGTGACGTGGCTCGATCCTCACCAGATCGACGTTTTCGCGACCGGCATGTGGCACATCGGCTACAACTTCACCGACGAAGAATCCCGATCCGACCGGCGCTACATTCCGAGCGCGCTCGCTTTGGGCAAGGAAGGGGCCAAGCAGAATCCGGACACGTATGAGATGTTCTTCGAGACCGGTTGGATGTGGTACCACAAGGTCGACGACGACTACGAGAAGCCGGTTTATTGGTTCGAGTTGGCCAACCAGCGCAAAGATATTTTGCCGGCGCGCCGCAACCTGCTTTCCAACGCCTATCTGAAAAACGGCCAAGTGGACAAGGCGCTTGAGCGGATGTATCAGCTCCTCGATGAGGCGAACGAGCGGTTCACGAAAGACAAGGCCTTTCAGAGCCGCCAGATCCGCGACACGATCGAGAACAACATCGATACGCTGCTGGTTCGCATGGTCCAGCGGGGCTGGATGGCCCACAACCGCAAGGACGGCTCGGCATCCGCGCCCACCTACGACGTGAACCCGCCCTTCGATGTTGGCTTTAGCGGCAAGGTGACGGTTGAGGAGGCCCGCGTGCTTCGCTTTGAAGGAACGTGGAACGTGCTTCCGGTCGGAACTCGCGTTCGCGTGATTGTGCGGGACGCAAACTATCCGGAAGCCAAGCCAGCCGGCATGAATTGGGATTCCCAAAGCGACGTCAGCCTCGATCCTCCCAAGGACATCACGTTCATGATGGATCAGCTCTTTGTGAAGAACCGGAAGTTCAACCGCAAGGTCGACCTTTCGAAGGACCCGACGATGTATCCGTTCGCGCCAAAGTCGCCGGAATACGTCGTCGAGTTCTATTACAATCCGCGAAGCGCGCCGCCGCATATTCAAGACAAGTTTGGTTTCAATGGCGAAGGCATGACGGACAAGCGCCATTTGAATACCGAGATTCGGCCGGGCTCGCGGGCGATTTTCGCCCAGCTCAAACTGACGCGGGACCAGATTCTGCGACGGGGCGAGTGGCACGACAAGGTTCCGGTCGTCATGACCGAGGGCTATGTCGGTCCCAAGGTGGGCGAGACCGCCGATTCCGACATCATCTTGGTGCCGAACCTTCGGGCGGGCGAACCGGCGGCTCCGCCGGCGAACCCGGGCGCCAAACCAACCCCTCCGGCGGGCCGATAGGCTACCGGAGCGCCACCGGCGGAATGCTAAGATAAGGCATTCCGCCGGGAACTGCGCGGCAGCCGGCCGGCGAACCCCGCCAGGGCCGGAAGGCAGCAACGGTAAGTCGAACCGCTGCGCGACGCATCATTCCCGGCGCTCCGGTGGCTTCTTGGCGTTTGTTTCCCTTTACCGCAAATACCGCAGCCAGACCTTTGCCGATCTGGTCGGGCAGGAACACGTCGTCCGGACGTTGCAAAACGCGATCGGCTCCGGCCGATTTTCCCACGCCTATCTGTTCACCGGGCCGCGGGGGACGGGCAAAACCTCCACCGCCCGCTTGCTTGCCAAAGCGCTTTGCTGCGAACACGGCCCCTCGCCCGAACCCTGCAACGAGTGTTGGATCTGCCAGGAAATCGCCGCCGGCGGCAGCATGGATGTGGTGGAGATCGATGCGGCGAGCGAATCGGGGGTCGATGAGGTCCGCGAAAAGATCGTCGATCGGGCCGATTATCAGCCGGCCGCCTATCGGTACAAGGTCTTTATCATCGACGAAGTCCACGATCTTTCGAGCAAGGCGTTCGACGCGCTGCTCAAGACCATCGAGGAGCCGCCGCCCCATTTGGTTTTTGTGCTGGCCACTACGGAATTCAACAAGGTGCCCCGGACAATTCAGTCGCGCTGCCAGAAGTTCGAGTTCCATCGCGGCTCGATCAAAGACCTCGTCCAACGATTGGAATTCGTTGCGCAAGGCGAAGGCATCGCGATTGAACCGGATGCGCTCCATACCATCGCCCGGATGGCCGATGGCGGCTACCGCGATGCGCTGACGCTATTGGAACAGGCTTGGCTCACCGCCGAAGGACCGATCACCTCGGCCCACGTTTTCGCCCAATTCGGTTGGGTCGACGATGCGGTATGCGATGCGATCCTCTTGGCGGTCACTGAGAAAGACGTGGCCGCCCTGCTGGGAACGCTGGAGGAGGTTTTTGGCATGGGGCGCGATCCTCGGTCGGTCGTCGAGTCGCTTCTGTACCGTTTGGCGACGCTCACCGAAGTGCTGTATGCCAAGCCCGAACGGGGCGAGGCGGACGCCGCGCTGCAGGCATCGCGCCATGAGACGGCGGCGCGGATTGGGCCGGATCGGCTGTTGGCCTTGCGCAGCGCGATCGCCGATGTGCACCGCAATTTGCGCGACATCAGTTTGCCCCGGCTCTGGCTGGAGTCGGAATTGCTGCGGTTGGGCAGCCAAGCCGAGGCGCCGCCTCCTGCGAAAGAGGCCGCGGTTTCCCGCCCCCAACCGGCAGCGGCAAAACGCGAGCCGGAAAAGACGGCAACCCATGCCGTTGCCCCGATCGAGGCCAAGCCGGAGGTCGTGCCCGATGAAGCGGCGAAACTCGATCCGCCGCCTTCGACCGGCGATCCGCTGCTCGATCGGGCCCACGCCGTATGGCAGGACGTAGTGGCCGAGCTCTCCGCGCTTTCGCGCACGATGGCGATGAAGCTGGCGGCGACTCGGGTCAAGGGCTTTGCCGAGGGGCGGCTCTCGATCCGTTTCGATCGGCAGATCGAGCTCGACGCGCTGATGGAGGGCACGGGCGGCGAAAAGCGGCGCGAGGCGATCTTGACCGCGGTTCGAAAGCGCGCCGGTGAGACGTGGGACGTGGACTATTCGGTGGGGCAGAAAACGAACGGGGAATCGGCGATCCCTGCGGTAGAATTGCCGGTCGAGGGCGAGCGCCTCGTCGAACTCGCGAAGGATGTTTTGGGCGGCGTTTGAGCCCGCGCTCACGAGGCAAAAGGAGACACGATGAAGCTTCCCAAAAACTTCGGCGGGCAGGGCTTTGCCGGAATGATGCAACAGACTCAGCAGGCGATGGCTCGCGCCCAACACCTGGAAAAGGAGCTGGAGCTGGAGCGCCTCGAAGTTGATAAAGGCCCGATCAAAGCGACCTTTAATGGCAAAGCGGAGCTGATGGCGATCAAGCTGGATCCTTCCGTGGTCGATCCCAACGATGTGGAGATGCTCGAAGATCTAATCGTAAGCACGGTGCGCGACGGGTTCAACCAGGCGACCGAGATGCGTGCCGCGAAGCTGCAAGAGATCATGCCGAATATGCCGCCGGGCCTGGGACTCTAGGGAGGTTAGCCGTTGGCAGTTGGCAGTTGGCAGTTCCGGATTCCTACTTTCAACTTTTGAATCTTACAAATGCTTTTCGCCAAACCGCTGGCCGAACTCATCGCCGAACTCGAACGGCTTCCCGGCCTCGGGCCCAAGTCTGCGCAGCGTCTGGCTTATCACCTGTTGAGGGTTTCCGAGGACGAGGCACATCGGCTGACCGAGGCCATTCTGAAAGCCAAGGCCAAGTTGCGGTTCTGCGCGGTTTGCCAGAATTTTTCAGAACAAGAGATCTGTGAGATTTGCGCGGACGCTCGCCGCGATCCGGGTTTGATCTGCGTGGTCGCCGAGCCGCGCGATATCACGGCGATCGAGCGCGTGAATGAGTTTAAAGGACGCTACCACGTGCTGCACGGGCTGATGAACCCGATGGACGGGATCGGCCCGGACCAATTGCGAGTGAGAGAGCTTCTCGCTCGGTTAGAAAAGGACGTGGCCGAGGTGATTTTGGCGACGAATCCCACGATCGAGGGCGACGCGACCGCGCTTTATCTGGCCAAGTTGATCAAGCCCTTGGGTATCAAGGTGACGCGGATCGCCCATGGGATGCCGATCGGCGGGGAATTGGATTACGCGGATTCGGCGACGCTGCTGAGCGCGTTTAACTATCGAAGGGAGATTTAGGCTTTACTGAACCAGCAGCACGCCGCCTTTTTGCTCGTGCTCCAAACAGCCCATCCAGCACACGGCGGCGTTGGCCATCAGGATAAAGAAGAGCCACGAGAGCAAGAGCTGAGAGACTTCGGGCAGGACGCCGCCGCGGGTTAACTCCCATGGGTTCGTTCCAATCGGCGCCATGCCATAGATCGGCCGGGTCGATTTGGCGACCTCCGGTTCCGGCGAAGGGGCGGGCCGGACTTCGCGAACCGCGGGGGCCAGGCCCTCGGACCCTTCGCTGCCGCTGGCCAGCCGCATCCCCATTTCGGCGGCGCCCGAGCCCGTCCAGTAAGCCAAGCCGGCTTGGGACGGCGAACGTTGGACACGGAGCCCGCTAAATTCGGAGGATTCGATGCCGCCGAACGCGGGATCGACCACATGGCGTTGGAAAATCCCGGTTGCCAGAAGGATGAGCGCAATGACCACGGCGGATTGGCGGATCATCGAGAAGGAGCGCGCTTTCCAACAGGCGTAGCCATAGAAGCACAGGACAAGCGCGAGGAGGGGCGGAATCTCGCTGGGTGTGAGCAAATGGCGGGCGGTCGGATCCAACCCGTACCACGTCAGCCCGAGGGCGGCCAGCGTCGAAGCCCAAAAAGCGCCCCGGCCCCAATAGCGATCACCGGTGCCGAACTGTTTGCCCAAGGGCAGGAGAAAGGCAGCTTTTTCCGGCGCCCCAAACCGCGCCACGGAGAGCCGCTCCGCTTCGGAAGGCGCGACGCCTTCGAGCTCGAACTCGGCCGCCGCATCGACCAGGTGGGAGCGAATCTCCGACAGCAACTCATCCGCGCTTTCGGAATCAAAGCGCGATTCCAGCTTCAAGCGAAGCTGGCCCAAATACGATTCGATCGGTTTCGCCACCTCGTCTGCTTCCCGAGGCTCTATCCCAGCTTCAGGACTGCGTTGATGCTTTTGGAAAACTTTTGCCAAGCCGACTGCTGCTCTTTCAGTTCTTCACGTCCGGCATCGGTGAGGCTGTAGACCCGGCGGGAAGGCTTGCCTTCCTGCTGGTCCCAATGCGCCACGACCATGCCGCCCTTTTCCAGCTTGTGGAGCGCCGGATAAAGCTGGCCCTCGCCGAGCTTCAGGAGCCCATCGCTGTGTTTGTGAAGCCGCTTGACGATCGCGTAGCCGTGGAGCGGCCCATCCACTAGCGCGCCTAAGATAATTGCGTCGAGATCACTACGGAATGCCATGGTTCCTCTCAGCAATCAATATACATGGATTTCTCATGTATGACAAGCGAATGTTGAGGAATTTTCCGCAAGCTCGCCAACCCCCTCAGTTTAGAGAATATTCATGACGTGAGAGGTCACACTTCAGGGTCTTTCGAAGGCAACAGAAGGTCATGGCCCAAATAGTAATGGTGCGCGCGCGCGCCGGGCCGGAGCCAGACCATCGCTTCGGGCACCTCGGGCAAGAGGAACATCGCCACCGGTTGGGTTTCGTCCGGCTCGAGCGCGGCGCCATCTTGGCGCTCGACCCTTAAGTGGAGAAGGTCGTCTTCGCCTTCGAACACGTAGCTGAAATCTCCCGCGGTTCCGGCGAAGTCGCCCTGTTTGGGTTGATAGCGGACCGGCAGCCCCTGGGCGACATGGTCTCGAATACGTTCAAGGACTTGGTCTCGACGCTCAATGTCCGCCGGCGTCCACTTTTGACCTTCGGCTTTCAACTTTCAACTCTGCCGATGGCGGAGCGGGTGGGATTCGAACCCACGACCCGGCT
>CAYONY010000162.1:0-7732 GCA_964405415.1 uncultured Fimbriimonadaceae bacterium | reverse complement strand
CGTTCTCGGGAGGTCGAACCCCCGGAGGCAGTGTGATGCCGCCCGGGCCACCCGGCACCGTTCCGATGATCTCGCGCTCTTGGAAGAAAGGCGAGCGATAGATGTCCTGGACCTTGAATTGGTCCGTGATGAGGCCCTCGATCCCCGAATACTTCGGAGTGAGCGCCCCGGCGGTGACTTCGGCATACGCGGTCTGAGTCGTTTCAAGGAGTCGGCTCACCGAGTAGCTCTCCCAAGATTTGAACATCTTCGGCTCGTATTTGTAGGGCTTCACCGGCGTGTCGGTCTTGAAGGTCGCGGGCCAAATCGTCTGCGAAGGAACTGCCACCGGCCCGACGTTGGCGGTTTTTGGGCCCATGGCGCCGTTGAAGCTCAGCGCGAACGTGAACTTGTTCTTATGCCAGTTGAGGATGGCGGGGAACGACGCGCCGAGCGTGGTTTCGGCGGTGCTGGCGCTCGTGAGCTTGATCGAAGCCAAAAGGGCCAGCTTGAGCTTGCCGTTTTCGACTCCATTCGGGACGACGGTCCATTGAACTTGAATTGGCATGGTATTTCCCCTCTCTCGCTTAGGCAAACGCCTCGCAGAATTGCGCCCATTGGGTCTGGCTGACCGCCTCGGTGAACTTCACCGTTTGGTCCGCCATCGGAAGCTCGTTGCTCGCGTACCAGACGCTGCCGGATTTTTCGCCGGTCAAGGTGCGCTGAACGGTCGCGGTCACCGATACCGAGAAGAATAGGATCTCGATCTCGATCGTCACCGAAGCGGTTCCGACCAATCGGTTGCCGTCGGAGTAATAGGTGAGCGACAGATAGAATTCGAGGTTGATGCGGATCAGGCCGAGCACGCTGAGGTTTCCGTTGATCCGGATGTAGGCCTCGAGCATGCAGTCCTTGTTCTCAAGCCGGAAGTAGATGCCGGCCATGATCGAGACGCCGCCGCTGGCGACCCCAATGTCGAAGGAAAGGCTGCCTCCGACCTCGAAAGCCGCCTCGAAGATCATCTCCCCATCGATGTTGAGCTCAAGCGCGACAAATCCGCCGCCGGTGACGCCCATGTAGGAGAGCTGGAAGGTGTTGTTGCGTTCGCAGAAGTTGAAGCGGACGCTGAGCGGATCCCCGAAGAAAGGCAGGGTGAGCTTGACGCCCAGGAAAATATTCCGGATCGCCAGCATCCCGCAGCTGATCGTCGGGACCGTGAAGGTCAGGCCGGCGCGGATGCCGGTCTCATCGACGTCTAGATAGACCTCGAGGCCGGGATCGGCGGTGGAGAGCGCCGAGGTCCGGACCGGCAGCGCGGCGTTGGGGTCGTTCGAGACGTTCATCCCATCGTCGCCGTTCACCAGGTCCTGCAGCTTCTGAACGAAGGTGAGCGGACCGGTGAAGGTCATCTTCTTCATGTCGACGTTCACGTCGAACGGCTTGCCGACCTCCGCGATGAACTCGATCTTCTCAAAGTCGATGATGAGGAAGCTGGCGGGGGAGATCAGATCGACGCGGAAATTGTTGATCTCGCCTTTGAAGACCATCTCCGGCTTGTCGCCGCCTTTGAACTTGGTCTTGATCGAGCCTTCCAGTTTGAGCTCGCCCGTCCCGTTGCCAAAGGGCTTGTCGCCCGCGGGCTCCTTTTTGAAGTTATTGACATAAAAGAGTGGCGGCTGGTTGTCGAATCCCCAGTTCTTGAGAGGCGGCTTCCAGATGACCGAAACCTTGGCGCCCGTCGGCGGCTTGTTCTTGCCGTCGTCATAAATCAAAAGAAGCTCGATATAGGGCGCGTCCGATCCGCCCGGATCGATCTTGATCGGGTTGGGCAGGATGTCGAAGATCTTAACCGCGCCCAATAGACGGGCGCCCGTGTCGAGCAAGTCTTTTGGGTTGACGTTGCCGTTGAGGATGTCGTTGAGGGCGCCTCCGATCGGGCCCTTGCCCTTGCTCAGGCCCTGGATGAGCATGTTCGGGTTGGCAATGCCTCCGGTCTTGCTCGTATCGCCAAACTCCGGCCCGACCTTCTCGAGCAGCTCCAGAAACATTTGCGACTTGTTGCCGCTGCCGAAACCGTTCTGCTTGAAGACCTCGGGAATCTTGACGTCAAACCCATCCGCATCGTCGTAAGCAAGCATGGCCTCGGTCGAAGCCTGCAGCTCGTCCATGTCGAACATTTCGTCCGGCAAATGGATCGCGCCAAGGGCGGGCGGCTTGCCCTGCATCATTTGCACCGCGGGGGCCGCGATGTTGGCGGTGTGCAATACCGGCCGCCAACGCGCCGCATCTTGAACCCAGCTTTGGGCCGGGCCGCGGCCGTTCACCACCGCCGTGATCAGCATGTTTTTGCACGGGTATCGGGTGTTGCCTTCGGCATCCTGGTTCCCCGCGCCCTTGCCGCCGCCCGGGGCAAACGCGACCATCTGGCCGAACAGGTTCGCGCGTCGCTGGCCGCTCGGGATCGTCTTCGTTTCGTTGTCGTAGGCGGCTTTGAGGCGATCGAGGCGGGCCAGCTCATTCTGGTTCGCCGCTTGGAACACGAACACCATCGGCATTGACCATTGAATGTTCTGCCCGTCCTGGTCGACGCCGCGCACTTTGAACATGACCGGTTGGCCGCCCGAGTAGAGCCATTTCAAGACCAAGTTGTCCTGAATGGTCCCGGTGGGGTAGTTCGCCGTGGCGGGGATCGCCATATCGAGCACCGGGGTCTCGTTGGTCAGCAGCGTCAGCGAGGAGAAGCCGAGGGCGTTGATCTCTGCCCCGCTTAGCGTGATCAAAGGATCGCGAACGGCGACATACTCCCGCGTCCGGACGTAGGCGACCACTTTGCCTTCCGTCGTGGTCTGGAACTTACGTTCCGAGATCGTGATCATGACCGCCTTGTGGCCGGTCGGCCAAAGGTAGCCGGCGCGCACCAGCTTCATGTAGTGGTCGCGGCCAAGGGTGGAGACGTGCCGCCAGGAACGAAGCTGGGGCTCAGGCGACGTGGCGGGCCAATTGAGCGGCTTGCGCCAAACCCATTCGCCCTTCAGGTAGCCGCCGAGCGGCGACAGGATCAAGTTCTCGATGTCGAACGGGTCGGAATCGTCGTTCCGCTCGCCCCGGTAGCACATGGAGTCCACCAGTTCGCAGCGATCGTAAAGGGTCATCGGGTACTCGACCCGGATCGGCGAGCTGATCTTGCGCACGATCGGGTTAGGATCGTTCGCGGCCGTGGAAGGCTTTGGATTGATGTAGTCGACCGCGTCAATCACCCGAACCGTGGGGCTGCTTCGCACGAGGCTGAAGAAAGGCCCTTCTGTTTTTGAAGGGGAGACGCGATAGAACGACTTGCCGTCGTCGCTGAACATCTGAAGGGAATGCTCGCCCCCGGCGGTGGCCGGTTCGATTTTGTGGCCGAGGCGGGTGTGCCACATCGCAAACTTTCCGCTAGGCGGACTTTGAGGCAGCCCGGCAGTGTGCATCCAACCCGCATTTTCGTGAGGCGAAAGGATCACCCGAACCGGCATCTCGATCTGCGTATGCAGCGCATTGGGCTCCATCCGCCCCTTGGGGATGAACCGGAAAGTCAAGGTGGGATCGAAGCCCTGAACAAGCCGTCCCAACTGGCCGGTGACGTTCGTTTTGGGCTGGGCTTGAATCGCATTGGCTACGCCCGGTCCCTGAATGAGCGGCCGATTCAGGTTGCCCTGAGCCGAAGGTCCGCGGCGGGCGGCGAGCTTGCGCATCGCGCCGACGAAGCCGGGATCCTCTTCTTCCGCGGATGGCGGCGGCGTGATCCGAACCCCTCCGGTGAGCGCGGCGGCCCGCTTGACGCTAATCGAATCGATCGGGTTGATAAAGGCCGAATCAATACGGATCTTAGGCGCGCCGTAGGTCTGGATCGCCGTAGCGGTGACGCTGGGCTTGAGCCGGGCCCAGTCGAGCAGGCCGTTCCTTCCATTGCCATCGTCCCCCTTGATGGAGAACAGGATGCTGTTGACGGCGGTTGGGATCCAAAAGACGAGCTTGCTTTCGCCCGAAAGGCGCGAATCGATGGGCCTTCGCGAAACCCCGCTGTTCGCCGAGAGCTTGGGGCCGCCCGAGCCATCGTCGTAAAGCGGTTGGGTGATCCGATCTTCGAAGAAGTGCGCTTCTGCCAGGGCTTGGGGCGGGAAGTTGACGACCAAATAGGAGGGCTTGGCCGGGTCGGATTTCACCAGCGTCGGCGCCGCCGCTCCCGATTGGAACGAAAGGTTGACGAACTCAAACGACAGCGAGAGCATATCCTCTCGCCGCGACACGTCGAGTCGGAACGGTACCAGCCGGAACTTGGTCACGGCCGTAATGTCGAGCCGTCCCGCCACGCCCGGCGTCTGCCCGGCGGGAGGCTGGACCACGAGATTTCCTGGATTGCGCTGGATGGCGCCGGGCCGAATCTGGGTCGCGTTGCCTTGGTCGAGCTCCGTCATCGCCAAGGTGATGGGCTCAACCCCGTTCGTGCGGGTCTTGGTCACCGCGCCATCGACTTCGAACGCGGCGTTGCGGATGCCCGCCTGGATATCGGCATAAGTCGATTCCCCTTCCGGCGATTGAACCTGGGCAAAGAGGACTTCGGCATCCTCGCCATAGGGGCCGACCTCAAGGCTCGCCCCACGAAATGGGATCCACGCGCCTTGATCATCGATCTTGGCCGTCAACACGTCGGCTCGATGGTCCGGCTGGACCAGCGTGGAAAGCCTCGCTTGGCGCAGCGCGAGCCGCGTTCCCCCGAGGCTCTCGATGGCGAGTCCGAGTCGGTCGTCGGCGCCCAAAGTTGCCAGCGCCGCCGTAAGCGTGGGCAGCGCCACGTCGAGCCCATCGAACTTGCGAATCGAGCCGGAAGACTTCCAACCTTCCGCTTCAAAAACGAATTCGCCTTTCCAAGCCCCTTCGCGACGCGCCGTGATTCGGGTTTGACTGCCATCCGTTTGGAGCAGGACCTCGGCCGCGCGCTCGGGCGTCAGCGACAAGTCCCGAATGGGCAGCCGGCGGCCGACGCCGATGAATTCTCCAGCTCCGGCAAACTGGAAGCTGCCATCCGGACGATAGGCGATCGGACCCTCCGCGCGCACCGTCACTTCATCGTGGAGCCCGGCGCCCCCTTCGAGCAGCCCGGCCGGCAAATCGCCGATCGCCGACTTTTCGCCGCGAACCCACGCATCGAACGGCGCTTCCAATTGAAAGTCCGATGGCGTGACGCCGGTTTCGGTAAAGGCAAAACGAACCCGACGATCGAACAGGTTTTGGCTGATCGTCGCTTCGAAATTGACCGCGAAACGCGTTCCCGGAAGGAAGGCGCCCGCCAATCGAAGCACCATTGCCCGGGCGTTTTCCTCAAGCGTCAAGATGGGGTCGCCGTCATAGAGCGACGTATCGACCGTCCAAACGTGGTTGGCATCGACGTAGATCGAAACCGATTTGAGGCGGCCGTCGCGGCCCGTTTTGCGCCGAACGCGCAGGCTGCCTGCCGCCAAACCGTTGGCGAGGGCCTTTCCGGTGCTCGATGCGGCGACGGTGGCGGCGGCGGCCCCGGCCAGAAACGTTCGGCGAGCGACTCCATTGCTCGGCGAACCCACCGACTTGGGGAAGCTCTTCAAGGAAGACAAATCAAGGCAAATCAACTTACGCGTCCGAACGGCCATGGCGCCTCTCCCTTTGGCAACCTCGCAGAGTTGCCGGGTGATATCCAATGGGACGGTTCGACGCGCGCGAGGTCACTCCTCTTTTGCAAAAGAATTTGCTCAGGATTTTCGGTTGGGCTAGAGCCGGCCCAAATCGTTTCGCATGGCGTCCATTTTTGCGCGCGCCCTCTCAGCCTCATCGATCTTGCCGGCCGCGCGAAAAAGGTCGATCACCATTTGCCAAGCGTTGCGGAGATGGTGCGCCTTGGCGGCAAGGAAAGCTCGCCCGGCCTCGTCTTCCGCGTCGACGACCACTTTTGTATGTTGTTCGATCGCGTCCTCGACCAACCGGGCCAATTCGGCGTCGAGGTTATGCCCGCGCGCCGCGGGCGCGATTTCGTAGAGAACCGCCAACAAAATCGGCGCTTTGTCCTGTTCGCGAGCGGAAAAAGTCGAGCGTGCCGTTTTGATCGCCAGTTCGTGCTTGCCCAAATGCGCCTGAGCTTGCGCAAGCCGAAGCGCATCGTTCACGCGACGGTCGTCGTTGTTGTGCTTGAGCGCATGGGCAACCGCCATATCGAGCGCTTTTTCCGCCAAATCCCAACGCTCGGCGGTCCGAAAGATCTCGGCATACTGCCAAGCCTGCGTCTCCCGCATATGCTTGAAGTCGACTTTTTCGACAAGCTCCTCGGCGTACTTGGCCAGAAGCTTGCGACCTTCTTCATCGTCGATTTCTTGCCGGGCAACCCGGTCGTTGACCATTTCCGACGCCCATCGCAGATTTCGCTGAAGCACTTCGGGCTGAAGGATGCCCACGATCGCCGGGTCGTTCGGGTCGGGCGGCGACTTGGCCCCGCACCCCGAAAGCGCAAGCACGGCCGCTCCGAGCGCAACGCCAAACCTAGAGAACCGAAACATAGCGTTTCTCATCGAAAAGCGCATCGCGGTAGATTTCGGTCCCACAGAACGTCAGCAACGCCTTGCCGCGAAGCTCGGTTCCCTGGAAGGGCGAGTTCTTGCTCTTGGAAAAGGTCCGGTTGACATCGAAAGTCCATTTCACTTCCGGATCGATCACCGTCACCTGGGCCACCGGCGATTCGCCCGGCTTCAGCGTGCCCGCATCGAGCCGCAAAATGCGGGCGGGCGCCGTGCTGAGCTTGCGGACGGTTTCCAAGGGGTTCAAAATGCCCCGATGCGTGAGGTGGGTCAGCGTCACCCCCACCGCCGACTCCAATCCGACCATGCCAAAGGGCGCTTCGTCGATCGGGACTTGGACCTCGTGGCTGGCGTGGGGCGAATGGTCGCTGGCAATGCAGTCGATCGTCCCATCGTTGAGCGCCTGAAGGATAATCTCGATATCGACTTCGGTGCGAAGCGGCGGCAGCATCTTTGCCGTCGGGTCGAATTCGCCTACCGCTTCCTCGGTCAGCGAAAAGTGGGCCGGCGTCACTTCGCAGGTCACCGGAACGCCCAAGTGTTTGGCCTGGCGGATCATCTCGACCGCGCCCCACGTGCTGACGCGCATGATGTGGAGATTGCAACCGGTATGCATCGCCAAAAGACAGTTGCGGACGATGGCGACTTCCTCGGCGCTGCGGGGAATGCCCTTCAGGCCAAGCATCGCGCTGACCAAACCCTCGTTGATGCTGCCTCCGCGTGAAAGCGAAAGATCTTCACAATGGGCCATGACCGGCAGGTCGAGTTGCACGCAGAACTCCATCGCCTTGGTCATAACTCGGGAGTCCTGAATCGGAAAGCCCTCGTCGCTGGCGGCGACGATGCCGGCACGGCGCAGCGCCGCGAGATCGGCCAACTGCTCGCCTTTCATCCCCTTGGTGAGGGCGCCCACCGGGGCCACGAAGACCCCTCCCGCCTCCGGCGATGCGGCCCGGTCGAGAATGAAATCGATCAACGCCGGGTTGTCGAGCGGCGGATCCGTGTTGGGCATGCAGCAGATGTTCGTGTAGCCGCCGGCCGCCGCGGCCTGAGTGCCGGTGACAATGGTCTCCTTTTGCTCTTGCCCGGGCTCGCGCAAATGGGCATGGAGGTCCACCAGCCCCGGCGTGATCCAAAAGCCGGAGCAGTCGTAAACCTCGTCGGCGTCTTCG
>CAYONY010000161.1:0-7733 GCA_964405415.1 uncultured Fimbriimonadaceae bacterium | reverse complement strand
CACGAGGCGCGGCCGGCCCTCTTCATCCGGTTCCTCCACCGATTCCTTGCCCGAGCGTCCCCATTTGTAGGGCGCCTTGGTCGTGACCGTGTAAACGAAGTCGGTGTCATCGTAGGACTTGGCTTCCTGAAGTCGACGGAAAGCCGATTTCGGATCGTCGTTGGTGATCATCCCCATCGTGACCCCCGCGCTGCGGATCTGTTTGGTGATGGCGCGCGTATCGAGGCCCTGAATGCCCACCAAGCCCCGTTCAAGCAGCAGTTGGTGGAAGGTCTTGGTGCTGCGCCAGTTCGAAGGGTGCTCGCAAGCTTCCTTAACCACGAAGCCGGCGGGCTGCAGCCGGTCTGACTCGAAATCGTCTTCGTTGATCCCGTAGTTCCCGATCAGCGGGTACGTGAGCATCACGATCTGGCCGGCATAGCTGGGATCGGTGAGGACCTCTTGATAACCGGTCATGCCGGTGTTGAAGACGACCTCGCCGAAGGTCTCACCGGCGGCTCCGAGGGGTTTGCCTTCGTAAACCGTGCCGTCGCTGAGTAAGAGGTGGGGGGTCAAGGGAGGTAGTGAGAGGATACCTTTAGGGAATAGGAGGAGTGGAAGAACGGAAGAATTGGAGACAGGAGGAACGGAAGAACGAAGAAGCACGGGTCCGGAAGAGGATGACGGGCCCAGCGTTTCGAACTTTCTTGCGAGCCGATGCCCTCGATCCTAGACTTCTCCGAACTCCGCTGTTACCGAAGCGCTACTGACGTGGCAATGGAGGTCTTCCAACTCAGCAAGAACTGGCCAAGCCACGAGTTGCGAAGCTTGACGTCACAAATTCGCCGGTCGACCCGGTCGGTGGCATCGGCTATTGCAGAGGCTTGGGGAAAACGACGCTTCCCCGAGCATTTCGTTTCGAAGCTAACTGATTCCGACTCGGAAGCATGCGAAACGAGATGCTGGTTGGAGTTTGCGCATCGATGCGATTACTTGGATGCGGAAACTTTTCAGCGGCTAGACGATGCTATGAAGCAGATTTCCGGCAGTCTGGTCAAGATGATGTCGGCACCTGAAAAGTGGTGCGGACCAAGCCAACTTCGAATGAGGTCCAACAAGCTGTCATCGTGATTCGGCTCCGGGTCGTCCACTCTTCCACCCATCCTAACTTCCATTCTTAACTGCTTTGCACCTTCACCTTCGTCTCCGCCGCCACGAATGCCTCAACCTTCGTTCCCACATAGGCTTTGATCGTCCGGCCCTTCAGGCGGTCGGCTAAGTGGCCGCCGATCGAGCGGCCGAGCCGGGCCAACTCCTGAATCGCCGATACCGCCAACAACGCCTCCGTTCCGGCGAGCTTGGTGATCGTGCCGTCGCGAACGTGTTTGACCATGCGTTCCAACTCCGATCCGCCCTGATCCAAGGACTTTTCGAGGGACTGCATGTCGTTGTCTCGCGTGAGGCCCCGAAGCCATTGATTGGCTTCGGCTTCCATATTTAGCTTCGTGGCGTCGCCGGTTTCGAAAAAGCCTTCGATCGCGGCCTCGACCCGTTGGCCGACATCGGAGGATTTGAGCTGGGCGATCGCATCTTCGGAAACCCGAGCCTCATCGAGCCCGGTGTTCTCTCGGTTGAAGGCATAGGCTTTTTCAGAGTCGTTCGCATCGGCCGCCAGCCGCACCGCGCCGCCATCGGCCGCCCGCGTGTGGAGAAGCTTCACCGCCAGACGCGCCGGCTGGTTCATGAGCCCGCCCAACGAGCCTTCCGACCGCGACCACGTGACCTCGCCTTCGGCGATCGAGCCTTTGGGAATAACCACGACGCCGTCGACCGAGACGTCCTCCGCCACCATAAAGGGCACCAGCGTCCCTTCGCGCGTCGTACCGGCGGAGATCTGCCGGAGCAAAACGAGCGGCACCTCGGTGCCCGCGCGGAGCTGGACGACGCGAGGCTCCGGCTTCTTCACCGGTTCCTTGGCGCCGCAGCCGCCAAGAGCTACGAGCCCAGCCAAACCCACGAGGAAGCCGCGAGGATTCATACCCGCAGTATGGTTCGACGAAAGGGCCGCCCGTTGGATAAGAGGGACGCACTATCGGAAGAAATTCATGGCCTTGGCGGCATCGGAGTCGCAACAAGCCACAAGCGCCGGACGAGGTCGCCGGCGGCAGGCACGTCGTCGATCGCCGCCGCCCCGGTCCCCGCATAGAGGCACATGTCGTCAATTTCGCCCACCATGCCCTCACGAGGCGCGGTGTCTTCATAGCGATAGATGGGCTCGCCGCTCGAGGATCGGGCCACGATGTCGTCCTCCCCCCACCGTTTGCCCGAAGGAGGGCACCCCGCCGCTTCCCAAACTTGAAAAGTCGCGTTGCGTAGAACCCGGTGCAGCGCGGTGGGCCAACCCCGGTCAAAACAAAGGGTCAGGGCGGTGGCGTCCGGGCCGGCTTCGAGAAGTAGCCGCTTGTACGTCTCGTGGGCCCGAGATTCCTGACTGGCGACAAATCGCGTCCCAAGCATCGCTCCCTCGGCGCCTTGTTCGATCACTCGGCGGACATCCTCCGAGGTAGCCAGACCTCCGGCCGCCACGGCGGGCCGATCGATTTCAAGTTCCTTCAATTCAGCGAGGAGGTTGCTCAAGGGCTGGTGGGCCTGGACATGCCCGCCTGCCTCGACGCCTTGAAGAACGATGAAATCGACGCCGATGGAGGCCATATAGGCCGCGCCCGCCGCGCTTCCCACCTGTACGCCGACCTTGACCTCATAACGGCGCAGCCGCTCCATCCACGGCGCGGGGCTCCCCCAAGAAAAGGTCACGACCGGAACGCCTTCGTCGAGCGCCGCCTCGAGCGTCTCCGGTTCGAAGTGCAAGGCATAGTTGATCTGAAATGGCCGCGACGTTCGGGCCTTGACCTGACGGATGTGGTCGAGCAGTTCAGCTTTGGGTTTCCAAGTTGCGCCCATCGCGCCCAAGGCCCCCGCTTCGGAAACGGCCGCGCACAGCTCCGGCCCCGCGATGCTGCCCACCGGCGCCTGAAGAATCGGCCGTTCGATCTGGAGGAGGTCGCATAGGCGGTTCATGGCGTGATGGGTCAGAACGTACAGAGCCGCCAGAGATCCTGTTCAAATCCGGGATAGCTCGTCCGAATCGCCTCGGATCCCATAATCCGGGTTTCACCTTCGGCGAGGAGTCCGGCGATCGCAAAGGCCATCGCAATCCGATGGTCGCCGCCCGCATCGATCGTCGCTCCGCGAAGCCGAACCGGTCCCGCGATGTCCATTCCATCGGGATACGTCGTGACCTGGGCCCCCATGACCTTCAATCCCGACGCGATCGCCTGGATGCGGTCACTCTCCTTCACTCTCAGTTCGGCGGCCCCTCGAATCCGCGAAACGCCATCGAGTTGGGTGGCGAGAATCGCGAGAACGGGAATCTCGTCGATGAGGCGAGGGACCGTCTCGGCGTCGATGGTGAAGGGCATTCCGGGTCCTTCCTGCCGAACCCAAAGGTCGGCCATCGGTTCGCCAAGCGGAGCCTGCTCGTTTTCCGAGCGAACCGCGATGCCGCACTGGGCGAAGACTTCGAGTACGCCGGTACGGGTCGGGTTGACGCCGACGCCACGCAGAACCACTTCGGCTCCCGAGACGGCGGCGCCTGCCACCAAAAAAAAGGCGGCGCTGGAGATATCTCCCGGACATTCGAACTCGAAGGGCTGCACCCGGGCGTCGCCCTGAACCGTGACCGTAAGCCCTTCCTCCCGAACCTCTACGCCAGCCGCGCGCAGCATCCGCTCGGTGTGGTCGCGGCTCTTCACCGATTCGGTCACCGAAGTCGGACCGGAGGCGCGGAGCCCGGCGAAAAGTACGCAGGTCTTGATCTGGGCGCTGGGCACCGGCGTGACGTAATCGATGCCCACCAGGTCGCCCCCGACGATGTGAAGCGGGGGCGTGTCCCCCTCGACCGTCGCTCCCATAAGGCGAAGGGGCTCGGCAATGCGCTTCATGGGCCGACGGGAAAGCGACGCGTCGCCGATCAAAGTGGCCCGGATCGGCCGGGAGGCGATCAGGCCGCTGAGGAGCCGCATCGTGGTGCCGCTGTTCCCGCAATCCAAGGTTCCCGAAGGCGACTCCCACCGAGCGGCCGGGGTCAGCCGGACTTCGTTGGGAGACGTCCAATCGTAGGCTAACCCCATTTGGGCCAGGCACTCCAACGTCGCTTGGGCGTCTTCACTCTGAAGCGGGTTCCTTACGCGGCACGGGCCCTCGGCGATCGCCCCGAGCATGTAGGCTCGATGGGTCAACGACTTGTCGGGAGGGGTTCGAACCTCCCCCGCAAAGGCGGCCGGCCGCCGAACGATAAGCGGTTCACTCACTTGGCCAATGCCTCCAGTTTCGCCTTAAGCTGCTTTTGGAGGGCTCCATACTTACCAAAGTCGCCGTTTCGCAGCGCTTGGTCGGCCTGATTCATCAATTCGAGCGCTTTTTGAAGTTCGGACTGGATGGCCCCACCCGGTGGCGCCGAGGGTTTTGCCGGGTCGGGCGAAGTCGGAAGGGGCGACGGCTCGGAATCGGCGCCGAAGAGTTGGCGGAGCGCTTCGCCATAGGTATCCGCAATGATCGTGCGCGCGCTCGTCGCAAGAATGACCTTGCGCAGTTCGGGGATCGGCGCGATGCCTTGCGATCGGCTCTTTAGAAAGAGCGGTTTGACATAGAGCACACTCTTGCCGATGGGGATGACGAGCAGGTTGCCTTGCACGAGCTCGCTCTGGTCGCTGTTGAGCAGCTTGTTGAGGTTGGCGATGGTGGGGTCCTGGTTGAAACGGGACTCCATTTGGGCCGGGCCCGGCGTATTGCTGTTCTTGGGATAGCGGTAGAGCACGAGCTGGCCGTAACGGTCCGGATCGCATGCCGCCGCAAGCCATCCGCTCATGTTTCCCTTGCGGCGCGGCGTCATCGGCAGGATGAGATGGAACCGGTCGCGATCCTCGTCGGGCAACTGGATCTGGACGTAGTAGGCCTCCATTCGCACCGAGTTTCCGGTGCGCCCCCGCTCGAAAGGCAAATCCCAGGCGTCGTCATTATTCAAAAACGACGTCGGGGTCCGAACGTGATACTGCGTCAGCTGCTTGGCCTGGAGCATGAAGAGATTTTCCGGATAGCGAAAATGGGCCTCGAGGCCTTCGGGCAGGGCGCTTCGATCGAAAATCAGCTTGGGATAGATCTTCCGATAAGCCTTGAGCAGCGGATCGTCGGGTTCCACCGCATACGCCCGCATGTCGCCGCTGTAGGCGTCGAGCGACACTTTGACCGCGTTGCGGATGTAGTTGACCGACCCGTCGCCCATCCCTTCGATCGCCGCGTAGGGAATGCGGCTGGAGGTGATGTAGCCATCCAAAAGCCAGATCAGCCGGCCCTTGAAGACGACGAGATAGGGATCGCGGTCGAACTTGAGGAAGGGATAGACCAATCGGGCGCGTTCGAGAACGTTGCGGCGATAGAGGATCCGGCTTTTCGCGCCGATGTTGGTCGAGACCAAAAGGTTGCCGTCGCCGTTAACGATGCTGAACGCGGTTCGGGAAAGTAAGCCATCGACCGGCACGCCGCGCGGCTCCTCCCATTTCCCGTAAACCGCGTCGTTCTCGCTTGGATAGTCGAACTCCTGGACGCCGGTGCCGACGATGGCGTATTGGTCGTCCGGCTCCAGCCGGTTGTCGCGCAGGTCGCTGAAATAGAGTTGCGGACGATCGATGGTGAGTTCGGGCGGGGTCTTTGGGGGGAAGTCTTTGATCAGGAACTGGGGACGGCCATCGGCGCCCGCCGCACTGACCGCCGACATAGTGAGCCCGTAGCCGTGGGTGTATTGAAGGCGCATGTTCACCCAACTCTGGGCGTTCGGCGCCAAGCCGTCAAGATCGACATCCCGTGGCGCGAGCATCACGAGCGTGGGTTTGCCGCCGATGAGGTAGCGATCGACATCGACGTCATGGAAGCGGTAGTAGGGACGTAGGCTCTGGATCGGCTCAATGCTTTCGCGAAGGACCTCGGGGTCCCACAGCCGCATGTTGGACAAAGTGGCTTGGGACTCCGCGATCTCTTGCCGAGTGGGGACGTCGGCCACCGCGATGTCGCGGTCCACGATGCGATCGAGGCCGTAGGCGTACCGAGTCATCTTCATGGCCCGGTCGGCAAACGGCGACTCCATCTCGATCTTGTTGCCTTCGACGCGGAGCTTTTGGAAGGCAGTGGGGAAGGCCCACATCCCAATGGCGTAGGCCGCCACCCAAGCCCCGCCTCCCCACATCGCCACGCGCCAGGGCGCGCCGGTGCGGGCGTTCCAAAGTCCGGCGGCGGCCAACGGAATGAGCGCAAGGGCGAGAAAGGCTTGGATGTTGAGCTTGAGCTGCTCCGCATAGCCGCCGCCCGTGAACAAGGCGTTCGGGATGTATCCGATTTCGTAACGTCCCAACCAGAGCCGCGCCGCCAGCGCGAGCGCGAGCCCCGCACCGAGAAGGGTGAGGTGCGTCCGAACGAAGGGCTTGCTCACTTCGATCTTGCCCATCGTGGCCAGGAACTCCAGCCCGAAATAAATGCCGAACGTCGCCAGAAGCGCCAAGAGGAAGGCCGAAAACGCATAGTTGGCGAGAGCCGTCCACCACGGGAGGGTGAAGACAAAAAAGCCAAGATCGTGGCCAAAGGTGGGGTCGGGGCGGCCGAAGGACTGCGCGTTCTGCGCCAGCAGCCAAGTGTTCCACTCGTTGGAAAAGCTGAGCGCGCCGAGAAAGGCCAGAACAAGCGCCGCGAGCTTGACCACCGCGACGCCGTTGCGTTGAATCCAGACGATCGTGTTGGCGATGACCGCTTCACCGACCGTTTCCGGCGTCCGAAAGTAGACCATCGTGACGCCGAGCGCCTTGGTGAAGCTGAACGCGTAGAGGGCGACGGTGAGGACAAACGCGAAGGCAAACAGGGTGCCTTTGGTGGCGTAGGCGAGGGTGAAGACTTCGGGGTGGCCGGCGTCGTGGGCGTACCAAAGAAAATCGGTGTAGGGGCGGACGGCGGCGAGAAAGAGAAGCCCGAGCAGAAGGATCGCGCCGAGGGCGAAACGGAGTCGGACCAAGCGGGGGGAAGAGGGGGATACGGCGGGCGGGCCGGGTTCCGACATGGGCCTCATTATGGCGGGTTAGCCCGGAGGGCCGAATACAATGCGAGACGATGACGGTCGTGACGCGAGACGCCACGACGAGCCGTCAGGGGGTAGCCGTTGAAGGTTGTGCACCGCGAACTTGCGGCCGGACGCTGGCAAGAACTCTCCTTGGTCGAACAACTCGCCAGCGTGAGGAGCGAGTATTCACGCGCGATCCGATGGGAGGGCCGCAATGAAACCTACGCGACCCAGGCATAGGAGCGAGCTCTCGACTTGCTCATCTTGACAAAAATGGACCCCAAAATTCGGGGGCGCTTGAAGGCAATCTGCCGACTCTACGAAGTGATGGTTGGGGATCTCTACGGATACGACGACATCCCTCGAAACCGGCCGGGACTCGAAGCCTATGTTTTGGCGTTTGCCGTCGCGGCGAACAACCGTCGTCATCGAATCGAGCCCTAATCGACCAAGTGCCTGAGGAACGCCGATCGGTTATTGAGGAAATCGCGCGTGATGCGAAAGTGCTCGGTGTCCTCATAGGCAACCTGGCGAATGCCGGCGTCGCTGAATTCGTACAGCGTGGCGTTGGGATAGGCCAAGAGGATCGGCGAAT
>CAYONY010000160.1:0-7748 GCA_964405415.1 uncultured Fimbriimonadaceae bacterium | reverse complement strand
TTTTCACCCCCGGTTCCGTGCAGACCGCATTGGACGTGCTGGCCAAGCTCGGAATCGGCGCCTTCTTGGGCGCCGCGATCGGCTTTGAGCGCGAACGAAGCGGCCGCCCGGCCGGCATCCGTACGCATATGCTTCTCGTGATCGGAGTCGTGCTGATCAGCGAGGTCAGCAAAGCCTTTGGCGCGCCCGACAATTCGCGCATCGCGGCCCAAATCGTCACCGGCGTCGGCTTCTTGGGCGCGGGCACGATCATGCGTACGGGAGTCGAAGTCAAGGGACTCACCACCGCGGCCAGCCTTTGGGCCGTGTCGGCGATCGGCTTTGCGGTCAGTACCGGCGGCGCATTCCTCCTCGTTGCCGCCGTGGCCACCCTGCTGACCCTGTTCACGCTGGCCGTCGTCGATCGAATGGAGCGGCGGTTAGTTCCGGATGCGCATCCCAAGGAACTGATGGTAACGGTTCCCAATCGGGAGGCGCTCTCGGCCCTCCTGCAGCAGATGGACGCCCGGGGCCGAAGGATCGACACGGTCAAAGTGCTCGGCGTCGGCCCGCCGCTCCAAGTTCAACTCGGAATCTACGGGCCCAATGCCGCCTTGATGGGCGAAGTGATGGCGTGCGACGGGGTGCAATCGGCCGACTGGACCTAGCCCCTCGGTAAACTTCACCTTCCATGCCCTACCGCGACCTTCGGCACTTTATCCAGACACTTGAGGAAGCCGGTGAACTCAAACGCATCGATGAGCCGGTCAGCCCCTACCTTGAGATCACCGAAATCGCCGACCGGGTCATGAAGAAGGGCGGGCCCGCCTTGCTGTTTGAAAAAGTCGTCGGCGCCCCGCACCGATTCGGCACGCCGAGCCCGCGAAGCGCGATCCTGAACCAGCCCAGCATCCATCCCGCCGCCGATCCGGCCCGCGGCATGGCCAGCACCACCGAAGCCCTGCGCCAAGTCCAAGGTGGCGAGAGCTTGGCCCCAAAAGTCGTGGAATACGAGCATCCGGTCGCGATCAACTTGCTCGGCTCGCGCAGGCGCATGTCGATGGCGCTCGGCGTCGCCGATTTCGAGGAGCACGCCGACCGCGTCCGCGCGCTCATCAAACCGGAACTCCCCAAGGGCGCGATGGAAGTTCTCAAAAAGCTGCCCGAACTTTTCGGTGAATTCCGGAATCTGCCGCCCAAAGAGGTCTCGAAGGCGCCTTGCCAAGAGGTCGTGATGCGGGACCGCGAAGTCGATTTGGCCAAGCTTCCGATTCTGACGTGCTGGCCCGAGGATGGCGGCCCCTTCATCACCCTGCCGATGGTCTTCACTTACGACCCGGAGACCGGCAAGCGCAACGTCGGGATGTACCGGATGCAGGTCTACGATGCCGACACCTGCGGCATGCACTGGCAGATGCACAAGACCGGCATGCGGCATATGGAAGCCGCCGGCGCCCAGGGCAAGCGGATCGAAGTGGCGGTGGCGCTGGGCGGGGATCCGGCCTACACCTTTTCCGCGATCGCGCCGCTCCCGCCGGGGATCGACGAAATGCTCTTTGCCGGGTTCCTGCGGCAAGAAAACGCCCGCTTGGCCAAATGCAAGACGGTCGACATTCTGGTTCCCGCCGATGCCGAAATCGTTTTAGAGGGTTATGTCGATCCCTCCGAGCGGCGGCTCGAAGGACCCTTTGGCGACCATACCGGCTACTACTCGCTCGCCGAGGAGTTTCCCGTCTTCCACGTCACCTGCGTGACGATGCGAAAAGACGCGATCTATCCCGCCACCATCGTCGGCGTGCCCCCGATGGAGGATGGCTGGATGGGCAAGGCGGTGGAACGGATATTCCTGCCGCTGATCCAGCTTTCGGTGCCGGAGATCGTGGATATGCATTTGCCGGTCGAAGCCTGCTTCCACAACATCGCCTTCGTTTCGATCAAGAAGAAATTCCCCGGCCACGCCTACAAGGCGATGAATGCGATCTGGGGGCTGGGCGGGCTGGCCTTCACCAAGTTTGTGTTCATTTTCGATGAGGATTGCGACGTGCAGAACATTGGCGAGTGCCTATTCCGGATCGGGGCCAATTGCGACCCCTCACGCGATGCGCTGCACAGCCGGGGTCCGGTGGACCAGCTCGACCACGCTTCGGTGGCGGAGGGGTTCGGCGGCAAGCTGGGGTTCGATTGCACCCATAAGTGGCCGGGGGAGAACGGGTTCACGCGGGACTTCCCGAAGCTGATCCGCATGGCGGACGACGTGAAGGAGCGGGTAGATGGGATCTGGGAGCGGCTGGGGCTCTAGTCTCCATTGACACGTTGAGCGGCCGAATAGGCGCGGGCAAAGCTCACGATCTTGCGGATCAGCGCGTTGTAGGCCGAATGGGCGCCCGGTCCGTGCGTCTCTTCAAGGACTTCGTAAAGAAGGTGCTCGCTGCTCATCGCTGAGTACTCGCCCGGATTCAGTTCAAACCCCAGCGCCGTCAGCCGCGGGCGGGCAATCAAAACAAGCAGGGCTTCTTGGCTGCGACAGCCCGTTTGAACATCAGACAAGCCCTTTGCGACGAGGTCCCCACCGGGGTATCGACGAAGGTCGTTCTCAGCGCTCATGCTCATTTGCCCCCGGCCAAGATTTCGACGTCTTCGAGAAGCCGCCTTGCGTCAACCGCCGGAAATCGGATGAGTTGATCCTTGACCTGATGAAGCAAGTCTCGGAGCTTTTTCGGATCGACCAGTCCCGTTTCAATCATGCTTTGAACGTCGATTCCGTCGGTCTCATGGCCGCGTTCGATTTTGGCAAGCGCCTGGCCGTAGGGGTCGTAATGGAAGAACTCAACCGGCCCCATCCGTTCGATGAAGAGGCTCCTTTCTTGCCAGCCGGGCAATGCCGGCACAAACTGATCGGGTGAGGCGAGCTCGACGTTGAGCGAAAGCCGCTCTTTGAGGACGGCGATGGCTTCGAATACGGCACCAGGTTCCGGATCAAGTTTGAGATCGATGTCGATCGTACGCTCGCGAAACCCGAGGAGCACCGCGGTGGCGCCTCCGACCAGATAGACCCGTCCCGGGCTCGTGGCGGCGCGGCCGATCTCAGCCATCAAGGCTCGGATTTTTGGGTCGTCGACGCTGTGCCGCACGGCGTATTGTGGCATCGCGGCGGTTCGAGGGGATTCACTCGCGTTGAGCGAATTGAGGGGCAAGCCGCTCGCTCCGCAGTTGTTGCGCTGGCCGCGCTGAGCGCGACGTATACGGGGGCACTGCTGGCGGCGATCGTCCTGGGCGGCGCAGCGGGAGTGTGGAGGAATTCTAAGTCGCCATCAGCTTAGCGACAGCTTGGCTTCACGGCTCTTAAGGCTCGCCGAAAAGCGCTCCGCGTTCGGCACGCCTCGAGTGAAGGGCGACTCCCCTTCAAACATCCCTCGTCGCCCCTCGACCTCCATCCGCCCATCCGGCCAGATCGTGACAAAGGCAAATAGCGGACGGTCGTAATCCGCCATTCGGCCGAACTTCTCCCCCACCCACGCGTAGCTGGCGCTGTTCACGCGCCAGTAGTAAATGCCGTTTCGCGTTTCGTCCATGTCCACGTGCGTATGCCCCACCAGGCACGCGGCGACCTTTCGGCTCTCTTCGAAAACGGTCCGGACCTCGGACCGGTTCGGGACGCCCCCGCCGCCAAGCAGCTCGTCCAGCTCCTGGTGGCAAAACACGACGGTCGGCTTCTTCGTCCGTTTCAAATCCTGTCGAAGCCACTCGATCTGCTCGTTGTCCATCCAGCTCGCCGTGATGCCGCCGCGGTACCAATTCGCCTTTTCGTAGGGGATCAGCTTGCCGTCGAGCTTGAGGTGGTTGGCATCAAGCACCACGAAATGAAGGAATCCGGCTTCGAAGGAATAGAACCGATCCCGAACCTCCCAAAGATCCAGTATCTGCCGTTTGGACCCCTGATCCATGTCGTGGTTGCCCAACACCCCATAGCGGGGACCCTGAAACTGATGCCAGATCTTGAGAAAGCCCGCCGCCTCCGGGACGGGGTGATTGAAATCGCCCAACTGAACCACAAAGTCCAGATCTCGCTCAGAGGCGGCTTGAAGAAATGCCGAGAGCCGAGCTTCGGTCCGCGAAGCCAGACCGTGATGAACATCGGAAATGACGCCAAACCGGACGGGGGCGATTCTGGACGTGCCAAGGGATGGAAGGATAAACGCACTTCCGGCAAGCTGAAGAACTTGGCGTCGCGAGATTCGCTCCACGACGCCAGTATTCCCAATCCCCGCCGGATGCGAGCTCCAAGCCCGCGCTCCGGGTCGACTCCCACGAGTTCAGCTCTGCGTGACTTTGAACTTGATCTGAGCCCGGTTGTAAACCCCGCTCAAACCTGTCACCTGCAGCACTTCGCCCGCCGCTCCGCGCGTATCGCCCCAGATCCGCTTGGTCCGGGTGTCGTAGAGGATGTGGATGTTGTCCCTTCCCTTGGCCGGCGAGATCGCGCACAGGTCATCTGGATTGCCGGGGAGGCCGTCCCGCTCGATAACGCCGATCGAAATCGGCACCACCGAATTGGGCAGATCGCGCTGGACGAACGCCGGGAACTTGGTCGCCGTCCGAACATCGTCCTCGCCCTTCGCCGAGTGGAGTTGGCCCGCGATGCGGACGTAGACGGTGAAGTCGGCATCGTTCGGCAGCGGATCGAGATCGTTCTCGACGTCGTGAATCGAAGTCACCTGCACCGTGATCGTCGACTTCTTGGGCGGCGTGTTCGCCCCCATCGGCCAGCGGCTGAGGTGGCCCGGAGCCCCAAAAGGCCCGGCCTGCGAGATCAGTTCGTTATAGATCCACATCCCGTTGCCGATGTTGTGGCAAATCGATTGGTGGTTGTCCATATCCCAAGGCAGCAGCGGGCCGTATTGGCTACCGTAAACCCGATACCAGCGGCCCCCCGTCAGGGTCACGCCGTGGCCGGAGTCCCACCCTAAAAAGCCGTCGCTGTCGTATTCGCCATCGGCCCCATAGCTATATGGCTTGCCCTTCAGAAAGTCGCTCACGACGGAAGCGATCAGCCCCATCGAAGGCTCGAATCCGGCACTTAGCGCCCGGGCTTGGGCCGGCCCGACCCCCTTGTAGGGTGAGGAGAAAAGATCGCCTTCAGGAATTCGGGCCGTGCCCCAGGGTTTCTTGCCCTCTTTGCCGTAGCCCTCGCGGTGCAATAGCCCCTGAATGATGTACAGCAGGCTCGCCGACTTGCCGTGCAGCCCCGAGCGCAGCGCATCGACGCACGAGTTGGGAAGCATTTTCTGCGAGAACAGAGCAACCCCGCGCTCCCGATCGTAGTAGAGCCCGCCCGGCGAACGGCCGGACATCGTGAAGACCGGAATCTGGGAGCCGCCGTCCCGCCGCCGAGCCGTGTCCGGGGCGAGAATGCCGCGGTTGTATTCCATCATCCGCGTCAGGTCTTGAAGGCAGTCCCGCTCGCCGGAGATCGAGTCGAGCGCGGCTTCCATCCCGCTTTGAGCCGCTGCCGCGAAGTTCGTGGCGATGCCCAGCGACTTCAGCGGCTCGGTCTTCATGAGCGTATCGACCGAACCCACGATCGCCTTGATGTTGCCGCCGCGCCGCCGAACCATCGCCGCCGCGTCACTCGCCTGATCGCCCATCGGGGTCCCCTCGTGGGGGCTCGAAATCGTCGCAATCAGCACGGTTCGGGAGCGGATGAAATCGGCCTTGGTGCGATGGAGCGGGTCGAGCTTGTTGCCCCAATGGTCGGCCCCGGTGGGATTCGCCGCAATGGCCCGGGCGATGACGCCGCCGAAGCTGTGGCCGAGCAGATAGATCTGAGGCTGGGCATCCAACGGCAACTTGCCGAAAGCGGCCTGATAGCCATCGTAAATCTGGTCGAGCGTTTCCGCCAGCTGCGGCATCAGGTGCTTCGAACCATCGCGAAAGTTCACCATCACTGCGGTCGTCGGGTTCGGGCCCGGCTTCATCATCGTGCTAATGAAGCTGCGAATGCCGTCGCGGGTGGGTACCCCCGCCGGCAAGGTGAAACTGGCTTTGGGAAAGAGGATCGGCGACAGGTCCGCGGTCCGCACGTCGACATTCGCGCTTGGCGCCCAATCGGCAGCCTTGACGGTTGAGAGAAACAGGTTGCCCCCGATCACCGGCTGCACCAAGCGCATCTCCGAATCGCCGGGGAAGCCCGACAACCCCTGAATCATCGGGAAGCCCCAATACCAGCGCGCATGAAGCGGTGTATCGATCATTTCCTCCGGCGCTTCTTCCGGTTTGCTGGTCACCCCGTGCATCACCACAACTAGCCGGGGCCGGGTTGGGGCCATCGTGAATTCGGCCGGTTGGGAAGGGGCCGCACCTTGGCGAGGCGCCGCCCAAGCGGGGAGCCCGCTCAAAGCGAGAACGACGAGAGCCGGCATTGGAGCGCGGCGGAATCGGGATCGAAAATCGAAGCAAAGCATGAGAACGATGATTCTGCCCGGTCGTGAGGGCAAAGTGAGCCCCGCGTGAAAGAATCGGAGCGCCCCGTGAAGAATGGAACGATATCGACTCCACGCGATCCTCCCAACTTTGACAGGTTCGAACAGGTTCCGGTGAACCGACAATTCGAGACGGGAGTCCCTGGAGAGGAATGTCGCACGCCCCGCACGCCCTTGGCGAATACTTGGTAAACCACCGCCTTCTCTCTCGGGAGCAACTCGAAGAAGCGGTGGAAGCCCAGCGTCGAACGTCGCTTCCGCTCAGCCAGGTGCTGCTCTCGATGCGCCTCATCGGCGAAGACAAGCTCCTGCGGGTCATGGCCGCCCAAATGGGGGTCGCGCCTTGGTTCATCGAGAAAGATCTTCCCCAACCGGAGGCGCTCCGCCTGATCCCCCACGAAGCGTGCGAGAAAAACCAGTTTCTGCCCGTGCAGGTTCGCGGCGACCTTCTCGTTTTGGCCATGCGCCATCCCCAGGATATGGAAGCGATCGAGCTGGCCAAGAACCTCAGCAAAAAACGCATCGAGCCGGTGCTCGCCTCCGGCGACCGCCTCGTCAGCGCCATCGAGCGGGCGGGCATGCAGTCGCTCCAACAAGAACGCCTTGACGGTTTCGTCGCCCAAGCGCTTTCCGATTCGACCCCCGATGCCTTCGGCGCGAAGCAGACCAATGTGCTTACCGAAGAAGACACCCGGCCCGTCGTCGGCCTCGTGAACCAGATTCTCAGCGATGCGATCCGCATGAACTCCAGCGACATCCACCTTGAGCCGCGCGAAAACCGCGTCGACGTCCGTTACCGGATAGACGGCGAACTGCAGCGCGTCAAAGAGCTCCCGCCCGACATCCTGCCCATGCTCGCCACCCGGCTCAAAATCATGGCCGAACTCGACATCGTCGAGACCCGCCTGCCCCAAGATGGACACATGGCGGTCCAGCTCGATGGCCGAGAGGTCGATGTTCGCATCTCCGTGCTGCCCAGCGCCCACGGCCAGCGTTTCGTGCTCCGCATTCTCGACAAGTGCTTTTCGCTCAAGGCTCTACCGGAACTCGGGATGAACCCCCACAACCTGGCGCACTTCCGCTCGCTTATCGCCAAGCCCTACGGCATGATCCTCGTCACCGGACCTACCGGTTCGGGCAAGACGACCACGCTCTATGCCGCCCTGCGCGAAATCATGCGCAGCACCAACAACATCATGACCTGCGAAGATCCGATCGAATACGAAATCGACGGGATCAATCAGTCCCAGGTTAACGAGAAGGTCGGGCTGACCTTCGCCGCCCAGCTTC
>CAYONY010000159.1:0-7765 GCA_964405415.1 uncultured Fimbriimonadaceae bacterium | reverse complement strand
GGCAAGCGCCTATCTGAGCCGAGAACCGGTTCTGGTGGGAAGTCTGATCGGCCAGGATTGGTGCAAGATCCTTGTCGCATGCATGCTCACGTTCCTCGGGGGGAGCGCAAGCGTGCAGAACCTCATGAAGAGCGACATGACCCGCACGGAGGACGGCCGATGGATCAAAGCGGAAAAGCCGCACTACATCGGCGCCGACGATTCGTTCGCCTACACGCTTTTCCATCCCGCCCGTCCTGCCAAAGGGCTCAAGGTGGAGCCCCCAAAGGTTTTTGCGAGCCGAGACGCGTACTTCGCCTCCCGGGCCGCCGAGCTTCAAGCTTCGGGACCGCCAGCGCCGGGCAAAGAAGAGGCGGTGGAAGACATACCGGGCCAATGGTTCACCTTCATGGTTCGTGAAGGGGAGCAAGATCGAGCCTTTGAGGATTTCGTGACGATCGCCGAGTCCGGCGAGGTCACGGTTATTCGGGAACATCGCGGAAGGCTCCAACGCAAGCAGGAGCCTAAACCGGCGGAGGAGACGCCCGCATCATGAACCTCGCGACGATTCCCCCTTCATTCTGGAACCGCCCACCGAATAGTGGCGGACTCTGGATGATGATCGCCCTGACGCTACTGCTAGGGTTTGCCTTTGTCATCGCTTGCCTGTTCATGCCAAGCCGCATGAAGCGGCCGATTGCGGTGGGGGCGACGTTCTTGGCCGGCTTATTTTGGGTGTTGTACTGGATTTGGCCCACGGCCCGAAATCGGGGCGACAACGATGTCCCGGAGGGTATGGGCGAGTCCGTAGCCTTCTGGCTATCCGATGCCGTCCCCCACGTTAGCAACTTTGCCAACATCCTGACGGCGATCATCTTGGGACTGGGCATCTACTCGATTTTTCGCATTCACGGCAAGCGCCTGCTGAAGATGCAAAAAGACTGGGAGTTCAGCCTGATCCTCATCTTGAGCCTGCTTGGCATGGTCTTTTTTGGCTATCTGGATTGGATGTCCCGCCTCGGCGAAGCGGGCGCGAACTTGGAAGCCCAAGCGAACTGGGGCTTTATCCAATATGGGCGGGATCTCCTCTTCGACGGCCTGCTCCAGACTCTCGATGCGGCGATGTTCTCGATGATCGCCTTCTTCATTCTGAGCGCCGCCTACCGGGCATTTCGGATTCGCTCCATCGAGTCGACGATTCTCTTGGCGGCGGCGTTGATCGTCATGATCAGCCTCATGGGGTGGCTGGTTTTCGGTTGGGATTCCGTGATCAAGAACGCGACCGATTTCGAGCCGGACCACTTCTTCAACAACTTCCGCTTCACGACGATACGCGGCTGGATCGCTTCGAACGTCCAGACGCCGGCCATCCGCGCCATCGAGTTTGGAATCGGAATCGGGGCCCTGGCGATGGGCTTGCGGCTTTGGCTTAGCCTCGAAAAAGGAGCGTCGGGACGCTAATGGCACAAAACGACACCCCCCAAACGAAGACCTTCGGCGAACGGCTCACGGCGTTCCCCCGGCTCGGCCTCTACCTTTGCCTGGTCTTGGCCACCGCGGCTCCCCTGTTCGTCAAGCAGACGATCCCGACTATTCCCGATCGGCCCGCCGTCGATCTCTTCGCGGCCCTCATGTCGTTGCCCGATGGCTGCACGATCATCGTGCAATCCGACTGGACGAATTCGACTCGAGGCGAGAGCGCAGGCGCCATGGAGGCATTGCTTCGCATCATCATGCGCAAGAACATCAAGTTTGCGCTGATGGCGGTCGCCGACCCTCAGGCGCCTCAGGTGGCCAAGGATACGATCCGCCGCATCAACGAAGAACGTAAAGCCAAGGGCGAGAAAGAATGGAAGCAATGGGACGACTGGGTCGCTTTGGGCTACTTCCCAAACGCGGAGGGCATCGGCAATGCGATGGCCAACAACCTTCGCACGGCTTGGAGCGGCAAAAAAGACCTTAAGCCGGGCGCGGGCATGACTGACGTGTTCCAATCGCCGGTGCTCCAGAGCATTCAGCGGGTCGAAGACGTGCAGATGATCATCAACATCCACGCGTCAGACACGATGAACCGCTTGGTTGAACGCATCAAGAAGCGAACCAAGCTGGCGTCGATGTGTACCGGCGTCATGGGTCCGGAAACGTTGGTCTATCACACGTCGGGCCAGATCGTCGGCGTCTCGGTCGGCCTGAACGGGGTCGTCTGGATGGAGACGATGATGGAGCGCGGCATCGATCCCTATGATGCGATCGATCCGGAAACCGGCAAAACGATGACCTCCAAAAAGGCGGAGCGGCTTTCGATGGACCCGAAGAACCCGGTGCGGGCCATCGGGAAGCCGAAAATCGAGGGGTTCAAAGAGGCCACGAACTACGCGCGCGGCATGAACTACTACCTCTCGCTTCACTTCGCGCTGGGGTTGATGATCCTCGCGGTCGTAGCGGGAAACATCGGCATGGTCCTGACGCGCAAACGAGGTGAAGAGGCGTGAACTACAACTTCTGGAAACTCACCATCGGCGTGATCGCCACCTTCGGCCTCTATAGCGTTCTCTATCGGGAAACGAAGTTCTATCGTCTGTTCGAGCACATCTTTCTGGGTCTTGCCGTGGGATGGGCGGCGACCGCGCTTTGGACCGAAACGCTGTATCAACTCTGGTACCTGCGCATGGTGGGCAACGTGGGCGGAACAGGCCAACCGGATACGCCGGGCCAGTGGGTCTATGCGCTTTTGCTGCCCATCGGCTTCATGGCCTATTTCGTGTTCAGCCAGAAGCACAATTGGATGAGCCGGGTGCCGATTGGGATCATTTTGGGCCTCTGGTCCGGACAGCAGGTTCAAGTTTGGTGGAACCGGTATGGCGACCAGATCGGCGATTCGCTTCGTCCGATCGTCCCGAATGCCTATGATTCCTTCCTGTTTCCGGGAATGGCGAATCAGACGCCGGAGCGGGCGGCGGAGTTGGGCAACGCCCTCTATCCCACGCAGGCCTTCAACAACATCGTCTTTATCGTCACCCTCCTTTGCGTCATGAGCTACTTCTTGTTCAGCTTCGAGATCAAGAACAAGCTGCTGGCTGGGATGACGGTTTGGGGCCGCTGGCTCTTGATGGTCGGCTTCGGCGCAATCTTCGGTTCGACGGTCATGACCCGTTTCACACTGCTCATCGATAGGATGTACTATGTGTGGATCGAGTGGTTCCGCGATACGCTGATCCGAACGTTTAGCGGGGGCTAGCCGCCGATGCCATCGGGGCCGTTGCCAACGTGAGCGAGACCCTTCACGCCATTGTCCTGCGACGCACGGACGCCGGCGAAAGCGATCGACGCCTGACGTTGCTCACCGAGGAGCGGGGCCGGGTCGATGTGATCGCCAAAGGCGCCCGGAAGGCGGGTTCGCGCTTGGCGGGGGCTTCGGAGCCGCTCTCCGTCTCGATCTTTCACGTGGCGGCGGGGAAGCGCCAGCAGTTCGTCAGCCAGGCCCAGCCCGTCACGTCCTACCCTGGCCTTCGCGAGGATTTCGACCGGCTCGCCGCCGCGATTGCTATTGCCGAAATCGTGTCCGCCACCACCCCCCACGATCGCCCGGAGGAGGCCCTTTTCGGGTTCGTGGTGGGCGCCTTGAAGATGATCGAGGTCCATGAGAAGCCGTTCGTGGCCTTGGCGTGGGCGGAGGTCAAGCTGTTGGAAACCACCGGCCACCTGCCCAGCTTTGACCGCTGCGTGGAATCCGGCGTCCGCGTGCGAGAGGCGATGCCGTACTTCGTTCCTTCCGCCGGGGGATACGTGGCCGCGGAGCGCGCGGCGACGATGCCGGGCCGAATTCGCACCCACGCCGAAGTGCTCGTCGGGCTTGCGAAACTCGTCGAATTGGACCTTCCGCCTCCGAACTTGAAGCGGCTTCCCGAATCGCTGCGTCTGCTCTTTGAAACGTGGCGCGAGATCGCCCAAACGAATCTGCCCGCGGTGGAGGCGGTGTTGGGTTAAGCGACTCGCCACGGCCCTTCGCGCGTCCTACGGATTGAGGTTTTACTGATGTTTGTCTTACAACCCCTGCTTGCCGCTCTGGCCGTCGGCGCTCCAGCGCTCACCCAGGGCCCCGTTCAACTTTCGCCGACGTATAAGCTGCTTGACGCCAAGCCGCGGCCCATGCGCCTTTCGTCGAACCAAAAACGGGCCCTGCTTACGGCCCAAAAAGGCTCGGGCGACTTTTCGAGCAGTGGCACGACGATCTACTCGATCACCCCGAAGAATCTGCTGCTGCCTAGCAAGGCCTCGCTGAATTTTTGGAACTGCGCCTTCTATTGGCCCGCGGCCGATTCGGCCTATTTCATTGAACCGGACAACGCGAACGGAGGGCCGTCGATCGGCCATCGGTTCTTCGTCCCGGCCGGAACGCGCCATGTGATCCTGAGCTTCGGGCTTCGTTTGGCGGAACCTACCGGAAAGGATTGGAGGATCTCCTGGACGCCAAAGTCGTTCTCGGGCCCCTCGGGCCAGCAAGTCGTGAAAACCCAGGGCAATGGGTTCAACACGGTCGCCAGCGCGGTCTTTCAGCCGAGTCGCGGCGGATGGTATGAGGGACACTTTTCGGCAATGACGGGCGGCGTCGAGTACTTCTTTGACTTTTTCGAGGCCACTTTCGTGAAGTGAATCCATCGCGCACCATAATCGACCCATGAAACCATTGAAAACTTATGTAACGGTTTTATTCGTTCTCATTCTTGGGAATGCGGTGATTGCCCAGGTTCCGCCAACCACGGCGACGCCTCCTGCAGCCTCCCCGGAGGCCAAGGCGGAAGATGTCGCGACCCTCGATGCGATCGTCAAATCCCTGTACGACGTGATCAGCGGTCCGGCCGGAAAGAAGCGCGAGTGGGACCGTATGCGGTCTCTCTTCTCGCCGGAAGCCAAGATGGGTTTGACCGGCAAGCGCAGCGACGGTACCGTCGTCAAACGCCATTTCAGCGTAGACGAGTACATCACGATGAATGCCAAGGCTCTGGAGGAAGGCGGCTTCTACGAGAGCGAAATCGCTCGCCGGGTTGAGCAATTTGGCAATATCGCCCAGGTGTTTTCAACCTACGAGGCGCGACGAAAGCTGGGCGATGCGCGGCCGTTCATGCGGGGGATTAACAGCCTGCTGCTCTGGAATGACGGCAAGCGCTGGTGGATCCTGAACATCTTTTGGCAAGCCGAAGGTCCGGACAATCCGCTGCCGGAGAAGTACCTGAAGAGCGGCGGATAGCTTTTTGAAAGCGGGAAGGCAGGGCTTGGCTTGACGCTAAGACCCTGCCTTTTCGAGCTCTTGGCCCCGAATTCGTTCGCTCGAACCCTCAACCGAATGCGTACGATTGCTCAGTTCTATACAATATGAGGCGAGTTTGCGAATCGCGGCCTCGGAAGTTCCATCGATTCCTTGCGGGCTGGTGAGGCACATCGCCAGGAGACCGTAGGCTTCCTCTTCAGTGAGCTCCAGTCCCGCCGGCTTCTGGCCATTGTTCATGGGCGCCACCTCCCGAGGCATTCAAGAGTTTAGACGGAAGTACCTTTCGGATGTTCCTGGCGAGCTTCGAAATGGGGAAAACTGTTAACAAACCCAGTCTGATTCGTCCCCCTCTCCCCGGTTCGCTTCGCTCGCCGGCCCTCGCCCTCGTTGGGGAGTGGGATGGCGTCGCTTTCGGACCCCCTCACCCCGGTTCACTTCGCTCACCGTCCCTCGCCCTCGCTGGGGAGAGGGATCGCGCCGGTATAATCCGCGCGTGCCCAAGGGCGAATACCTTCAATACGGTGGCCAAGCCATCATCGAAGGGGTGATGATGCGGTCTCCACGGTATTTCTCCGTGGCTGCGCGTGCCCCGAACGGCGAGATCGTCGTCCATACCGAAGCGATCGAGAAGACCTGGATCGGCCGCCAAAAATGGCTCAAGCTGCCCTTCCTTCGCGGTTCGCTGGCGATTCTGGACTCGATGGCCCTAGGCTACCGGGCGTTGCGGTTCTCAACCGACGTGCAGCTCGATCCGCGCTATCAGCCGGCCGATCCTGCTTTGGCCGCATCCAACGAAGGGTCGCGGGCTCCCCAGTCGGCAGATGCCTTACCGAGTGATTCGGTCACGGTCGAAGGGGTCGAAGACGAGGGCGGCCAGGAGGCCCTGGAAAAGTGAGTTCGACCAAGGGCGAAAGCGCGCTTCAGAACATTGCGGTGGGCGGAGCGATGTTCGCTGGCCTCGCGATCGGACTGCTTTTGTTCAATTTTTTGCCTAATTTCCTAGCGACGCTTCTGCGGAACGTTGGCGTGGAAAGCATGATCCTGATCAATCTGGCGACGGAAATCATCAAGGTCATCATCTTCTTGGGCTATATCTTTTTGATCAGCCTCTTGCCTGAGATCAAGCGCGTTTTCAAATACCACGGCGCCGAGCACAAGGCGATCAACACGCTCGAAAACGACCTGCCGCTGACGATGGAAAACTGCCAAAAGCAGACCCGGCTCCATCCGCGCTGCGGCACCAGCTTCGCGATCGTCGTGCTAATCGTGGGCATGATCCTGTTCACCTTCATGCCCAAGCCGCACATCCCGGAATCGCGGATATTGGAATCGATCGCCCGGTTCCTGGTCGAGATTCCCTTGCTCATTCCGATTGCGGGCATCAGTTACGAGTTGATCCGCTTTGCTGGAAAAATGCGCAACAGCAGTTTCGTTCGGGCGCTTTTCGCGCCGGGATTGATGACGCAGTACCTCACGACCAAGCCGCCGGAAGACGACCAGGTGGAGGTTGCGCTTGCCGCGCTAAAGGCGGTGGTTGAAGCGGAAGAGGCGGATAAGGCGAAAGAGGCGGGTGAAGCTCAGCCGGCAGTGGCTTAGCGACTGCCCAGGAACCAACTCGTCCAAACCGTCAGATAAACCGCGCTGCCGACCAAAGCGGCCTGGCGGACAAAGGGCTTGTTGACCTTGCAATAGCGGGCCATGACGATCCAGCAGGCAATGAGGGTGCACGCCTTAACGGCGGAGAAGAGCCATTCGCTGCGTTCGATGAGCGGCCGCATGAGCGGATTCATCTCGACGATCAAGCCGCGCTGGTGCAGCCACGCGGTCATCACCAAGTCCAGGAACCCGATGGCCATCAGGATCGCGATGCTTCGGGAGGGCAAGATCGCCTGCATGAGGCATTCTCCCTCCAAAAACCGCGCCAACCGATACCGGTTTGCGTGACATTTCTGCCGGGTTTTCCACCGCTTTTACAAAATCGTCCTGGAGTTGACGGATTTCCGATGCTGGACCGACATAGTGGTTCATCAAAAGCGAGACGATAAGGCGCTCGCCGTTTGGTCCTTTCACATAGCCCGAAAGCGAGGAGACGGAGTTCAGCGTCCCGGTCTTGCCGACGAATGAGCTGTCTTTGAGGCGGCCGGCCAGCGTCCCGACGCCCGGCTTTGGCAGGGCATCGAGCCAAAGGGCGGACCAGGGCTGCTTCAGCGCCCAGGCCAAAAGCCTGGCTATCCCGCGGGCGGTGACGAGGTTGTGCCGGCTCATGCCGGATCCATCCATCGGACGGACCTCGTCGCGGGATAGGCCAACCGTTTTGACGAGGAAGTCGCGCATGCGGTTCGGTGCGATGGCGTACGGGTTTTCGCCGAGCGGTCCTTGCTTGGCGGCGGCGAGGAGCATGAGGCATTCGGCGAGGTAGTTGTCGCTGGGCGGAAGGCAGTCCTTTGCCATCTTCGACACGGGGTCGCCTTCGTGGAGGAAAGGTTCGCCGCTCGGAAGGGAAGTGGCTTCGAAAAG
>CAYONY010000158.1:0-7791 GCA_964405415.1 uncultured Fimbriimonadaceae bacterium | reverse complement strand
ACACTCTACTAACCAGATATCTCTGAGTTCGCGAACGATGAGCATTAGCTATAGGGATCGAGTGGGCCTATCAGTATCGCGAACTACAAATCGACTGTTTGCCCTCGGGATTATTCCGCCGACGACCAATCGATCTCCCAATCTTTCAATTGAAGAGTGCACCACAAAGGTTTGGCATTATTATCGCGAAATCGGCGGCACATTTCCACTTGTACTTGACGAAGCCTACGTCGATGAGTCTAACTCGCCTACCGATTTGCCCGAGCAAACAGTGCATGTCTTTCTCGATTATGTGGCCCCCGGCACGAACTACCGGTTTCGGGCTGGCATTGAGGCTATTGTCGACCGTACTTACGGAACCCCCGAAAACATGCAGATTGCAGAGCGGCCGAGCTTCGTGATGCCCCATTCGGTCGTTTCAAAGGAACAGGCGACGGCTTCCGCGGTTGCCGCAGTGGACCTTTATACTCGCTGGAATGTCTTTGAGGCGGCCTCTCAGGACGCTAAGTTCGATGTGCCTGGGTATGTGGGAATGCCTCACCGGGCCACAGTTCGCCATCGTAGCTTGGCTCGCACGGGTACGGCTTGTTTGGTGTACGAGGTGACGGTTCACAATGCCAGCTTTCAAGCCGGCAATGGAAGGCCCTTTTGCCAAGTCTACGTGGACGCTGAAACTGGAGAACCGATTGCGATCTATCCGGCTTACGAACGAAACGGCGGTCGCGCGACCCTGCCACGAAAACTTAGCCTGGGTGACGGTGAATGGAAAGTGGGTTTGACAAGGGGCCGCATCGTCCCATGCGAGAAGTCGGCGCCCTTTGCTTCGAAGCAGGTTCTTGCGCGCCGAGGAAAAGTCTGGGCCGCTCTGCACTTCGATGCCAAGTCGAAACTAGTGTGGATGATATCGGGTGGCCGCGTTCAGGTTGGACGGCCGGACGCTCCGCTTGTCGCGGCACTACGAGAGGCAAATTCGATACCGTCGTATAAGATGGAGCCGAAGGCAAGGCCCTAAGGCGCATAAGATCGGTATGCTCAAGCTCCCTTGAAAGCCATCGCCAAAGTGCGGCCGGAGCCCGGCGTCGAGCTCATCGATGCCCCCGAGCCCCAAGTTCAACCCGGAACCGTCAAGCTGAAGCTCGAAGCGGCCAGCGTTTGCGGCACCGACCTCCATATTTACAATTGGGACGCCTGGTCGGCCAGTCGCATCCTCCCCCCGCGCATCATCGGCCATGAGTTTTGCGGCACGATCGTCGAGGTTGGCGAGGGGGTCGACGATCGACAGATCGGCGACTTTGTCGCGAGTGAGTCCCACATCGTCTGCGGCCGCTGCCTTCAATGCCGGCTTGGCCAGGGCCATGTCTGCGCCAACACGCAGATTCTCGGAGTCGACGTTGATGGCGGTTTTGCCCCGTATGTCGTGATCCCAAAGGAGAACGCTCGCCCCACCGATCGCTCGATCCCGCCGCGCATCGCCTGCTTCCAAGATGCCTTGGGCAATGCCGTGCATACCGCACTTGCCGGTCCGGTCGAGGGATGCAATCTGTTGATCACCGGGTTGGGGCCGATCGGGCTCTTTGCGGCGGCGATCTGCCGGACGCTGGGCGCGGCCAAAGTCGTGGGCACCGAAGTTAGCCCCTATCGAATGAAGCTTGGCGAAGCGATCGGCCTCGACGCGATCCTCGATCCCCGAGCTCCCGACTTAGCGTGCCAGCTCGCTAAGCTCGCCCCCGGCGGCTTTGATGGCGTGCTTGAGATGTCGGGCCATCCCAGTCAGCTCGAGCTGGCGGGGCGGCAAGTTCGCCCGGGAGGCCGCATCAGCCTTCTGGGGGTTTTTAAAGAAAACGAACAGTGCGTCCGGGTGAACGACCTGGTCTTCAAAGGGGTGGACGTTCAGGGCATCGTGGGTCGCCGGCTTTGGGGCACCTGGGACCAGATGCACGACCTCCTCATGAACCGCAAGCTCGATGTCTCGCCGGTAGTCACGCATGAGTTTCCCTATACCGACTTTGCCGAAGCGATGGAGTTGATGAAAATGGGCGAAGCCGGGAAAGTCGTGTTCCGGTTTCATTGACCAAGCCGCCGAACCCCCTCTCCCCTCGAGGGGAGAGGGTCGGTGAACGAGGAGAACCGGGGGGAGGGGTCCATCTATTTGCCAAACGTCCGCACAAACAACGCCCCATCCACTAGGTAGGCTACGGCCCGGTTGCGAGGAGCCAGCCAAGCTTCGCCCGCGTGAGGCGCGATCAGCACGCCCTCTTCCGGGTTCTCTTCGCCTCGCGTGAGCCAGAGGCCGTGGGCTTGGCCGCGAGAGACCCCAAACGGCAAGCTGTGAACTTTGGAAGATGACCCGATCGGGGGAAGCTCGGGCTCCTCAGAAACCCATTCGCCGCGAAACCGGACTTGGCGCAGGGCCCCATTTCCCGGCATCACTTCGAGCACCGGCGTCCCAATCGGCGGCGCCGGCTTCTTGGCGAGAAAGAGCTTGCCCAAGAGCGGAAGATCCCCAAGGATCTTGGCCCGCAGATCGCGCTCGAGAACGAACTGAACCCGTACCGTACCGGTCGAAGAATCAAACTGGGCGTTGGTTTCCGATTGGCCGCCCTTGCCATAGACCGCGGTTCCGTCGATCGACCAGGAGGGCCCCTGAAATCCCTCCTTCACCGCGGCGTCGAGATCGGGCGACGCGATGAGGGGACCCAACGACGTGGCCAGCACCATATGTCGTTTCGTCTCCCCATCTTTGACGCGAAAAATCGCATGGACCAGTCCCGGCGAGGGATCGACGTCGATTTCAATGCCGGATTTCGATTCGAAGGTCCGGCTAAAGACCAACCGATCCTTGAGCGTTTTGGCATCGAGCAGATGCACATCGGCTTGGTGCCGGGGGCCCTCGGCGCCGGGGACCTGGCGATAGACGATCACCGCGACGAACGGCGCGCCGTCGAACCATTGGCTCTCCATTCGATCATCGGGGCCGATGTGGAAAAGGACCCGCCCCTCCGGCAGCCCAGTTCCGTAGATGCCAATCGCGGTCCCGGCCGCTTCTTTTTTGGTGTAAAGCAGCGCGTTGCCGGTGGGGCTCCACGAAACGGACTGGACATTAACGTCCACCCCGATGGGCGCTTCGAGCCTTGGCAAGGGCGCCTGGGCCAACTGGCCGAACCCCACCGAGGCGACGACGAGCATTCCCCCGAATCCCATAGTCTTAGGGACGCGATGGGGCGGGGTCCGGTTCACTTCGATCCCGGAGCGCATGGGGACGGGGGGCCGGCATCCCGCTCTCCTCCGCTCCTCAACTCCCGCGCTCCTATGCTCCCCCACTCCCGTGCTCTCTTCCCCTCCTCCCGGTACACTTGAGGGCTCATGAAGCTCGCCGTCCTTCCTTTCAACGCCGTTGAGGGCACCCCGCCCAGCCTCGGCCGCCAATTCTCCAATTTCGCCTGCGATACGATTCGGGCGGCCACCGGCGCCGACCTGAACCCGGTGAGCTACCTGGCCGAGATCGACGATGCCGACGGCAAGCGGGCAGCCTACGTGAACATTGCCGATACCTTGCTCGACGCCCAATGGATCAAGCAGCTTTTCGAGCAATCGGACGCCGAAGGGGCGATGGATGGCCTACTCAAAGTTGGCCGTAAGCAGTTGGCAGATGGCAGCACGGAGGAACCCAAAGAAGGGGCCGAACCTCAAGAACCGGAGTCGCTCGAGCTCACGCTCCGTTTTCACAAACGGGGGGTCGACGAGCCGATCTACAACGAAACGTGGAGCTTTCCCGTTGCCGAGCTGTTCCCGAACCTGCACCGGCTCGTGAAAGAGCTCGCCAAACAGGCCGAAGTCGAATTGCCGGAGGACCTGGCGGGCGAGACGATGGATTTCGGCAGCGAGAATCCGGCCGCGTTTCTCAAGTTCCTGGAAGGCTACGACGCGCTGATGTACATCAACCAGTCGCAAGGGCGGGTGGCCCGCGAGTTTTCGCCCGAGCCGGCGATCGGCTCGCTGCTGGCGGCGATCGAGGCGGACAAGGAGTTTCTCGGGCCGTATGAGACGCTTATTCAACTCTGCCGCCAGCTCGTGAATTTCCAGATCGGCACGTTCGAAATGGTCGAGAACGCGCTCAAGAAAGCGATCGAGCTGATTCCCGACGACTACCGCGCCTGGTTTGCGCTCGGCGAGGGCTATCAGGCGGTGGGCGAAGCCGCCAAATCGGCCGATGCCTACGAGAAGGCGATTGCGATCGAGCCGGAGGAATCGGCGCTCTATACGCGGCTCGGCATGGCCCAGATGGGCATGAACATGCCGGTCAATGCAGAGCGCAACTTCCGACGGGCGGTCGAGTTGGAAGGCGATGAGAAACCTTCGCTCGACTTCCTGGCGATGGTGCTGGGCGGAACCGGGCGGTCGCACGAGGTGCCGAGCCTGTGGAAAGAGCAGGTCGAGCGGAATCCGGGCGACGCTCAGGCTCGGGCCAAGTATGCGATTTCCCTCATGAATTCCGGCCGCGAGGCCGAGGGGTTGGAGGCCTTCGAAAAGGGTCTGATCGAGGTCGAGGACAACGTTGCGATCAAGCGGTTCTTTGCCCCGGTGCTCCATGCCCAGAAGGAGCTGGACCGGGCGATGGACCTCTATGAAGACGTGATCGAGATCGCGCCGAACGACATCCAGGTTCTGCTCGAATACGCCAACGTGCTCAAGGATGGCAATCGTGAATTCGAGATTCCGAACGTGCTGCGCGACGTGCTTTCCAGCAACCCCGACCCGGACACGCGGGCCAAGACGTTAGCTTGGATGCTCGAGCTTCAGGAGCCGCGGCGGACCGAGGCGGTGGAAGAGGCCCGCAAGAAGCTGGAGGAAGGCAAGTTCGACGAGGCGATCCGCGAGCTCAAGCCGCTCCGGAACTGGCTGGCCGACTACTGGAAGATGTGGGCGATGCTGGCGGCGGCCCACAACAAGCTGGAGCAGTGGGAGGACGCGGAGGACGCGTGCAAGCGTTTGGTCGAGCTTTTCCCGGGTTGCGAACCGGCCTATGGCGAGCTGATCACGGCGCTGCACGGGATGAAGCGGGACGAAGAGGCCTACAACCTGATGCGGTGGGCGGCTTCGAACATGCCGCAATCGCTGGGCATCCACGTGAATCTGGCGTTGGCGGCGAACCGGGCCGGGCATGGCGACGAGGCGAGCGCGCTGGCCAAGCAGATCCGCGAAGCGGTGGGCCCGAACGAGGAACTGGACATGGTGCTGGCCGAGATCGAGCGGTAGGATCAGGGACCAAGGGTCAGAGGGACAAAGGGACTCTGGCGGTTCATCCGAAATTCCAGGAATCCTCGTCATTTTTTGTGATTTGTGATTTGTGATTTGTGATTTGTGGTCTGTGGTCTGTGGTCTGTGAATTGTGAAGGGCCAAGGGGTCTACGATTGACGCATTGAAGGAAGTCGTTTTGCCGTACGCGGTTAGCTGACCGTAAAGAAGCGAGTTCGTCATGTCATCACATCGTCATATCCCGACGCATGGGGAAGGACGAAGGATGAGGGACGAACGACGAACGACGGGCCAGGAAAATCGGCCGGTCCGTGTGAACCTTCGGTTGAACTCAGAACCGGATGACGCCAGGTTCAAATGGGGCGGTTTGAGTCGACGTTTCACGTTTTTTTGGCTTTGTGAGGGATCGTTCGTTCGCCGAACGAAGGATTGTGGGTTTTTGGGGTTGCGGGGGACACTCGTGGCTTCTGTTTCATCCGCTCCTCCATTCGTCCGTTCTTCCAATCGCATCCCTCCCGGGAGGGCCCAGAAATTCCAAGGCGTTGGTCTGGGACCCCGGCCGGGGTCCTAGGATTTGGCTGTCGGCGCACCCGGGGTCGCCCCATCCTCGACCCCGGGCTACCCTCTTCGATCCCTTCAGGATCATTTTCAACCCTCCCTTTCGGGGTGGGGGAGGGGATTCGTCAACCTCTTGGGGTTCTCGCCGAGTCGCTGAGGCGAGAAGCGGAGAAGGGATCCGGTTCTTGAACGCCGAGGCGCCGAGGGCAGATTGGGGGCGCCACGCTACCCCGACAAAAGGGGCACGATCATCCCCTCGTGTCGGAGCACATTCCAAAGAGCTTCTGTTCGGGCCACTTCCCACTTTCCCTGAACGGACACCGGTTCGGGAGGGCCGCGAGATAAGCTTGGCCATGCGCCACGAACTCCTCTACCAACCCTCGTTTGCCGTTGCCCGGATTCTCCTCGACCCCGGAGATGGGATCCGGGCCGAAAGCGGGGCGATGGTCAGCATGTCGCCCACCGTCACCATGGAATCCAAAATGGCGGGCGGGATCGGCAAAGCGATCGGGCGCCTCTTCGGCGGGGAAAGTGCCTTCCAAACCACCTTCACCGCCACCCACGGCGCCGGCGAGGTGATCCTGGCGCCCCCTTCGATCGGGGATATCATCGCCCTCAACTTGAACTCGGAAGGGCTGATGGTCACCAGCGGCTGCTACTTGGCGGGCGACCTTTCCCTGAATATTGAAACGAAGGCTTCCGTCAAAGGGTTTTTCGCCGGGGAAGGCCTCTTCATCATGCGGGTTTCCGGGTCGGGCGTGCTTCTCGTGAGCGCTTTCGGGGCGATCCATCCCCTTCGCCTCGAAGCCGGACAGCCCTATATCGTCGACACCGGCCATATCGTCGCCTTCAGCGAGACGATGAACTATGAGGTCCGCCGCGCGGCCAAGAGCCTGTTTGGCTCGCTGACTTCGGGCGAAGGCTTCGTGGCCCACTTCACGGGCCCGGGGCTGCTCTACACCCAGACACGCTCGCCGCAGGGCTTTGGGCCGTGGATCGGGCAGTTTGTGCCGCGGGGGAGCTAGGGAAGTCAGGGGTGAGGAGTGAGGAGAAAGGAGAGAGATGAAAGGTGAATGGTGAGGGAAAGGCGGGTTGGGATCGAAACCGGGATTGCCGACGTTAAGGTAGGAAGTTTATGAAGTTTTGGCAAGCTCTGGCCGCCTCGGCCCTGTTTTTCGCCCTGTTCGGCTGCGCCGCCGGACCAGCCGCGCCCGACGTCGACCTTTACCCTTTGGGGAGTTCCAAGGCGGTGAAGCTTTCCAGCTTCAAAGGCAAACCGGTGGTGCTCGATTTTTGGGCGACGTGGTGCGGGCCTTGCCGCGAAACCATGCCGGAGTTGCAAAAGATCCACGAGGAATTCGGGCCGAAGGGGCTGCAGGTGGTCGCGATCAGCAGCGATGCCGCCCCCACCATCGAGAAGTTTCTCAAAGAGAACCCCTACACCTATCCGATGTACGTCGACCTGGACGGCGGGGCCAATCTGAAGTTCAACATCACCGGTTTACCGACTTCGATCGTGCTCGACAAGAGCGGCAACATCCTCTGGACCGGGCACCCGGCGGAGACCGTTAAATTCCGCCGGGCCATCGAAGCGGCGATGCAATAGTTGGCTTGACCCCAAATTTCACGGCCCGATTGGGTCCTCGCAACGCCTAGAATGGACGGAGCGATGGCGGCGACCGGACGCGTTTCGATAGCGGTGAAGCTGTTTGTGGCGTTCCACGTCGTGGGCATCTCGGTCTGGTGCCTACCCGACCCCCGGCCCCCGATCCAACAGGGCACCGTCGAGCCGATCGGCACCGACTGGATTCTTTACTACAACTGGAAGTACTTCAAGTTCTTCAAGCCGATCCGGTTCTATATGAACACGGCGGGGGTTTGGCAGTATTGGGACATGTTCGCCCCCAACCCTAGCCGGGTCGACATGTGGGGCGATGCGCTGGTGGAGTACCGCGACGGCTCGACCAAGCGCTATC
>CAYONY010000157.1:0-7990 GCA_964405415.1 uncultured Fimbriimonadaceae bacterium | reverse complement strand
AATGTCGCCATCATCGCCGCCAGCTACCTCATCGCGATCGCCTTTACGATGGTGACGTCGTTTCTCTCGACGACCGCACTCTATATGGGCTCGATGCGGGGCCCGATCCGTGAAGCTTCGTTTCTCTCGTGCCTGAATCCACTCTTTATCCCGGAGACCTATGGCACCTACACCCTGATCGGCACCACCAAGGTCCCCAACTGGCTGCTGATGGTGGGCCTGACGCTCCTCATCGTTCGTCTCTGCCTGCTCGGCGCCGGGTCGGCCCTCAGCCCTTACGGATCGTGGGAAACCAAATCGCTTCGGATCCAGGGCCTCCTCTATGCGGCCCTGATCGGCTTCGTCGCCATCCTCGGGTACGCCGTCGCCACGCCCATGTCCGGCGGAACCACGCCCACCGGCAAAGGGGTGACCGCCGCTGTCCTCTTGATCTCTCTCTTTATTCCTTGGATCGCTGCCGCCGGCACGGATGGACGCCGCATCAACGAATTGGACAAGGGCTTCGACCTACGACGCATTTGGCTGGGCAACCCTTCAGGAGCGCTGCCCTATTTGGTGGCCCTTATCGTGGCGTTTGGCGTTGGCGCGGTCCTGGCCGGAAACGAAAAGGGCCTTACGCTTGGCGACATCGTCCCTTATCTCATCCATGGACTCGGGGTTGTGCTCTTCGGGGCCGGCTTGACCCGGCTCTGCTGCGTCAAATGGAACCTGCAAGGCGGCCGGCGCATTGCCACCACCCTCACCGTCCTCATCGTATGGGTGCTCCCGCTCTTCCTCAGCTTCAGTTTGGCCAGTTCCTCCGCATTCTCTGGGAAGCGGATCGAAGACCAGGAAGCCTGGGTGCTCTGGCCGCTGTGGCCCCTGGTGATGAACCATGCCGCGCCCAGTCTCATCATCTTTGGGATCATCGTGGGAACTTTAGGACTGGTTATGGGCACTTTATCCACTAGAGCGCTGCTTGGCGCAAGGACGACATGAACGAAGATCGAGTCTTTCGAATGGCTGCCCGGCGTATCCGCCGGCTTCTCGCATGGCGAGGCGCGACCACCGGGTTTGCGCTGGCCTCATTTGCGGCGCTCGTGCTCGCCTTCGCGGATTGGCGGCGCTGGATTTGGGTGGAGTGGCCGATGCTTGCGGCTCTCGTGGGTTTCGGCGCGCTGGCCGGACTGGTGGCCGGCCTCTTGAGGCGGCTGCCGGACTCGGCCGTCGCGGCAAGTCTCGATCGTCGGGCCGGGCTCAAGGATCGCTTGGCCAGCTCGATGGAGATCTCGGCCGCCGGGCACCCCTATGCGGATGCGGTGGCAACCAATGCCCGCGCGGCTCTCGAAGGGATCGATCCGCGGCGGCTCTACCCGCTCCGATTCAACCGATGGCACACCGCCGCCCTCCTTTGCGGGTTGCTCGCCGCGCTCTTTGCCCTTCTTGGCAACACGCCTTTCATGCGATCTTTGGCCGACCGCAAGGACCAGGACGAGATGAAGAAGCAGGCTCAGGAAGTGGAGCGCATCGCCAAGCCCGTGCTCGAAGACAAAGACGTTTCCAAGCTTTCGGAGGAATACGCCAAGCAGCTCCAGCAATTCGCCCGCGAGCTCGATCGGGCCCGCCACGACAAGAAGGACGCCCTGAAAAAGACCAACGACCTGCTCAGCCAGGGCCAAGACCTTCAGCGCGAATTGTCCAAGAAGGTCAACACCGGCCTCGAGCGCGCCCAACAGTCCATCGAAAAAATGCTGGCCGCCAAGCTTGCCGAACGCGGCATCAGCGCGAGCCCGGAAGAGATTCGCAAGCAGATGGACAATCTGCTCCGCCCCGACGATTCCGCGTTCCAAAAGGCCCTCGAAGCCAATCGCGACGAGCGGGCTGGGCTCGACGCGGCGCGAAAGGACCTCAAGGCGCAGATGGACGAGCTGCGCAAGCAGATGTCCAAGATGGCGGAAGGCTCGCCTGAGCAAAAGGCGATGAAGGAGATGCTTGACGAGCTTCAGGCCAAGATGAAGGGCCTCGACGAGATGCAGAAGGACCTGGCCAACCAGATGCGGCAGGCCCAAGAGGACTTCCGCAACCAGCTCATGGAGAACGCCGGCGATCCAGGCGAGTTTGAAAAGCAGCTCGCCGAAGCCCAGCGCGAGCTCGACAAGATCGAGGCCAAGCTCAAAATGCCCAACCTCACCGACGCCCAGCGCAAGGCGATGGAGGAAAAAGCCAAGGCGCTGCGCGAGTTGATGAAGCAGCTCAAGATGTCGAAGGAGCTGCAAGAAGGGCTGAAGGCGCTCTACTCCGACCCCAAGATGAAGGAGATCATGAAGCGCATGGCCGAGCTGATGGCCAAGGCGAAGTTCGCCGAAGGCGAGGCCGGCGAGCCGGGCGAAATGCCCAAACTGACGCCGGAAGACATCGCCGAAATGCAGCGGATGCTCGACGAGATGGCCGAGATGCTCAGCGATCCCGCCTTTCGCCAAGAAATGCTCGATGCGCTCAAGGAAGCGCTGGAAAACCTCGACGAACTGACCCTGAGCCAAGGCATGTGCTTTGGACTGGGCATGTGCATGATGCCGGGCATGATGACCCCCGTCGGCAGCGCCACCCATGGCGGCGCGTTCTCGGATATCAATTGGGTGAACAAACTTGACAAGCCGGAAAAGGGTGGCGGCAAGACGCTGCCGGCTAGGGTCTCCGGCGAGCGCCACCCGGAGCTCGGACGCGAGACGTTCGTGGAAACCCGCGGGCCGGCCCGGCTCGGCGCCCCCTCCAAAGTGCCCTACCTGAACATCCTGCCCAAGTATCGCCAGGCCATGGAAGATGCGATGAAGAAGCAGCAGATCCCAAAGGACCAAGAGAAGCGCGTACGCGACTACTTCCGCTCCATAGGAGGCCAATAGGGATGGACCCCAAAGCGCAAGCGGAATGGTTCCGTTCGACGTTCGAAGCGGTTCGGTCCGAAGTCGCCAAAGCGGTGATCGGCCAGCAGGAAGTGGTCGAAGGCGTGCTGGTGGCGCTGGCCGCCAACGAGCACGTCTTGCTTGAGGGAATGCCTGGCTTGGGCAAAACCCTGCTCGTCCGTTCGTTGGCCGAGGCGCTCTCGCTCGAGTTCAAACGCATCCAATTCACACCGGACCTGATGCCAGCCGACATCACCGGCACGAACGTGCTCGCCACCGAAGGCGGCGAGCGTCGGTTCGAATTTCGCAAAGGGCCGATCTTCACCAACTTGCTGCTCGCCGATGAAATCAACCGGGCCACCCCCAAAACGCAGTCGGCGATGCTGGAGGCGATGCAGGAGCGCAACGTCACGATTGGCGGCCAAAAACATGCCGTGCCCACGCCGTTTTTGGTGATGGCCACCCAAAACCCAATCGAGCAGGAAGGCACCTACCCCCTGCCGGAAGCCCAACTCGACCGTTTCTTCTTCAAGCTTCTCGTGCCCTATCCCACCCGGGAGGATTTGGCCCGCATCGTCACCGCCACCACCGGCGAAGCGCCTCCGGCGCTCGCTTCGGTCGCCGACCGCGACACCGTCGAGCGGATGCGCGAAGTGGTACGTCAAGTGCCGATCGCCGATTCGGTGCTTCAGATCGGGATCTCCTTGGTCACCGCTTCGCACCCCGGCCACGAGGAAGCTCCCGCCGAAATCCGCCGTTACTGCCGCTATGGCTCCAGCCCGCGCGGCGCTCAGGCTCTGGCTACCGCCGGAAGGGTCTTTGCCCTGCTCGACGGACGGTTCAACGTTTCGAAGGAGGACCTCTTCCGGGCGGCCCGGCCCGCCCTTCGCCATCGGCTGCTGCTCAATTTCGAAGCCGAAGCCGATGGCGTTACCGCCGACCAACTCGTCGACGCCATCGTGGCCCAGGTTCGTCAGGGCGACCGCGACCCGGTGCCGGCATGATCTCCGCCTCGGCGGCCGCCAAGCCCTGACGATGAGCCTCGAAGCCCCCGTCGCCGGAATCCTCTCGCACGAAGAGCTTCGCGCGGCCAACCGCTTCGCGCTCGTCCCTCGGCGCAGCGTCCAGGGCAGCGTCAAAGGCGAGCGGCAAACGCGACGGAAGGGCACCAGCATCGAATTCGCCGATTTCCGGAACTACACCGAAGGGGACGACCTGCGGCACCTCGATTGGAACGTGCTCGCCCGGCTCGATACGCCGGTCATGCGGACCTATTTGGATGAGCAGGATCTGGCGGTGCACGTCATCCTCGATGCCAGCGCGTCGATGGATTTTGGCGAGCCAAGCAAGTTTATCTATGCCCGCAAGCTCGCCTTGATTCTCGGCCTGGCGGCGCTGAACGGCGGCGATGCGCTTTACGGCCTCGATCCGCGATCCTTGGTCTCGACCCGGGCGATGCGGGGGCGTCCTTCCGCCGGCCCGTGGCTCGGACTCATGGCCGAATGGCAACCGGATCAAAACCGGCCGATCGCCCAGGTCCTTCGCACCTTTGCGGCAAGCGGGCGACGTCGCGGCATCGTCGCCCTCGCCAGCGACGGGCTCGATCCAGATCTGCCGGCGGCGCTCTCGGTTTTGGGGTCCGCCGGGTTTGAGATCCTCTTTGCCCAAGTGTTGAGCCGCCTCGACCTCGACCCCGATATCGAAGGCGATTTGCGACTGGTCGATGCCGAAAGCGACGACTACGCCGATCTCACCGCCAACCGTTACGCGGTCCGGACGTACGCGGCCAATCTCCAAGCTCACCTCAGCAAACTTGAGGCGGCGGTCCGACGCGTGGGGGGCCGCTTCATTCGGCTCGTGACCGATGAGCCGATCGAGACGATCGCGCTGCGACGGCTGGAGCGCGACGGGTGGGTGCGGCGATGAGTTTCTCCGCCGCCGGAGCGCTGCTTTGGCTGATCCCAACGGCGGGCGTTCTTTTTGCGCTGTATCTGCTGAAGATGCGACGCAAGCCGCTCAAGGTACCGGCGCTCTTTCTTTGGCCGCGCCAAGTCGAAGAGATTCGCGCGAACAGCCTCTTTCAGCGGCCCCGTCTGAACCTCTTGTTTTGGCTCCAATTGCTCGCGCTTCTCGCCGTCGCAGCCGCGCTGGCCGGCCCCCAATGGCTCACCCGGAGCCTTACCGGCAAGGTGACCATGGTCATCTTGGATGGAAGCGCGAGTATGGGGGCCACCGACATTTCCCCCTCCCGTTTCGAAGAAGGGCGACGCTTGGCCCGTCAAGCGATCGACGAGCTGAAGCCGGGCGACCTGCTCGGCGTGGTTTACGCAGGCCGCGAGCCAAAGGTCGTCATCCCCCTCACCGGAGAGCCGCGCCGCCATCTCGGCCGCCTCGATGCCCTCCAGGCCCAGGATGCGCCCTGCGACATGGGCGCCGCCCTGCGCCTCGCCGCCGCATCGGTGGGCGCGTTCAAAGGGGTCCGCGTGCTGGTGTTGAGCGATGGCGCCTTTGGCGAAGTGGGCGATTTCCGTCTGGCCAACGGCGACGTCGTCTTTCGTTCGATCGGCAAATCGTCGCGCAACCTGGGCATCTCGGCCCTTGGCTCCGCTCAAACCGCCCGCGGCGAAGAGGTGTACTGCGCGGTCCGCAATTATGGTCTCGATGCCGCCACGTGCGAACTCACCCTCACCGCCGATGGGAGAACGCTCGATGCCCGGACGCTAAAGATCAAAGGCGGCGCAACGTGGGGGACGTCTCTCGTCGTTCCCGCCGGGACCCGGGTGTGCCAAGCCCGATTGGAAGGCGACGATTGGCTCAAAGCCGACAACATTCGCACCGAACTCGTGGGCGTCGGGTCCAAGCTTCGCGTCCTTTTGGTCGGCCCGGGCGACTACTTCTTGGAAAAGGCGCTGGCCCTCGATCCGAGGGTCACCCTCGAACGAAGCCCTCGCCTTCCCGCCGCCGAGCGCGCCGGGGCGGCCGGCAATCAGAGCTACGATGTGGTCGTCTTTGCGGGCGCGCCCGAAGCGCCCGTCAAGGCCCGTGGCGTGCTCACCTTTGGGCGGCCCGGCGAATCCGGGATCGCCGCCGCCCAGGGAACGGCCGAAAAGCCGGAACACATCGCCACCCAAAGCCACCCCGCCGTCGAAGGAATCGAATTCGGAGAGGTTTTCGTCGAATCCCTTTACAAAGTGCGCCCGCGGGCCGGCGCGAAAACCCTCGTGGAGGCCCGCCAGGGCCCGATGGTCTTGGCCGAGGAATCGCCGGGCCGCCGAAGACTGCTCGTCGCTTTCGACCTTCCCAAATCCGATTGGCCCCTTCGGCCCGGATTCCCCATGTTCATCGGCCGCGCCCTCACCTTTCTTGCCGGAACCGAGACCGCCGATGCCCTTTCCGTCGCCGCCGGAACCCCTTTTACGATCCCGGTGGACCGAGGGGCGGCATTTCAGGCGCCCAATGACGTCGTCTTCAGCCGACAAAACGACTACGCCATCATCCGCGGCCTTCCCCATACCGGCAGCTACACCTTTTCGGCTGGGGGCAAGACGCTCCGCGCTTACGCCAACCTCCTCGATGCCGATGAATCGCGCATCGATCCCTCGCCCATTCTGAAATTGGGCGGGCGCACCGTCGATCGCACCCCGGTGCCCGAGCGGCCTACCGACCTCTGGCAGTGGGCGGTCCTGTTCACGCTTGTCGTCCTCGCATTGGAGTGGTGGGTTTTTGTGAGGAAGAGCTGAGATGCGGTTTCTGGCGCCTCAATTCCTGCTGCTCCTCATTCCGGCGGCCCTCGGGCTCGTCTTTGCCCACCGCCAGCTCATGGGGATGGCCCGGGCCCGTAAAGCCGTTGCCTCCGTCGTGCGCGGCGTCCTGTGCGCGCTGCTCATCCTGGGCCTCGCCCAGCCGCAGTGGGAGCGGCCCAATCAGGGCGTCGCGACGATCATCGTCATGGATCGCTCCGACTCGATTCCCGAATCGGCGCGAAAACGCCAAGACGAATTCGTTCGCAACCTCTTCGGCCGGCTCGGCGAAGGCGACCAGGCCGGCGTCGTCGTGGCCGGCAAAGAGGCATGGGTCGAAACGGTGGTTGCCGGGCGCCGGCCGTTCGGCTCGGTGCTCAGCCGGGTGGATGGCCAGGCGACCGACCTGGGCGCGGCGGTGCGTCTTGCCTCCGCCAGCTTCCCCGAGGGTAAGGGCCGGCGGATCGTCTTGCTCACCGACGGCAACGAAACCCAGGGCGACCTGCTCGCGGCCGCCGAAATCGCGGCGACCGAAAACATCGAAATCGACTTCGTTCCGCTCGATGCCGCCAAGCCCGGCGAGGCACTCGTCCACGCGCTCGAAGCCCCCACCCAATCGGCCCTCGATGCTCCGCTCAGCCTGCGTACGGTGGTCGAAGCGACCGAAGACCAAGACGCCACGATCCGCCTCGAGCGCAACGGCGTGCTCATCGACGAACGGTCCGTGCGCCTCCCCAAAGGCAAAAGCGCGGTTGTGTTCACCGACCGCATTGCCCAACCTGGATTCCATGCCTATCGCGCCACCCTGCGGGGTCGAAAGGACCAAGACATCCGCAACAACGTCGGCAATGCCTTCGTTTCGGTCCAGGCCAAGCCCCGCGTGCTCATCCTGCAATCCGACGCGAAACCCTTGCTCGCCGAAGCGCTGCGCGCCCAAGGCATCGAATGCGATATTGCGACCCCCGCGACGTTGCCCACGCGTCCCTCGCAACTCCAAAACTACGCGGCGATCCTCTTCAACGATATCAACGCCGCCGTCTTCGTCGGCAACCAGATGCGGATGATTCAGCAAGCGGTTCGCGACACCGGCCTGGGCCTGGCGATGATCGGCGGCGAAAACAGCTTCCTTCCCGGCGGCTACTACGGCTCGCCGATCGCCGAGGCGCTTCCGGTCGATCTCGACATCCGGAACCGCAAGAGCTTTCCCAGCACCAGCATCTTGATCCTCGTCGACGCATCGGGCAGCATGGGCATGATCGAAGACGGCGTTCAGAAGATCCGGCTTGCCGCCCAAGCCGCCGAATACACCGTACGGCTGCTGAGCGCGGCCGACCGGGTGGGCGTCGGCGGCAGCAGCGACGGCATCGAGAT
>CAYONY010000156.1:0-8070 GCA_964405415.1 uncultured Fimbriimonadaceae bacterium | reverse complement strand
AGCGTTTGCCATGTTGCTCGCGGCCGTGATACGGCCCAGCGCCCCCCCCCCGTAGATCACTTCGAGATTCTCCAATCAACGGTGACGACGCTTAATGTCGTCAATACGATGGACACCTACTGGAACTCGGTTACCGGCGACTTCGGGGGCAACGCTCAGGTCACACAAGTAGAATGTGGAGGTTACAGCAGCGAGAATTTCGTCCACAATCCTGGAACGGAAGTCGAAGCCGTAGCTTTCGCCCATCGGCACGTGTGGAAGGTTCGGGCTTCCGATGAATTCATCGAAGAGAGTGGAGGCGAGGGAGAGGCATCCTACACAATTCGCGTTCGGTGGAAGTCGCAAGCCGTCGCCAGCGCCGGACTTGACTTCTCTGAGTCGTATTTTGAAGAGAGAAAGGCTGATCTGCCGGCACTTTGCACGAATCTCTTCGATTCCAGAGCGACTTTGCCAGGTACTTCTTACGCCGAAGCTTCGGGCACTAGCGCCGGCAACCCGCCTGCCCGGTATGCCTACGCCCGCGAGGAAGATTACCAAGGTGGAGAATCTGACGAAGATGGAGACATCGACAATCCGCCAACTCCGCCTTTCGTAAATGTGAGCAACGCACAGTGGACATACCAGGGGATTAACATTACCGGGTACTGCGTTTTCGAATACGTGAAGGGCGAGTGGATCGCGTTGATCGAATTCGACGACTTGTCTCCGCAAATGACCTGTAATCTCGGTGCATCGGTAACCAGTCAAGAAACAGGTTTTGCCGGTGCCGGAGGCTACCTTAGGAAGCAATTCCGCCTCATTGACGTTGGCGGGCAAAGCTTTCCGGACTGGTTGTTGAACCATCTGTTCCCGCTTCCTCCCCACTCACACAAAGATTGATGGAGAAAGCGGGAACGTCCCAAAACCACCCCGCGCTGAAGACCTACCCTTTGCCTTTCGGATTCGGCTCGATGTCGGCCGGATCGATCCCCGTACGGACAGCGTCGTTCTTTGGGACCTCATGAGTCCCCGCCTCGGCCTGTTCAGCGGCCTTCTGCTCTTGCTCCTTTGAAAGTTGGGGCATCGTGCCCACCACTTCTTCCTTTGGACCTGAATTTGACAAATAGAAGCTTAAGGCCGCCGCCGTTACCGCAATAACCAACGCGCCGACCACCAATCCCCTTTTTTGCGCTTCGCTCATGAAATTATGTAGTTCCCGGATCCAGACGCCAAACCGCCCGGGGGGCTAATCGCGCCTGGATCCAATTCCATCAATTGACGTACTTCCCCGAATAATGGAGAAGATTGCGGGCGCCCGTCGTGTCACCCATCGTCTTGGTCCAACCGCGCGCCATGATCGCCGACCGATCCATGGTTTTGGCATGGGCATCAGCAAATCCATAAACGTGCTTGCCGCTGAAATTTCCCATGGCCATGCGGCCGTCTCCGGTCCCACACCAGTTGAAGGCCAGAGCCTTTGGGTAGCTAGGAATAGAGGCGGGCGAAGTTGCGGTGGGCGCGGTATCGTGGCCGATTTGCCGGTTGTTCCATCGCCAGTGAGCGGTCCACCGCCCGTAGCTGTGGGTTGCCCAGAATTCATACAGGACGATCGTAGACGCGGGATTCCCCAACGAGGTCGCAACTGCGGAGTCCTCCCAATTGTAGTAGGCGGCTACTCCAAACGTGTCGGTATCCAGGTAAATCGAATTCTCCCGATGTGTCCACGAATAGCTGATCGGGAACCAGATTCCAGCCGGCGTTGTGCAGTCGTTTCGGGTGAAAACATCCCCCGGGGAGTAAAACAGGCCCCGGTTCTTCGTGTAGGGCATCAAGAGGTCTTCGGCGCCATTCACTTGGTCGCACGTCACATCGGTGAAACAAGCGGCATTTGCCGTGTGCGGCGCTCTCAGGCGATGAAACTTGTCATCGAAATCGGCCTGGTACATGATTGAAGCCAACATCTGCTGCTTCATGTTGGACAGGGAAGTCGTCTTCTTTGCCGCCTCCTTCGCGCTGGCAAAAACCGGGAAAAGAATGGCGGCGAGGATCGCGATGATCGCGATCACGACGAGGAGTTCAATAAGGGTAAACGCGCCCCCCCGGCACGTGCCCTCGCTTCGATGCTTCATATGAGGTCCTTGGGCTCCTCCCCGGATCGATGTCTGGTGGGCAGGTCCTCATTCATCACTTTACAACTTTTGCGGATTTTTGCCAACCCCCGACAATGTGCCGGTTTTTCCTCGAACGTTCCCGAATGCCTCTGAAATCGCTATAGAATCCCATGTTGGTTCCGCGCTTGGCGCGGGTTGAAATTGGCCGTTGCGGCATGGATGCGGCGCTCGCTTTGGGCGCGACAACTGGAGAAGGAGGACTGGCTTTTCGCCCGTAGCGCGGACTCCACGAGGAGACTTTGGCGTGTTCGGAGTGGTTTGCGCGGTATCCCTTCTCGGGCTCGATTGGTCACGGTTCGGCCGGCCCGGTATCGACTATGTGGCAGGCGAGCTGCTCGTCACGGTCAAGCCGTCCGCTTCCCTGTTTGGCGCGTCCCTGTTACGATCGTATGGCCGGGTCGAGGATCTAGGCGAGGGGACCTTTCGGGTTACCGTTTCCGACGCTCAGCCGACCTCGCGGGCCTACGCTCGCCTCCGGGGTGACGCATCAGTGGCCGCCGTCGAGCCGAACTTCCTCGCCCGCTCGACCTTTCTCCCCAACGACCCCGCCCTTTCGAGCCAATACGGCATTCGCCTGACCCGAACCGACCTGGCCTGGGACTATGAGCAGGGCGCCGATTGGACCGTCGTGGCCATCGTCGACACCGGAGTGGACCGAAACCACCCCGAATTCGAGAACCGGGTTCTGCCCGGATACGATTTCGTCAATAACGATGCCGACCCGCTGGACGACAATGGGCACGGAACGCTTTGCGCAGGCATCGTCGGGGCGGCCGCCGATAACGGCGCCGGCATTGCGGGCATCGCGTTCGGCTGCCGAATCCTGCCGGTCAAGGTTTTGAAAAAGGACGCGACCGGTTCCTACAGCACCATCGCCAAAGGGATCCGATGGGCGGCCGACCAAGGCGTCGAGGTCATCAACCTCAGCCTGGCCGGAAGTTCGTATTCCGCCGCGCTCGAGTCGGCGGTTCGCTACGCGCTGAACAAGCGGGTCGTGGTGGTGGCCGCCGCGGGCAACGACGGGCGAAAGGATCGAAAAGTCTATCCGGCGGCGTTCAACGGGGTGATCTCGGTGGCCGCGCTCGATCGTCGGGGCCTCCGCATCGACATGAGCAACTACGGGAAGTGGATCGACCTGGCGGCGCCCGGCGGAGGCATTTACTCGACCTATCCGAATCGTTCGTACCGCACGGCCAGCGGAACGTCGATGGCGACCGCATTCGTCTCCGGGCAGGCGGCCCTGCTCAAGAGCTACTTCGGCTCCCATACACCGCCCAGTACAATCCGGGTACGGCTTCGTCAATTCGCCAAACCGGTCGGCGATTGGGTTTCGGCGGGGATGGTCGACGCGCTCCGGGCGATCCGCGGCGATACGCCCTAGGGATCCGGCATTGTAGAATCCGGCGATGGGGTTGGAAACCGTTTGCCGAGCCAGCTTGAACGGACACGTGGCCGAGGGGAGAGCCCATTGCGGCGACGGCGAACTTGACTTTCAGGGCGAGTTCCGTATTCGCTGGGCGTGGAAGGATCTCGCTCAAGTCGAGGCTCGGGCGGGTGTTTTGCGGGCGGTTCGTGGGTCGGATATTGCCGAGTTTCACCTTAACGATCTTGCCGAAAAGTGGGCGCAGGCGATTCGGAACCCAAAGTCGCGATTGGATAAGCTGGGGCTCAAGCCGAGCCACCGCTACCGTGTCGAGGGCGAATTCGATCCGGCGTTTGCCGGCGAGCTGGCGGACCGGGCGGGCGAGCCGGCCCCCAATCGCCTCGACGCGATTTTCGTGCGTTTGGATTCCGATGCGGATCTTGATCGGCTGCTGGCCGCCCGCGGAAAGATTGTCTCCAACGGGATGATTTGGGCGATTTGGCCCAAGGGTCGAAAGGCGTTTCGGGAGGACGACATCCGGAACTTTGCCTTGGCCCATGGCCTGGTCGATGTGAAGGTTGCGAGCTTTTCGAATGAGCTCAGCGCGTTGAAACTGGTGATTCCGGTCGCGATGCGTTAGCTATCGAGTGCCCGGTGCCAATCGGGCATTTCAAGGTGCACGCGACGTTCGCCACGTCACGCAACGAACTGCCGGCGCGACGAAGTCTTTGGAGTGCGCGACGCCAGTCGCGCTTTTCCGGTTTTGGACTGCGCGAAGCTTTGGAGTGCGCGACGAAGTCGCGCTTTTCGCTTTGGACTGCGCGAAGCTTGCTACGCGCTTTTCGAAGCGCACGCCACGTTCGCCACGTCCGCAACGAACGGCCGGCGCGACGAAGTCTTTGGAGTGCGCAACGCCAGTCGCGCTTTTCCGGTTTTGGACTGCGCGACGCCAGTCGCGCTTTTTAAGGCGCACGCCACGTTCGCCACGTCCGCAACGAACGGCCGGCGCGACGAAGTCTTTGGAGTGCGCGACCCCAGTCGCGCTTTTCCGGTTTTGGAGTGCGCGACGCCAGTCGCGCTTTGAAGCCGACCGGACGAGGCCAAGCGCGACGCAAGCTTCGCGCACGCCAAGGGATCCTGCCGACGTATAATCTCCTTGGAGCACCCCCCATGTCCGATCGCGTCCTTGTCTTTGACACCACCCTTCGCGACGGCGAGCAATCGCCCGGCGTCCACCTCACGATGCCGGAAAAACTTGAGATCGGACATCAGCTGGTCAAGCTCGGGGTGGACATTCTCGAAGCCGGTTTCCCGATCAGCTCGCCGGGTGATTTTGAATCCGTCCACACCCTCTCGAAGGAGCTCAAAGGGGTGACGATCTGCGGGCTGACCCGGGCCCGGGAGAAGGACATCGAGGTCGCCGCCGAAGCGCTTCAGCCGGCCGAAAGCCGGCGCATCCACACTGGGCTCGGGGTGAGCGACAACCACCTCCAACACAAACTCCGGATGTCCCGGGAACAGGCGCTCGAGGTTGGCGTGAATGCCGTCCGTACCGCGAAGAAGTTCACCGACGATATCGAGTATTTCATGGAGGATTCGGGTCGGGCCGAGCCCGCCTATGTTTATCAAGTCGTCGAGGCGGTGATCGCCGCCGGCGCCACCACCATCAACGTTCCCGATACGACCGGCTACACCTACCCCAATGAGTACTACCACCTCATCAAAGGGATCATCGAGAACGTGCCCAATTCAGATAAAGCGGTGTTCTCCTGCCATTGCCACAACGACTTGGGCATGGCGACCGCGAACACGCTGGCCGGGGTGGTGGGCGGGGCGCGCCAGGTCGAGGTCACGATCAATGGGATCGGCGAGCGGGCGGGCAACACGGCGCTCGAAGAGGTCTGTACGGCGTTTATGGTGCGAAAGGATCTCTTTCAGGTCGAGACGCGCATTCAAGCCGCGCGTTTGATGGAGACCTCACGCATGGTCTCGCGGCTCACCGGAATGATGGTCCAGCGCAACAAGGCGGTGGTGGGGGCAAACGCCTATGCGCACTCCTCCGGCATCCACCAGGACGGCGTGCTGAAGGAACGCAGCACCTACGAGATCATCGATCCGCACCTGGTGGGGGCCGAAAAGAGCGAGATCATCCTGACCGCGAGGTCGGGCCGCCACGGCCTGAAGTTCCGGTTGGCGGAGATGGGGTTCAACTTCACCGAGGAGCGGTTCGAGGCAATCTACGAGAGCTTTCTCAGGATGGCCGATACGAAAGACGAGGTGACGGGCGACGACTTGAGGGTGTTGGTGGAGGCGGGATAAGTTAGGCGGAAGGTCCATTTCAGAGTTGGCAGAACAAGCGTGACTCGGCTCTCCTGTATGCTCGGACCACTGACTTTCTTCTGTCGATTTCAATGCTTTTCTTAGGAGCACGATCGACCTTGTCTGCAAAATCGCAGAATCCTCGTCGCTTTGATGTACCAGCTCGATTGAAATAGCGCCTCGTCGCCCCGTTGGGGCTTTGGGGAGAGGGATGAAGGGGATTTTTTGGGCGGCTCTCTTCCAGGGCGGTGCCCTTCGCTATCACCTCGCCGCCCAGTTGCGGCTTTGGTGGGGGGAGCCATCTGGGGTTTGGGGCGGTGTCCCTTTCCAGGGCGGTGCCCTTCGCTATCACCTTGTCGCCCCGTAGGGGCTTTAGGAAAGGACTCTGGGCTGTTTACGCGACCTCGGTCATCACCGCCGAAGGCCCAAAGGGCCGATTGGGCGAAAGCGAAGGACAACCCCCTGGAAACAGAGCCTAGCGTTCCTCCTCGCTCAATCCTACGTTTTCGCGGCCGTGAGGCCCAAAGGGCCGATTGGGCGAAAGCGAAGGGCAACGCCCTGGAAAGAGGCAACGCCCTGGAAATGGGGTCATCCATCCCCCAATTTCCCCATGATTGTAAGCCTCCACCGCATCAGGCCCAAAGGGCCGATTGGGCGAAAGCGAAGGGCAACGCCCTGGAAAGAGGCAACACCCTGGAATCACAAACCGCCCCCCCATTCGGTGGAGGCCCAAAGGGCCGGCGGGGATTCAGTCCCACAGATACCGCTCGTCGAAATCCATCCCCGCCTCTTTCAAGAGCGCCCTCAATTCCTCCTGAAAACTGCTCTTCCGATGATGTTCCTCTTGGCCAAGAAGGTATTGCCTCACGCTCTCTCGGTCGGACGGAGAAACTGAGAAGACCGCATACCCCGCTTGCCAACTGAATGCCCGATAGACATCGCCTTTCGTTTTCATCCACTTCGAGGTGGCGACTTTCATTTCTTCCACCAGCTTAGCCAGTGTGATCGTTCGGGAAAGGACCAAGAGGAGATGGACATGATCCTCGACGCCTCCGGCCTGAAGAAGGACGCACCCCACGTCCCTCGCTACGCCGCCGAAGTAGGGAAAAAGGTCGGTTCGAATCTCCGGCGTGAGGAAGGGGTGCCGTTCCTTCGTAGAAAAGACGATGTGGACCAAGACGTTGGCAAGGGACTGGGGCATTTGAGGGGGATTGTATCGCTCCGCCGCCCCGTTGGGGCTTTTTGGGGAAGGGAGGAATGAAATTGGGCGCCCTTTTACAGGGCGTTGCCCTTCGCTATCACCTTGTCGCCCCGTTGGGGCTTCGGTGGGAGGAGGCATCTGGGGTTTGGGGCGATGCCTTCTATCCCAGAGCGGTGCCCTTCGCTAGCGCCCATACGCCCCGATGGGGCTGCGGAGCAGAAGTGCATCGCGCATGGAGGTCCGTGCCGCGAAGGAGTCTTTTGCCGGAAACGCCTTCTTCAACTGCGCGATCGTCGCCGACCGAATGTCCGCGTGCTCGGCAAGCACTTTGACTTCCGGATTGTCCCGCTTCAAAAACCCCAAGTTCGTCTCGTTTCCGGTCAACAGGAATTCGTTGATGGCCACTCGATAAGTTCGCGCGGGATCGAGCGCCGCCGTGCCGACAAGCCAAACCCCATTGCGATCAAAAGACACCCCCGCCGATTGCAGAAATCCCCCGTTCCCCTTGTTCGCTAGGCCCTGATCGAGGGCCCGTTTCAAGAGGCTCCCCGACATCTCGACCGACCAGATCTTGCCCCCGAAAGGCAGGACCCGAATGACGTCGTACTCCGTCATCGGTCCGGGAGCCAGGACGTCGTCAATGCGAATCGAGCCGCCGTTAAAGATTGCCAATTCGGTCCCCGGCGCCGCCGCGAGCATCCCGTCGGCGATCAGCTTGCCCAGGTTCGTCGGTCCATTGCGGACGCTCGCCTCGCGTCCATCGAGCGGTTCGATGACGTCGGCGACCTTGCTCGTCGGCTCGAAGCCGTCCTTCCGAAAGGCGTCGAAGGCGATCTTCACCCATTTGTCGACTTCCAACTTGACGGTTTTGTCCTCGGGGATGTCGGCGGTGAGGCGTTGCAGATTGGATTGGATGCGCAGCCGGCGAGTCGTCGGGTTGAAGGCGAACTCGTGCACATAGACCGACCGCGCGTTGGCGTCCGCTTTGTAGATTCCCGGCAGATTGCCGATCTCGATCCGGTGCTTTTCGTGCTCGT
>CAYONY010000155.1:0-8142 GCA_964405415.1 uncultured Fimbriimonadaceae bacterium | reverse complement strand
CGGGTGATCGAGGTGATAATCGAGTTGAGCTGGTTCTGGTTGGCCTGGATCTGGGCCGCGCTGAGCGTGCCCGTGTTGCCGGCCGCGACTGCCAAAGTCCGCGCATCGCGCAGCAAACGGTTGACTTCGTCGAGGGCGCCCTCCGCCGTCTTGGCGTAGTTCACCGCGTCCTGGTTGTTCCGGACGGCCTGGTCGATACCCGCGATCTGGGCGCGGAAGTTCTCGGAAATGATGAGCCCGGCGGGATCGTCGGCCGCCGAAGTGATTCGAAGACCGGTCGAGAGTTTGGAAATCGAGCGTCCCAGCTCCATTCCCGTCATCCCGACGTTCCGCAGCGCGTTCATCGCATTGACATTTGTGTTCACGCGAAAAGACATGTTCGTTACTCCCTGGCGTTTGCGATGGCTCGGCATGGAGCGCGGACTTCAGTCCGCGCCTTGGCCCGCGGGGTTTAGCCCGCGGCTCTCCGGTCTTCAAACAGGGCCGCATCCATTCGACCTTCGTCCTTCGACCTTTCCGATTGCCACCGCGTGCAATCATCCGAGGAGCCTCTTTCCCGGTATTCCTGCCGGGATACCAGGTAAAAATACTTGGATTCACGTACTTTTGCCAGCCAGAAAGATTGCGGGCTGGGAGATTTGCGGGGAAAGCTGATCCAAAGGGCGCGTCCTTCCCCGCCTTTGAAGGAGGGGACTGAGGGGTGGATGCCGCCCACGCCCCATTCGGCAGAGATCGCCGTCGGCCATAAGGAATAGCGAAGCACCTTCGCGGCGTCTGCGCTATCCTCACCCCATGCGCGCCAACCCTCCGCGGGTTCTGGTCCAGCTTCTCTGCGGCGCTTTGGCCTGTATCGCCCTCTCCCTTGCCGTGTCGAGCTTCGGCGGCAAAGATCCGGAGGGAAGGGACCTGGCCGCCGCCGCGATCTGCCTCCTGTTCGGAATCTTTGCCTCCGGCTTTGGCGTGCTTCTCTCTCCCGCCGAAGATCGAAAGTCGGCCGCCCTGTGGATGTACGGCTTGGGGGGCTTAGTCCTGATCTTGGTGCCCTTGTTTTTCCGGTTTTCCAAAGCGCTCGGGTGTCCGCGGAACACACGCGATGTTGGAGTTCGATCCGCGATCTGAGCCGCGGCCTGGCGATGTATACGATGGGCTACGACGACCGCTATCCCCCTTCCGATCGATGGTGGGACGCCTTGTCCGAGTAGGAGCGGGCAAAAGCCAAATGCCCGATCGCCAAGTCGCCCTATGCCTATGCCTTCAACGCGGCGTTGAGCGGCATGAAAAGCCAGGAGGTCGAGGACCCCGCCAAGACCGTCGCCGTCTTCGAAGCCGAAGCCTTTGGCCCGAATGCGTCGGGAGGGTCGGAGTGGTTCTCTCTGCGGCACTGGAAGACCGGGTTTGTGGCCACGGTGGACGGAAGTGCGATCCGGGTAGGCGAATACAATCGAGAGAAGATCCGCTGGAGGCCGTGAGTCCCGGCCGGAATCGAGCCCTGAAGTAAAATGAACGCATGGCGCTCGATCCCCAGCGTTACAAAGGAACCGCCCGCAACGGCAAGATTGAGCTCGAACCTGGCGTGAAATTGCCCGAAGGCGCCGAGGTAGTGGTGCTATTTGATCGGGCAAAGATTTCCAAGGCGGACCGCTTGGCCGCTCGAGATCGGTTGATTCAAGCGATGAAGAAGGGCTACGACCTCGGCGGCGGTCCTTATTTCAATCGAGAAGAGCTTTATGGCGACACCGGCCGACCGAGATAGCCTAGCCTTTGTTGACACCAATGTTCTGGTGTATGCCTTTGACTTGAGCGAAGCCACCAAACGTGGAATCGCCGATGTCCTATTACTAGAGTTGCTCGCGGGTGAGCGACTTGTTCTAAGCGCCCAAGTTCTTAATGAGTTCTACTGGACGGTCACCCGGCCAAATCGAGTGAGTCCGCTCACTCATGAGGACGCAATGAAAAAGGTGGCTGACTTTGCGGCAGATGCGCAAGTCGTTCCCATCGATGCTGCGCTATGCCTAACGGCCATTGAAGCCGTTGGCAAGTACCGACTCGCCTTTTGGGACGCCCTCATTTGGGCGGCGGCCAAAACGGCAGGATGCCCAACCATTTACTCGGAGGACTTCCAAAACGGGCAGACCTTGGAAGGCGTGACCTTCGTCAACCCGTTCGCTTAGGTTCAAGTGAAGGCGTTCAGGCGCCTCCTCAAATCGGTCCGCCCGTGGCCATCCAGGCCAGAATCCCAAAAACGAAATAGACCACAAGGCCGATCATTCCCAGCGCAATCAGGACCGCAATTCCGGTGGCGATCCGGCCCCGACGATCCGGCGCTTCCCCAAGCTCCTTCCTCGCTTCCATCAGGGCCATAAACCCTAAGAACGGACTGAAGAGGATTCCGGCGATGATCGTAACGGTAAGCACCGCCTGCTGGGGCCCCGAAGGCTCTAAGAGGTTCAGTCCGAGCCCGACCAGGACCGGCACCAGCGCCCAGACGCTCAGCTTCAGCGAGGTTTTCATCGAGTCTTCCGAAAGCCGACGGTAGGACAGCGGGTCAGTGACGACACCTCAATCCCCCAACTCCCAAGGCTGTTCACCGCGGACATACCAAACCCGCAGCACGTAAAGCCCGCCCGCCGCATGGAATCCGGGTTCCTGGGAAAGAAAGTCATCCGGACCCGTGGCGAGCTTCCAAACCTCCGCCTGCAGTTCGTGGGGGAATCTCGCCCGCCGAACCTTCGCGACAAACCGGTCGAGATCCGTTCGCTCCTCCGCCGCAATAATCCACCACACCCGCACATACGCCCCGTTGCTGTTCGAATTCCAATCGTTCCGCCCGTCCACCGCCTCGATCGTGCCCGGGATCCCCATCTTCTCGACGAACGCGCCCAGTGCGCGGATCTCATAGGCTTCATAGGCCCAATTGAACGGGAGGCAGCCCATGCAGCACGCCATGGCCAGGAAAACCGGCCAAAGCAAAGGCTTGATCTTGCCCCGCGGCCGGATGGGCAATTCGAACTTGAGGTCCGTCCGGGTGGCGGTTTCCTCATTCATGGCGTGGACGATGCTCCCGGAATCGACTTCAGGCTCCTATCGAACCGATATGCCGCGCTCCAATCCTCCGGCAGCTCGCCTACCAAAGTCAAGACCCCTTGCCGGATCATATACTCCGCCGAGGCGTGAGGGTAACTCCGGCCCTCCTCGTCATACTGGAGCGTCGTCAATCGTCCCCAGCGGATCGACCAGGTGAAGTTCATCCCTTTGGCCAGATAAGGGTCCTTCGGGTCGGCGGTCGCGTAGCCTTCGCCGTTGGGGCAAAAGAGAAGGTAAGTTTTCCGGTCATCGAGGCTTCTCCAAAGGCCCACCAGCGCCGGATCGCTTCCGGCGGGGCGGCACTGGAAGGCGATGACAAAGAACGCCAGGATCCCTCCGCCAATCCAAAGCCATCGTTTCATCGCATTTTGGGTCCCTGCGAGGAAGCCTCCCCGTCACTTCTTGTCGAAGTCCTGGAATCGCCGAATAGGGGGATAGTCCGGTTTCGACCTCTGTTTCCGTTCATCCTTTGGCCGGGGTCCCAAGCAGAGGGCGAAGAGGAGACAAGCCAGTCCCAAGGGAAGGAAAAGACAAGTGAAGATGGTGCCGACGAGGAAGGGCGCCGCCCAATGGAGGACTGTCATCCCGTAGTTGGCCCACCAAACGCCATACGCGCCAATGCCCCATAGCGCAAGACCGGCCAGGGCCCAGACCATTCGCACATCCATTTCTCTCTCTTACAATAGAGGTGAACCGCGAATGGATCGTTTGAGATTCCCAGAGACCTCCGATTGGCTTAAGCTCGCGATTGCCGCGGGGATTGGGTCGGCCGCGTCGTACTTTTCAGCCGCGCTCGCCGATATGGCCCCCAGTCCGGTGGAAGCCTATCTCCGGGACCTTGTTCTTGGCATCTTGGTGGTCCTTGCGTTGGCCGGGTTTCTGCTCCGTCGCTTTCGCCGGCCCGCGAATCCGTGGGTTCTGGTGGCGGTAGTGGCGGCTTTGTTCTTGTTGAGCGAAGTGCTCATTCAACACGTCTATCCGAAGCGGTAAACGACGGACCGCCTTGGCCAGGGGCGAACGGCTTTCCTTCGGGCTGAAGCCCGGGGACCGGGGCGCGGGCTAAAGCCGCGCGCTCCATTTCCTCGAACATCGGCTCGATGGCGGGCAAAAATCGCTCTCCGACTGCCGACTGCCAACTGCTGACTGCTAACCGCCACTCGGTCCAACAGGAACCCGTTCCCCCCACCCCGAACCCCTAACCCATGCCACTTGTCGGCGTGGTCGGAAGAAAACGCCCCCGTGCCCGCCTCGCGATGACGATGCTCTACCTCGTCCTCGCCGCCGGCGCCGTCACCACCGTCTACCCCTTCCTGATGATGCTCACCACCGGCTTCAAGGGGCCGACCGACCAAAACGACAACCGCCTCATCCCGGCCTACTTTGCGGACCTCAATGGCAAAGACCCCAAGACCGGCAAGCCCAACGAAGGCAGCCTCACCTGGAAATACCTGAACGACAAATACACCGCCGACCTCAGCCTGATCGGAAGCAATCGCCTCGGCGCGGATGCGGGCCCGACGGAAACCGAAGCCTACGAGAAGTTCCTCATGGACCTTCCGAACGACTACTGGGCGGCCGGATTCCGCACCCCCGCCAACCAGGTCACCAGCCGCCTCAGCCAAGCCTGGCAGGCCTGGCTCCGAAAGCGCTTTCGAACGATCGAGGAATTGAACGCGGCCTACATCGAAGAAAACCTTGCTTTCCAGACCGCCCAGCCGCCGACCGAACTGCTCGACCGCTCCTTCTGGGTCCCCCCGGCCGGGCAAAAGTATCAAGACTGGCTGGAATTCAAAAAAACCCTGCCCGCCGAATTCCGGATCCCAGTCCGAAACGAACGGATGTTCCAGGAATTCCTGCGCAGCAAGTACCAGAACCAATTCGGCCAGCTGCCTCCGGCCGCGGCGAAAGAGGCCAAGAAGTTCGAAGAGGTCCGCTACCCCAGCGGAACGCAGCTGGACGAAGAGTTTCGAAGGACGAAGCTGCCGAAACGGTTTCAAGACCGGTCGGTCGAAGAGATCTGGGCGCAGCGCCACGCCGGGCCGCTCCCGATTGCCGCCTACGAAACACGCTTTCTGAAGAACAAGCAGAGCGAGATTCGGTCCGAGTTCATGAGCCGGAACTACCGCTACGTCCTCGATTACATCCTGCTCAACGGCCGCTCGCTTTGGAACACCGCTGCCTTCTGCCTTCTGGTGATCCTGACCCAGCTCATCGTAAACCCGGTCGCCGCCTATGCGCTCAGCCGCTATCCGATCCGGGCCAGCGGCAAGATCCTGCTGTTCCTTTTGGCAACGATGGCGTTTCCGGCCGAAGTGGCGATGATCCCTTCGTTCCTGCTCCTGAAGGACTTGGGGCTGCTCAACACCTTCGCCGCGCTCGTGCTGCCCGGCATGGCCAGCGGCTACATGATCTTTTTGCTGAAGGGGTTCTTCGATTCGTTGCCGCAAGAGCTCTTCGAGGCCGGCCAACTCGATGGGGCCAAAGAGACGACGATGATGGCCCGGATCGCGATGCCGCTCTCCAAGCCCGTGCTGGGTTACCTGGCCCTGCTCGCCTTCATGGGGGCGTACGGGGCGTTCCTCTATGCGTTCCTGGTGTGTCAGGACCAGCAAATGTGGACGATCATGGTGTGGATCTACCAGCTTCAGAATGTGGCTCCGAAATCGGTGATGATGGCGGCGCTGACGCTGGCCGCGCTGCCGACCCTGATCGTGTTTCTCCTGGCCCAAAGGGTGATCATGCGCGGGATTGTGCTGCCGGGGGAGCGGTAGACAGATTGACCTCTCCACGTGGCGTAACTTTGCGAAACGTTGCGTGCAACTGAACCGCACGCCAAGAGCGCAACGTTTCGCAACGAATGAACTCCGAGTCCGTTAGGCGAGGAGCGCATCGACCAGCTTCTCCGCTCCAAATCGCACCGGATCGGTCGCCGGGATGCCTAACTCGGCCTCGGTTTCTTGAATCCACATCCGAGCTTCGTCGTCCGTGAAGCCCCGTGTGTCCAAAGCCACACCCGACGTTTTCGGCCGGGGGAACGCGCCGCACGCTTCGGCGAGGTCCTCGTAGAGCCGAACGTAATCGCGAAGCGGCGGGATCGCCACCCAGGGCACGCGTTTGAGATGGCTCATCCCGGCCTGATGGCATAGCACCAAATGGGTCGGCATCGTGCCTCGCAGCAAGGGCAGGTTCGCGGTGCTGCCCGGATGGATGAGCGCGCCTTGGCCCTCGACGATGATCAGGTCGGCGGCTTCGCACCGGACCATCTCCCGTTCGATGGCGCCGGAGGCGTAGTCGACGCGGACCGCGTCGAGGGGCACCCCGTTTCCGGTGATCGTAATGCCCACTTGGCCGGTGGCAATGAATTCGGTGTTGACCTTTCGCTCGCGCGCGAGCTTCCAGATCTCGAGCCCCGCGGTCATCTTGCCCACCGACATGTCGGTGCCGATCATCAGCACGCGACGGTTCGAAAACTCCCGCGCCGAACCGGAATTGACGCCGAGCCCGGGGGGCTCGGTGCGGATGTCCCAGACCCATTGACCCGCGTGAAGGTTCGGATACCTAGGATTCAAGAGGTCGTGAAGTCCATTGACGATGGAGAGCCCGCCCCGGATGGCCTCGTCGATCACCGGGTACCAATCCGGCGGGATCAAGCCACCGGGCGGCGCGATGCCGAGCACCAAGACTTCGGCCCCGAGCGCGATCGCTTCCCGCACGGTCGCCACCACCGGCGTCGGCCGGGGAATCCCGGTGATCGCGGCCGCATCCTGCCCGGCGTGGTGCGAGTCGATCAGGCACGCCACCGGGTTGGGCGAATATCGGAGAATGCCGTAGGCCATCTTGCCGGCGAGCGCATCGAGCGCGCCTTCGACGTACACGGCGAGCTTTTGGTGGCGAGCTAACATCCCCCTCCTCTTGCCCCGGAGGAGGAGGGGTGAAAGGGAGTGGAGGTCGGCCTCCCCCCTTTTGAGGGAGAGGACTGAGGGGCAGATGACGCCCTGTGTCTTTTAGGGCCGCGAAAGCCCAATGGGCAACCGGCGGACACCCACCCCCAACCCCCTCCCTCAAAGGAGGGGGAAACACCCTCTTTCTTCAAACCAATCCCTCGCTCAAGCTCACCCCTAAACCCGGAATGTCCCGGGGCACAACCACGCCGTTTTCAAAAAGAAGGCCTTCCGCCGGATCGGGATTCAAGTTCAAATGCGAATCGAGGTCGATATGGTCGAACAGCGCGCCGATGGCGGCGCCGGCCCCGATCGCGACGCTGCCCTCGCTCATGCAGCCGATCATCGTCTTCATGCCGTGCGCCCGGGCCACCGCGACGATACGCACCGCTTCGGTCAAGCCGCCGCACTTCATCAGCTTCAAATTGATCCCATCCGCCTTGCCCGCCAGTTTCGGGATCGACGTAGCAAAACGGCAACTCTCGTCGACGAAGATCGGCAACGGGCGGTCCTTCATAAGCTCCGGCAGTTGATCTTCTGCCCCTTCGACCAGGGGCTGCTCGACATAGGCCACGTCCCGATCCGCCAGCCACCGCAGCATCGTTTTGGCAGTTGAGAGGCTCCAGCCGCCGTTGGCATCGACCCGTAGGCCCACCCCAAACGGCTTTGCCGCCTCTCGCGCGGCTTCGAAGTGCGCCATGTCGAAGTCCGTACCTTCCGGCGAGCCGAGCTTGATCTTGAGATAGCGTCCGCCGGTGCCCTCCAGGATGAGGGGCACGCGTTCGCGCGTCACATCCGGCGGGTTCAAACCGATCGTGACGCTGGTCGCGACGCTCTTTCGGGGGAGCCCCAGCACCCGGTAGAGCGGCTGGCCGCATTGCTTGGCGAGGAGATCCCAAAGGGCGATGTCGACCGCCGCCATCGCGGGCGCGTCCATCTCCCGCTCGCGCATCTCCTGCCACGTTTCATGGATGCTGATTCCCGGAGGTCTTTCCGCTAAGAACTTGGCGAGCGCTTCTTCCTGGACGCCCGCGCTCGATTCCTCGCTTCCGGTTCCCCAGGCGGCTTCGCCGATTCCCACGTGGCCGCCATCCTCGATGAAGACATAGAGGTTCTC
>CAYONY010000154.1:0-8176 GCA_964405415.1 uncultured Fimbriimonadaceae bacterium | reverse complement strand
ACCAACGCGGCGGCGAACTTGGGCCCAGGCGACCTGACCCACGCCTTCGTCTGGTCCACCGAGCTGCTTCCCAACGGCAACGAAGCCGGGTTCGACCAAATGGTTGGCAGCCTCGTCAAGTACGTCAACAGCCCGGTTCCTGAGCCCGCCACCCTTGTCGGACTTTCCCTCGGCGCGCTCGCCTTGCTCCGCCGTCGACGACGCTGATCGAGCCCGTTTCTCCTTTTGCCCGCCTTGCCCTCATCGGGCGTGGCGGGCTTTTTCATCGTTGAACCCGCATTTGCCATACTCAAGCCATGCCCCCGGCCCCTACCGGTTCCGCCCTTGGCGAAGGCGTGCTGCTTTGGGCCAACCAATTGGGAAAACGATTTGGCAGCGCTTGGATCTTTCGAGGGATCGAATTCCAACTCAAGCGTGGCGACGGCCTGATGATCGTCGGCCGGAACGGCGCCGGCAAAACGACGCTCCTCAAAGTGCTTGCCGGGCTGGCCACCCCCGAAGAGGGAAAGGTCCACTTTTCCGGCCCCGAGCCGCGGTGCGACCTGGCGATGGCTGCGCTGGATCAATCGCTCTACCCAATGCTTTCCATCCGCGAACATCTTGAACTCTTCGGCAAGCTGCGCGGCTGCCCGCCGCGAACCGACGAACTGCTGGGGCGAATCGGTCTGGAGTTCGCCGCCGATCGCTACGCCTCTCGGCTCTCCACCGGCATGAAAAACCGTCTCAAGCTGGCCCTCGCCATCCAGCCCAAACCCGACGTGCTCCTTCTCGATGAGCCCGGCGCCGCCCTCGACGAGGCGGGCAAGGAACTCGTGGCCGGAATCTGCGGCGAACAAAAAGTCCGGGGCGCCCTCATCGTGGCCACCAACGATCCCGGCGAGAAGAGGTTCGGAACTCATGAACTCGAACTCCTCTGAGCGCCCGCCGGGCTGGATCCAAGACGTCCTGGCCGTCTTGCGCAAAGAAGCCACGTCCGAGATGCGGCAAAAAAGCGGTCTGCTCACCGCCGCGCTCTTTGGCGTCGTCGCCGTCATCGCCATGGCCTTTGCCAGTTTTGGCTTCAAGCTCTCGTCCGGGCTCGCGAGCGGTCTTGTCTGGGTCACCCTGCTCTTTGTTTCCGTCGTGGCGATTCCGCGGGTCTTCTTGCTGGAAGAGGAGCAAGGCACCGGCGATCTGCTGCGCCTTTGCGCGCGCCCCCACAGCGTCTTTTGGGGCAAAGGGCTCTTTGCCCTTGTCCAGTTGTTAGCCGGAGCCGCCCTCACGAGCGTCCTCTTCTTTGGGCTCACCGGCGTGCCTTTGTACCACGTGGGAATCTATGCGCTGGGGCTCGCCGGGGGCAGCGTCGCCCTGGCCGGCACGGTAACCTTCTGCAGTGCGCTCGCGGCGCAAGCGGCAAACCGGGCGATCTTGGCGGGGGCGATCTCGCTGATCCTGCTTCTGCCGCTGATCGCCATGGCCGTGCTCGCAACCCGCACGGCGCTAGAACCGCAGGGCGTTCGGGGCGGCCTCGAAGCCGTTCTCGGACTCTGGAGCTACGGCCTGGCGGTGTGGGCCATCTGCCCCCACCTCTTTGCCGCCGTCTGGAAGCGCTGATAACGGGGATTCGAGATGAATGGACTGAAATGGCTGGTCGGACTGGGTGTCGTGGGCACGACGATTTGGGGCTTTAGGGCCCCGCCCGCCGCCCAGTTTCCCGAGCCCGATTTGGCGCGGATCCTCTTTTGGCACCTGCCTTTTGCCTTTCTAACCGTCATTTATCTCATTGCCGGCGCATTCCAAAGTGTCGCCACCCTGCGCCGGCAGGGTGCATCGGAGCCTGACGCCAAGGCCGAAGCCGCCAACGAGCAAGCCCTGCTCTGGGCGATGATCACGATGGCGACCGGAATTCTGTTCTCCAAAGTCCAATGGGGCGCCTGGTGGAGTTGGGATCCGCGCCAAACCTCGTTCCTGTTCGTCCTGCTGATCCTATTCGCCTACTTCGCCATTCGGGCCGCGTTCAGCGATCCGGTCAAGCGCGCCGCGAATTCGGCGGCCTATTGCGTGGCCGCGCTGCTGCCCATTCTGTTTCTCATCTTCGTCCTGCCCCGTCTGCCGCAAGTGCAGTCGCTTCACCCTTCCAACACCATCGTCGGCGGGGGGCTCAAAGGGGCCTACTGGCAAGTTGTACTCGCCAATTTCGCGTTGTTCACCGGCATCAGCTTTTGGCTGTTCCGCCTGCGTCTGGCGGCCTCGGCTCTGGCGGCCGAGAAGGAGTCTCACGATGGAAAATTGGATGATGGCGGCGGCCGCGCCGCTACTGGTGTGGTTCGGCCTCTTTCTCTACCTGATGAAGATTGATAGCCGGCTGAAGGGCTAGGGATGATGGCGTGAGGGTGGGTGATGTGATTGGGTGATCCCTCACATCATCACATCAACACATCACTTCGTTCCGCTTTCCGCCTCGCCCAGGTAGCCTCTCCCCGTGTCCGCATTCGGGCCGATCGCCCCGTTCTACGACGAGCTGATGCGCGGCGTCCCCTACCGAATGTGGACGGGCTACTACCTTCTCCTGCTCGCCCAGCTCGGCGTCAATCCCCGGACCATGCTCGACGTCTGCTGCGGCACCGGCATCCTCTGCGAAATGCTCACCCGCGAAGGCTTCCAGCTCACCGGGTTCGACCTCAGCGAGCCGATGATTGAAGTGGCCCGCCGCAAAGCGGCGCAAAAGAAGCTGGCCATTCGCTACGAATGCCAAGACGCCGCCGAGCTCGATCTGGGAACGCGCTTCGAGGCCGCCTTTAGCTTTTTCGACAGCTTGAACTACATCACCGACCCCGAACGGCTGCGCATGGCGATCCGGCGCGTCGCCGCCCACCTCGAGCCCGGCGGATCGTTCATCTTCGACCTCAACACCGCCTACGCCTTCGAAGCCAAACTCTTCGACCAGCAGAACCTGAGCCTCAAGGCCAAGGTCCGTTACGATTGGAAGGGCCATTGGGATCCGGAGACCCGCTTGATTCGCGTGGAAATGGACTTCTGGCGGGGCGAAGAGGCCTACCATGAGACCCATCACCAGCGCGCCCACTCCGATTTCGAGGTTCGCCAGTGGCTCGCCGAAGCCGGGTTCGACGAGATTCGCGTCTACCACAGCTCCCCGCCCTAACGCCCCCCCACCACGCGCGCCCGCGTGCACTCCGCGGCGATCCGCCGCTACCCCTCCCCACCCCCTTACACGGCGGTGGGGGCCGGGGGTGGAGGTTCGGAAAGCCCTTCCCTCGTTTTGGCGAAGCGAAAAAGAGGGAGGGGTTGGGGTGGGAGAGGTAAAAAGTCCTCATGCGCGTCGCCGTTGTCGGAGCCGGGATCATGGGGGCCAGCGCGGCCCGATTCCTTGCCCAGCGCGGCCACAACGTCACCGTCTTCGACCAGTTCGAGCCGGGCCACGCCATGGGCAGCTCCCACGGACGGTCCCGGATCGTCCGCAAAGCCTATCCCGACCCCTTCTACACCGAGATCATGCAGGAGGGCTATCCGATGTGGCGCGAGCTCGAAGCCGAGCTCGGCGAGACGCTCGTGCACGAGTGCGGGCTTATGTACTTTGGCCCTGCCGAAGCCGCAAGCATCCGCTCGATGGCTGCCGGGCTCGCTGCGCTCAGCGTCGCCTACGAAGTTCTCGATCCCGCCGCCGTCCGGGCCAAGTTTCCCAACCTTCAACTCCAGCAGGATGAAGTCGGGGTTTGGACCGCCGAAGCTGGCTGGGTCCGCGCCGACCGCGCCGTGGCCGGTTCGCTGCGGATGGCGGTTGCTCAAGGAGCCACGTTTCGTCAAGAGAAAGTCACCTCCCTTGAACCCTTGGAACGAGAGTTCGATGCGGTGGTGCTCACCCTCGGAGGATGGATCGGAAAGTTCCTCGACATCCCGGTGGAACCTCAAGCGCGAACCTTTTGCTACCTCCGCGCCCGCCAAACCGGGCCGGTCTGGATCGAAGAGGGACCCGGCCTCCACTACGGCTTCCCTAGCGAACCGGGCGCCGAAACCCTCAAGATTGGAGGCCACGTCTACGACTTTCCCTTCGATCCCGACCGCCCCGACCGCCCGGTTCAAGCCCCGAATCTCGAGGCGATTCGGGAGCTGGCGCGACGCCGCTTCGGCCTTGAGGATCCGGAAATCGTCGAATCCGCCCTCTGCATCTACACATGGCGTGACAACGAAGATTTCGCCATCGGGCGAGCCACCGAAAAGACCGTTTTCGCCTCCCCCTGCAGCGGCCATGGATTCAAGTTCGGACCATGGGTCGGGCGCTACCTCGCCGACCTGGCCGAAGGCCGGCTCGAACCGGATCGCTATCCCCGATTCAATCTAAATCCGGCGGTATTGGCGTGAATCCTGCGCTTGGTAAAATGAACTCGCCAACGGCGACGCCCCCGCAAATTTACCGATGCAGCACAGCCAGCACCTCGATTTTCTTCGCGTCACCGAAGCCGCCGCGATCCAGGCCGCGCGCTGGGTCGGCCGCGGCGACCGCAATTCGGCCGACCAGGCCGCCTGCGAAGGCATGCGCCGCACCCTCAACGACATGCCCATGTCCGGCATCATCGTCATCGGCGAAGGCGAACGCGATGAGGCCCCGATGCTCTACATCGGCGAGGAATTGGGCGCCGGCGGCAAACCCCGGATCCAAATCGCCGTCGATCCGCTCGAAGGAACGAACCTTTGCGCGAACGGCCTTCCCAACGCAATCGCCGTCCTGGCCGCCGCCGAAGAGGGCAAAGGCCACCTGATGCATGCCCCGGATTGCTACATGGACAAGCTCGTCGCGCCCAAAGAGTGCGCCGGCGTCATCGACATCGAAGCCCCGCCCGCCGAGAACGTCCGCAAAATGGCCCACGCGCGCGGCAAAGAGCTCGACGAAATGATCATCGGCGTGCTGGATCGTCCCCGGCACGAAAAGCTGATCGACGAATTGCGAAGTATCGGGTGCCGCGTCCACCTGGTCACCGATGGCGACATCACCCTCGCCCTCGCCGCCCTCGATCCCGATGGCGGCCTGGATGGCCTAATGGGCATCGGCGGCGCGCCGGAAGGCGTCATCACCGCCGCCGCCACCCTCTGCTGGGGCGGCGATATGCAGGCCAAGCTCCACTTTCCCCGCGACGGCCAGCGCGAGCGCGCCCAGAAAATGGTCGGCGGCGACGTCGACCGCGTCTTCGCCGCCAACGAACTTGCCAGCGGCGAAGTCATGGTGCTCGCCACCGGAATCACCACCGGCGACCTGCTCAAAGGCGTCCAGTTCCGAAGGGACTACCTGAAGACCGAATCGCTCGTGATGCGATCCTACAACCACACCGTCCGCCGCATCGAAACGGTCTATTTGGAAGAAGGCAACGGCAAGGCCTGAAGAGGCAAAGCCTTTGGAGTGCGCGACGCCAGTCGAGCTTTGGACCATCCGACAAGTCACATTGCTTTTTTTTGGCACGCATCGCTTCGCAACGGATACCCCGGCGTGGCGAGACATGGCGTTACGTGGCGTGCAAGACCAACCCCACGCCACGTTCGCATCGAAGGCCAGGCGAGCAGCCATCCTCGCCCCTGAGATAGCATAAAACCCATGCCCCTCGATTTCGAACTCAAAGGCGTCTGGTGCGGCGCCCACGATTGCGGCGTCTCGCGTGAGTCCATTTGCGCCTTCCTCGATCGCCTCAAAGAAGCCGGCTTCAACGCCATCTTCATGAACGTCAAAGGCGTGGGCCACCTCTTCTGGCCCAGCCGACTCTTCCCCGAGGCCGTTGCCGAGGGCTATCGCGAGTTCGATATGCCGGCGATCCTTATGGAGGAGTGCGAAAAGCGAGGCATCCAGTTCCATGCCTGGTTCATCGACTTCTTCGAATCCGAATCCGGCCCCGCCTTTCGCGAGCATCCCGAATGGGCCATGCGCGATGGGAAAGGGCGAACCACCGCCGACGAGTGGCTGCGCGGCAAGCGCTTCGGCTGCGTCTGGATGTGCCCCGCCCAGCGGCCCGGCTACACCGACCAATGGCTCGTTCCCCTCTATCGCGAATTCGCCGAACGCTATCCGGTGGCCTCCCTTCACCACGATTACGTCCGCTATCCCGGAGACCTCGCCCCCGACCAATATTGCTTCTGCGACTTCTGCCTAGAAAACCTGCCGAAATGGGCCGGCTTCGTGAACCCCGCCTATCCCGATGAGCCGTTCTATCACGAAAAGTACGATCGCGAGTATCTGGAATCCCATTGGGAGCCCAGCCCGCGCGTGCTGCCGCCAAATTGGGATCGTCTGGACCGCGGCAGCAAAAGCCGATTCCTGCTCGAAGGCGGCTTCTTCCAGGGCGGCCGAAACGACCTCGACTACTTCTTCTACCGCTACCGGATCGAAGCCGTGAAGGACTTCGTTCGGCTTTCCCATGAAGCGATGCAGGCCGTCCGCCCCGGCATCAAAAAGAGCGGCGCGATCTTCAAAAACCCCATCCACAGCGGCCGCTTCATCGGCCAAGACTGGCGCGAATTCGCCCCGTGGATGGAGATCTGCGTCCCCATGGATTACCGCGACCACTTTCCCGGCACCTTCCCGCAGTATCTCGACCTTCTCGAGGAAGCGATCCACCGCCAAAAAGACTGGGCCGCCAAAATGGAGCGGCTTTACATCGGAACCGCCGTGAATTTCCTCTTCAAAGAAGAGCCCGACGGTCCCTATCCGGCGGAAAAGCTCCAACGGGTCGCCGAACGAATCCACTGTACCGGCGTCCCCGGCATCGTGCTCTTCTGCGAATCCCAGCTCACCCAATTCGGGCAGTGGGAAACCGCGAAACGGCTCTTCGCTTGAGCCCCCTCCCTTGGTTTGAGGAACGCAAACTGAGGGAGGGGGTTGGGGGAGGGAGACCGCTCATCTCACAACCCACATCCCTAGCCGTCGTTCGCCACGTCCGCGACCACCCGCCAACGTCCGTCTTCGCGTTTCCAGGCTCGCGCCCAATAGCCGGTACGAGGCTTTCCGGAGTCGGTCTCTGATTCAAACCGCCCGTAGGTGTAGCCGAAGTCGCCCGATTTGGCCACCCCCGCCCCCAGCGTCTGCCAAACCTTCGTCCGCCCCACGCCGCGAAGCACCACGCCGATCGCGCGCCGATTCACCGCCGGCAAAAAGCCGTCGCGATGGACCCGCACGTTCGCCGTGCCCTCGGCGACCATAGCCTCCGCCATCGGAACCTCCGCTGCGCGGCGTCCAAAGTCCATTTCCGCTTGCCGGAGCGCATCCTCGGCGGCCCCGCCCGCGACCGGGTACGTGGCGCGGCCCACCCGAAACTCGGGCGCCGGCGCGAACTCCACCTTCGAAGGATCGCCCAGATTCACATCCGGAATGTCGATTCCCAAATCGACGATCACCTTCCAAGGTCCGCGGCCCTCGCGACGCCACACCGAAAAGTAGTAGCCCCAACGCACCGCCTTGGACCCGTCTTTGGACCAAAACCGGACCGGCCCCGTGGTGTAGCCCAGGTCTCCGGCCGCCGAAACGTCGGCGGTCGCGGGCGCCCACTCGAACGGAGGAAACGCCGGTCTGGGCTCCTCGGGCAGCTTCGAAAGATTCTCTTGGCAGTTCTTGGGGTTTGGGCCGAAATAAACGCCCTCCGGCGCAAAGTTGTCCAAAAACGACTGCCGGAAACCGACCTCGCCGCACCGCTTGGAAAACGCCCGTTCGGCCTCCGCCAGCGAGTTCAGCGCTTCTTTCTCGCTGCGGACCATCCACACCGCCAGCGACGAGAGCGCGCACCCCGCCAAAATCGCCGTAAGCATTCCGTTCGGAGGCATAACAAAACTATAGTACACCATTTTCGATGTTATGTTCGCGCTTTGGAGTGCGCGACACCCGTCGCGCTTTGGATTTGGAATGCGGCGACTTGTCGCCGCTTTGGAGTGCGCGACACCCGTCGCGCTTTGGATTTGGAGTGCGGCGACTTGTCGCCGTTTTGGAGTGCGCGACCCAAATCGCGCTTTTCCGCTTTGGAATGCGGCGACTTGTCGCCGCTTTGGAGTGCGCGACCCAAATCGCGCTTTTCCGCTTTGGAATGCGGAGACTTGTCGCCGCTTTGGAGTGCGCGACCCAAATCGCGCTTTTCCGCTTTGGAATGCGGAGACTTGTCGCCGCTTTGGAGTGCGCGACCCAAATCGCGCTTTTCCGCTTTGGAAT
>CAYONY010000153.1:0-8216 GCA_964405415.1 uncultured Fimbriimonadaceae bacterium | reverse complement strand
ACGATCCGCGCCCGGGCCAGGCCGGTGAGCGGGTCCGGGTGTAGCGGGCTTTGGCTACCGTCGCGATGCTGGACCACCCGCAGATCGACGAACCGATGCACGTGCGGGCGCATGTTCGGGTTGTCTACCCAAACCTTGTTAAAGAGCTTGTTCAGGCTCGAGCCGCTGGCTGCGTTCAGATAGCCCGGACCGCCGCCGTTGCTGGGCGCATATTGAGGATCGGAGAACACTCCGCCGAGCGCCCCGTCGTTGGTGGGAGTCAGCGCCGGACCGGTGTTGATATGCGGCACGTTCTGCCCATCGAACGGGGTCCCCGCCGAGGGCGCCACCGCCCCGGTGCCCCATTCGAAGATCGGGAAGCTCGCGACGAGCTTGCCGGTACCGGCTTCGGGATAGAACGCGGCGAAAGCGGCGCGCAGCGCGGGGTTTGTGCTCCAAGCCGAGCGGGCGTTGGCGGCCAACATCGCCCGGGTAAACGGGTAGGGCAGCCGGTCCTTCACCGACCGCTTATATTCGTCCATGTCGAAAAGCTCGGTGCCGCCGCTCGTGTCGGGCAGGCCGCTGGTCGGATCGAAGTAGTACACGCTCAGCCCCGGCGCCACGCCATTCGGGTCGCTGCGGCCAACTTCGTAGGGCAAACCGGTCGACCAGCCGTTGGGCCAGAACCGGACGAGCAGGTTGCTCCACGCGCCCATCTTGGTCCGGAAAACGTCGGCGCCAAAGGTCGCCATGCCCTCGCTTTCTTCGCTGAGCCGCACGGCGGTCATCGCCTCCGCCGGTTCATTGCTGACGCTGGAGGGACGGAACTGGACCAACGAGAACACGCGCGGTTTGACCAGGCCATCGACCGGATCGGTCCAGGTTTCGGTGACCCGGGTACGGCGGTCGAAGACCGGCTGGACCATGTCGTAGCGGCTGACTTCGGTGACCACGGTCGCCCGGGTGATCCAATTCCGGATCATTTGGTCCTTGGTCGGATCGGCCGGCGCGCTCCCATCGGGATCGGGCGACGCGTAGGCAGGAAGCGCCACGCCCCGGTTGAAAAAGTCGGGGTCGTCGAACCAGGGCCCGCTCGTGGCCGGATCGGCATCGCGGTTCAAATCGTAGAAAAGCGATTTGTTGACGACGAACCGCCCGAGCGTTGGGCTCCAGATCCACGGCTGGACCTCCGCCCGGTACAAAACGTAAAGGTTGTCGCGGCCGCCGTTGCGCGCCATCAAGAGTCCGGTGTAAGGCTCATTGTAATCGGCAAACGGGTTGCGAAGGCCCACGAAGTAGCGCACCACCGTGCTCCCCTGGGAGACCGGCAGCACCATCTGGCCTTTGGGGGCGCGAAGAGTTGGGTCTTCTTTGCCGGTGATCGGGTTGATCAGCGCGCCGCTGGGGCCGCGCGTCGGGTCGCCTTCCGCCGGCTTGAACAGGTCGATCTTGGAATAGGGCAGGAGCACCCGGACGAGCGTGCCCGTGTTGTTGGGCACGAACGCCGCCACCGAACCTTTGATTCCCGAATTGTCGCGGACGCTTGCCGTGTTCGAGATCTCGCGCCCGATCATCTCGACCAGCTTGGCCGCCTTGTCTTGGGCGTCCGAAAACGCTTGGCCGGCCCGCATGAGGTTGAAGCTCTGAATGACCGGGATGATGATGAGCGTCATCAGGATCGCGGTGATCGCGATGACCGTCAGAAGCTCGATCAGGGTGAACGCGTGGCGTTTGGACATGAGTTTAGTTCTCTCCCTTGGCAAGGAACGTCTCGACGAGCGTGCGTTTCCACGTTTGCGTCCATCGCGCAAAGCGCACGTTGTTATCCTGCGGATCGGCCCCCAGGGAGAACGAGTTCGGATTCCAGAGCACGCGGACCGCAACCGAAGCCCCTTTCACGCGCCGGACCGCGTAGCCCAGGTTGTAGTTGAACGCCACCGCGGTGGGGTCGATCGACGTGATGTCGATGTAGGGGCCTAGGGGATCGGCCGGGGAGTTCTGGATCACGAAATCCTGGTCCTTAAGCGAATGCACCGCGCCGCCGCCATCTTGGTACCAGATCTCGCCGATGACCACCGTCCGCCCGAGGTCGATCACCGGGAAGTAGATCCGGGTCGGGCTGCCGCCCGCCACCGACGAGGCGCCCACGTAATATTGGGCCACCCCCGGAGCGCTATACGTGATCGTGAAGAGCGAGGGGGCTTTCATGACCTGGACCGCCCATTCGCCGTTGGCCTGGTAGAGCGCGCGGACCGCGCGGCCGGTGGCATCAACCTGCACAGGTGGCGCAGGAGGACCAGGCAAATTCAGCTGCATTTGAAGTCCAGGACTTCCAGTGTCTGTGTCTCTGTAGGAGATCAGTCCAGTTGACTTGTCGATCCCGAAGCTGTCCATGGTATAGACACCACCCGTCTCGAGATCAAGCAAGATGAAGTCGCGCCGCTCTTTGTTCGGATCTCGCCGAGGCGGCTCTTGCGGGTCGGTCGGTGCTGGTGTCGGGCCGGGAAGCACTTCGCAATCCAGACCGTAATATCGTCTCCCGTCAACGCTTTGACCCAACTTGACTTTCAGGTTGTTAAGCTGAAGCTTCTGCTGTAAGGGCAACGTGCTGGCAACTCGGAACTCGTCGCGGATGATGCGCCAATCGAAGACATCGTAATTCGCTTTGGCCACCAGCGGGAGCCTGCGCCCGGGGCGCACTTCCTGGAAGTTGTAGCCGGCTGGATTACAGAGTATTACGCCAAGCTGGGCGTCCAGAAGCCGGTATTCGTAGGGCTCGTTCGGAGTGAATGCCGCCACCAGTTCGAACGCCCGCGCCACGCGGATCGACTCGAATTCCGCGCCCACAAAAGTTTCGCCCGGCTGCAGCGCCGCATAAGCCGAAAGCGGGAAGGTGGCGTAGCCGCCGGAGGGGTTCGCCGGGACATTGACCGTCGAATCGACGATCGAGCGCCGGGTCACCGTCACCCCGTTGGAAATCCACGCCGAAAACGCCAATCGATAGGAGCGCGCTCGAACGGTGTGCCGGGGCAGGTGGATCTGGGCAAACGTCTCTTCCGGATCCTCCACCCAATACTCCCACTCGCGGACGCGGAACCAGGGCTCGCCCTCGCGTCGGACCATGTCGTTGCCGTAGATTTGGAGCAAGGTCGGGTAGGCGGGATCGTAGGAGATCGGGGCGAATTGCAGGAGCATCAGCCCGCCAAAATCGGCGCCGATCTGGCGGGGAGCCGGCACCGGTCCGCCTTCGCCGATCACCCGGCGGGTGCGGTTCGCGCCGGTCAGGTAGTCCCACCGGCCCAGGTTGATGCCGGCCAGGATGACGTTGCCGTCCGAATCGATTTCATCGCCACTGTGGCCGACATAGCCGGGCCCCTGGCCCATAAAGGCCACGATGTCCACAAATCCCGAGCCCACAAACGTGTAGTGGACGGGCAGGATCATCTCGGCCAGGATGTCGGACCGGGAGTTCGTCATCTCCACCTGGGCGCGCGCCAAAGCCCGCGCCTGCTGCATTCCGCGGGTTTCTTGCAGAATGCGAAGGCCGCCCGGGAACACCTGGAGAATCGCCAGGATCCCGACCATGAAGATCACGATCACCACCAAGAGCTCGACGAGCGTCGTTCCGGATCGGCGATTGCGCATGCTTAACATCTCCTCATCCACCTTGGGCCCCCACCGGGGTTAAGGGGTGATCCTCCACGAGCGCTCGTGGACGTCGCGTGAATCGGCCGAACGGGTCGCCCCGCCCAAGAACAGGACCAAGTCGCGGCGGTTCCGCTCGGGAACGCCATTCACCCAATTGCGGAAATAACCGTTCCACGTGACGACCGTATTCTCGGGAGGGTCGTCATAGCCGAGTTGGCGCGGATCGTCTTGCGCATTGCCCGCGCCCAGGCCCCAGCCGGACCAGAACAGCGCGTAGCGAAGCTCCCACCGCGTGCCGCCGCCGGGCAACGGAACTTCCGCCACGTCGTAGCCGCTCATGCGATAGAACTCGGAATCGATCGTGCCGGGACCGGCCGGATTCGGGCGCTGGACGTTGCCGCTGCCCGGGCCCAGCGCTTGGCGCGCGTTGGCCAGGTCATCGTTCGTGTCCACATCGCCATCCCCGTCCGCATCGTAGGCCGGAGCTGCCCCGAGCGCGCGCGGATCTTGGTTGGGCCACACCGCCGTCGTGATCAAATTGAAGTTGTTGCGGTTAAACGCCGGGCGAAGGGTTTGGATCGCTGGCACCCGCTTGTTGTAGATAAAGCTCTTCAGCTGGTCGGCCGGAATCACCTGTCCGATCTGCGGGCCGGACGCATAAAGCGTGGCGTAGCCCAAAATCGCCGGCGGATAAGCTCCCTGATCCACCCGGTACAGCTGGAGCGCCGACCGGATCTGGTTCATGTTGGAAATGTCCGAATTCCGGTACGCGTTCTCTTTCGCGCGCGCAAGCACCGGCAAAATGATCGCCGCAAGAATGGCGATGATGGCAATAACGGTAAGCAGCTCGATGAGCGTAAACGCTCGATTTCTCCGACCCATATCTCTCACGCTCCGCACGTAACCCAAGTTACTGACCCCCCGGGGTTCCGCTTTGTTCCAAACTTTCTGCCGATGGCGCCGCCCAATTCCAATAGGCGTCCACCCATCCCAACAGTTCGGCCTGAAAGACGGTCGCGACGATCGCCCCCAGCGCCAGATAAGGACCGAACGGGATCATCGTCCGTTCGATCGGATAGTCCTCCGTGTCCTCCAGCGGCTCGAAGGCGGGCACGCCGAAGTAACTTTCGTACAGTTTAGGGGCTAGGAGCCCCACGATGTCAATGCAGAGAAGGTAACCGAGCCCACATTTGAGCAAGGAGCCGATCGATTCCCGGGGGATCAGGCCAAAGCGGCGGCGCGCTTTGACCGCCTTGACCACTTCGGCCATGGCGGCTTGGTCGCCGGGCAGCGCCGCCGTTTTTTGAAGCGAAGCCGCCGCCCGTTCGGCGTCATCCCACCTTCGTTCGGCCAACGCTTCTTCGAGCAATTCGAACGTGTCGGCTTGGCCCATATAGAAGCGCTCGTCGATCCGGTAGTCGACCAGGTCGGCCTTCGTGCTCACCCACACCCGCGAACCGCTCTCCAAGACTTCGAGAAACTCTTTCATGCCGTCCCGATAGCGGTCGGGAACGGAACTCATGTTCTTGCGCACCGTCTCGGCCAGCGCTTTGCCCTCGTCGGCGACCCGATTCGAATCGGCGGCGCGATACCGTTCAATTTGGGCGATGATCGCGCTGGGCAGGCCCGGCGCGACGTCGAAGACCCGTTCCTCTTCCGGCTTGGGCTCAACGCGGCGGCGCATCAGGATTTGCGCGATCCCAAGCACCGCGCCGAGCGCCACCGCCAGCGCGAAGCCCAGGATGGCGACGGTTGGGAAGAGCACGGCCCCGATGCCCCGGGCCATTTTGATGTCGCCGTGGCCCATCGCATCCTTGCCAAAGAGCACGCGGCCCAAAAACGCGATGCCCCAGAGCACGCCGACCCCCGTGATCCAGCCGGCCAGACTGCTTGGGATTCCCCACGTCCAGGCTTCCGGCCGGCCCTGGACCAAGAGCCAAATGTTGAGGCCCCAGCCGACCACGAACAGGAACGCGTTGATCGGGTCCGGGATGATGTACAGCTCCCAGTCGATGAAGATGATCGCAACCAGCGTCGAGGCGGCCGCCGAGTAGGCGATGGCCCGGCCGGGATCGGAGCCCAAGACGAAGTGCTGATACCAGATTCCCGCCCAGATCGCGCCATTTAAGAGCTCAACCCAGAAGTACCGGGAGGCGACCTTGGCCCCGCAATGGCGGCACTTGCCCCGCAGGAAAAGCCAGCTCAAGAGCGGGAACAGGTCGGGAATGCCGAGCGGGTGCTTGCAGCTCGGGCAAAAGCTCTTGGCGGGCTTTCCGAGCGGGATCCCTCGCGGCGAGCGATAGATGACGACGTTCAAAAAGCTGCCGAAGACGGCGCCCAGCCAAAACCCAACGACCCACGTCCAAGCGGGAAACATGAACCAAAAGACGTGAGCCGGGCCCAATTCGGCCCGAACGGTTGCCGAAGGCAAGTAAGAGCCCCTCCATGTCTAAGGACAAGGAGGGGCTCGAAGGATCCGTCGCGGCTAGCTGCTGCTGCCGTCGTCGCCGCCGCCGGCCGAGAGTTTTTCAATAACGCGGACCAGCGGAAGGAACATCGAGACGACGATGAAGCCGACGATGAAGCCCAGACCGACGATCATGATCGGCTCGAGCGCGGCGGTCAGCGAAGCCAATGCCGCCTCGACCTCGTTCTCATAGAAGTCGGCGATCTTTTGAAGCATGAAGTCGAGCGAACCGGATTCTTCGCCGACGCCGATCATATGCACGACCATCGGCGGGAAGAGGCGGGACTGCTCGAGCGGATCGCCGATGCGGTCGCCTTCTCGGATTCGGGCGCGGGCCTCCATCACGGCATCCGCCATGATCGTGTTCCCCACCGTTCCGGCAACCGTCTCCATCGCCTGAAGGATCGGAACACCGGAGGTGAGCAGGGTGCCCATCGTGCGGCTGAAGCGCGCCATGCAGATCTTGTGGTGCAGCTTGCCAAAGACCGGGACTTTGAGCTTGACGCGATCGGTGACGCGCCGGCCAAAACGGGTGCTTACGAAAATCTTATGGGCGACAATGATGCCGATGATCGCCAAGATGAAGACCCACCAGTTGTGCTCCAAGTGGTGCGAAAGGTCAATCAGGAATTGGGTCGGAGCCGGAATGTCGTCCGCCTTGAGGCCCAAGTCGACCAGAATTTTCGCCCACTGGGGAACGAACCAATAGACCAGGAAGAAGGTGATACCGGTGGCCAAGACCGCAACGAGCACCGGATAGGTCAACGCGGATTTGACCTTGCGGCGAAGCTCAACGTCCTTTTCCAAGAAGTGGGAAAGGCGCTGGAGCGACTCCTCCAAGACACCGCCGACTTCACCGGCGCGGATCAAACCGATAAACAGACTGCTAAACGTTTTGGGATGCCGCTGCATCGCGCGGGAAAGGCTTTCACCACCTTCCACCCGTTCGCCGATGTCGAGCAGGATCTTCTTGAGCTTCGGGTCCTGGGTTTGCTGGCCCAAAACGTCCAAACACCGCACGAGTGAAACGCCGGCGTCGACCATCGTCGAAAACTGGCGGCAGAAGATCGACAGGTGGTTGAGCCGGACGCGGCCATACCGCTTGGCTTTGGTGCCGCGGGCGCGGATCACCGTAACTTCGGTGATCGTGAAGCCCTGCTCTTCAAACCTCTTTCGAAGGATTTCTTCGCTTTCGGCTTCGGCGGTTCCCTTTTGGGTGCCGCCGCTGGCGTCTCGAAACGTGTAGCTATAGACAGGCATCGCTTTCTCCTAGCTTCCGCTATCGGCGAGGCGGCGCGCTGGGGGCAGCGCCGGCTCCACCGGTTTGCGGGGTGTTGATCATCTTCTTCAGCTCTTCGATATTGATGGCTCGCATCATCGCTTCCTCGAGGGTGACCATGCCCTTGAGGTAGAGATCGCGCAGGTTTTGGTCCATCGCGATCATCGAGTGCTGGCCGCTGGTCTGAATGACAGACGGGATCTGGTGAGTTTTGTTCTCACGGATGAGGTTGCGAATCGCCGGGGTGGCAATCATCACCTCGACCGCCGGGACGCGGCCCGGAGCGCCCGCCCGCGGCAGAAGCTGCTGCGAAATGACCGCTTGGATGTTGTTGGCGAGCTGGATGCGGATCTGCTCCTGCTGGCCGGGGGGGAACACGTCGATCATACGGTCGATCGATTCGGCCGCGTTGTTGGTGTGCAGGGTTGCAAACACAAGGTGGCCGGTTTCCGCGGCGGTGATCGCCAGCTGAATCGTTTCGATGTCGCGCATTTCTCCGACGAGAATGACGTCCGGATCTTCACGCAGCGAGGCTCGCAGCGCGTTCGCGAAGCTCTTGGTGTCCTGCCCCAATTCTCGCTGGTTGATGACGCTCATCTTGTGGGTGTGCAGGTACTCGATCGGATCCTCGATCGTGATGATATGGACCGCCCGGTTCATATTGATGAAGTTGATCATCGCCGCGAGCGAGGTCGACTTCCCGGAACCGGTGGGCCCCGTCACGAGCACGAGGCCGCGGGGCTTGTCGGTGATCCGCTCGAGCACCGGCGGCAAGTTCAAATCGGTGACGGTGGGAATCTTTTGCGGAATCAACCGGAAGGCGGCGCCGACCGCACCCCGGTC
>CAYONY010000152.1:0-8346 GCA_964405415.1 uncultured Fimbriimonadaceae bacterium | reverse complement strand
TCACCCCTCACATCCTCACCCCTCACATCCTCACCACTCACATCCTCACATCCTCACATCCTCACCCCCTCCGCCCTCATGAAAAAACTCGAAGCCTTCGTCCGCGTCAGCATGCTCGAATCCGTCAAGCAGGCCCTCGAAGACCTCGACGTTCCCGGCATGACCTGCGAACAGGTGCGCGGCTATGGCCGCCAATTCGGCCGTACCGACAAATATCGCGGCAGCACCTACGCCGTCAACCTGCTTCCCAAAATGAAGATCGTCGCCGTGCTCAAAGACGAGCAGCTCGAAGAGGCCATCGAAGCCGTCGTAAAGGCCACCCGGACCGGCGAAATCGGCGACGGCAAGATCTTCGTCAGCGACGTCCAAGACGCGATTCGCGTCCGCACCGGTGAACGCGGCGATGCCGCCTTGTCCTAGCGCAGCCAAGCATATGGAACGGACATCACCTCGTAATTATCCCTGTTTTGTTTTTTTTTTTCTTGGACTTTCCCCTCAATTTGCCATACACTTTGGCAATCACCGCAGAACTACCGGGAGGAACACCGATGAAGAAGTACTTGAGCGCTGGACTGGCGTTGCTAGCGATAAACGTGCTGCAATTACCCTTACTTGCCGAGTCGATTCGAGTAAGCATGGGTCAGGACCTGCCATTGGCCAACACAATGAGTTGCCAGCCCTGTAGTCAAGCGGGCAAACTCAACTTACCAAAGGAAGAGCTTGGGCGGCTGCTCACCGAGTCGAACGAAGACTACTTCATCAGCACAGAGTCTCCAGCATCGTTCTTGCCTCACTGTGAAGACGTCCTCTGTACGGTGGACCCCACATATCAGACTTGGACCGTTTGCATCAAAACGCAGACTTCGCCTTTGAGGTGCCAGCAGTTCACCCATGACGTCAAGATTTGGTATTGTCCTGGAACAACTTGGTACAAGTGTACAGGCTCCTGGAGCGGACCCGGGTCGGACTGCACGCCCTGCAACTCGGGAACAAGCGGCAATTTGCCGTCAGGCTGTACACCGCCCGTTCCTGCTGACTGGAAGCAGTGCGTGTAAGGGTGCCCGATGCCTGTTTCCGCTGACTCCGTCTCGGCGGGCGTCGTTTCGGGGCTTGCAATGGCATGGGTTATCAACCTTATTGACTTGGGTCTCCTCAGACCGTTGCAAATGAACGCTTGGCGCACAATGTGCGACTTAGAGCCACTACCGGTGAATTATGCATTCACTTTGGAAAGTACAATCGTGAACTTTAGCCGGTGGTGGTTGGTCGTTACGCTTGCGGTCATCATGGTCGTATTCAACGCCTGGACCACGATGACAGGGGTTAAGTCGACCAAGGGGAGGAATCTAAAGTTAATCTTGATCTCATTTCTAATTGTCAGCCTACTTTACGAGACTTACTATCCACCATCGTCCATCGAAGGATTTTGTGACTGGATGTCTCGTCTCCTGTTTTCGTGCTCGTTAGCTGGGATGATATTCGTCGGAACGGTCTACATCGTCCGGCCAGTGATGTCAAAGGTATCGGAATGGCAAGATTAGGTATCTACAGAGCGTTCTCTCTAACGGAATTGTTAGTCGTAATGGCGATAGTGGCGTTGCTGGCTGCTTTATTGTTTCCGGTGCTTGTTTCGGTGCGGCAACGTAGTAAGGAGCCAGCATGTATGGCGAATCTTAAGCAACTTCATGCGGCGATCATTATGTATATGGATGGTAATAACGACACTCTTCCGACCAGGCTAGATGAGGTTGTTGGGAGCAGCGGAACAATCAAGTCCATATTGAAGTGTACTTCCGACTCGACCGGTGGTGCGAATATTGACATGAGTCGAAGGTTGCGGGTGTCGGCGAGTTACTTCTATCTGCACTCACTGACTGGATTTAGAGAGGCTCTTCAGGCTGCGGATGCCAATCACGGTCTATTGTATTGCGTACTGCATGGAACCAAAACTGCGGTAGCCGGAGACTTTGTGCCAATACGGGATACCACGGGCCTCGTGTTGCGGCTTCGAAGAGATGGGTCCGTTCAGCGAGCGAAAGTGGGCCACTATTGCAGCGTGGCAACCCCGCAGGGCCAGTTGCGGGGGCGTCAAGAATGGAGTCTGCTGAGTGACACAAAGTGTGTGGGCCAGTACTGTTTTGGGCTCACCGAGCCATGTCCGTGATGTTCTGGCGTGAACGGAATCGGAGGAAGGGTCTTCGTTTGGGTCGCTTTGGATGGTCGTGAGATCAATTTGAGTTCCATTCGCTGTACATTGAGAGGTTGGGCTAGAACTTCAGCTCTAAGGGCCTGGACAACATTGCCTGTTTTTGGCAGCCCCAACTATTTTCGGGTGTTTGCCGTCAAAGGCTATGTTGTTCACTGGCATCGGGATTTGTTCTGGTGGAACGTGGAATGTCCCGTGCGATTGCCCATGGCGAGCCTCAATACGTTTGAAATCGAGCCGAGCCCCGTCACCACGGCGGCTCGCGAAAGCGTGCGCAAGCCCACCCGCCTGTCGCGCCGGATCAAGGTCGCGCGAAGCGGAGACCGCGAGGCCTTTGACGCTTTGGCCGAGGACCATCGCGAGAGCCTGCGCTGCTTCCTCCAAACCCGGATCGACGAGGCCGACGTCGATGACGTCATCCAAGAGGTCTTTGTCGCCGCGTGGCGCGCGCTGCCCGGCTACGATGGGCGGTCCCAGTTCCGCACCTGGCTTTTCGCCATCGCCTTCAACAAAGTCCGCGACCATTATCGCGCGCGGATGCGTCGGGTCTCTGAAGTTCGCGTTTCCGAACCGGAGTCCGGCCCCGCCGAACCGGTCGACTTCTTCGCTCGGGCCGATCTCAGTCTCGCCGTTCGCGACATGCTGAAGACGCTCTCCGAGTCCCAGCGGGAAGTCATCCTCTTCTACTATCAGGACTGTCTCACCCTGGCCGAAATCGCCGCCGTGCTGAACCGCAACCTCAGCACCGTCAAATACCAGTTCTTTCAAGCGCATTCCCGCCTCGCCGACCAAATGCGCCAGTCGCCCGAATGGGCGGCCATGGGCCCGAAAACCAAGGAGGTGGCCCGATGAGCATGAAACCCTGTCCGCACGAACAGGATGTCTTTCTCACCCTTCACGGCGAAGCGCCGCTGATCGCTCGCCTCAAAGCGACCATCCACCGTTTCACCTGCCCCGAATGCCGCGCGCGTCTTGCCGAGTACCGTCGCCTCACCGGGGCCCTCGCCACGCTTCGGCCCAGCGGGCCCTATTCCGTCCGCTACCGCCCGGTCTCCTCGCATTCGATTCGATTGGCTCTGCTCGCCGCCGTGCTCGCCTTGGCCGCCGCCGCGTTCTCTTACTATTACGCGTCCAGCTTCCTCGTCGCCCGAGCCGCCGAATCGGGCTCGGGCGCCCTCGAGAGCGGTTCGGGCCGCCAAGGCTCCGGCCCTGCCGATGAGGAATGTGCCGAAGGCGCCGAAGCGCCGATCCCGGTGGGCAAAGGCAAGCGCATCCTTCGCAAAGCCGTGTGAGGATCGCATCTCGCCACGCCCTATCGGGCAAGTATCATGGCGCTATGGCCGCCGACTTCGAAGTCCGCGAGGACCAAGTTGCGTTCTTTCGCGAAAACGGTTTTCTCGCCCTCGAGCAATTGATGCCGCCTGAAGAGGTCGCCCGAGCGCGGGAAGCCTACGACCGCATCTTCGATCAGCGCGCGGGACGCGAAGTCGGCGACCAGTTCGATTTGGCAGGCACCGATGAAGAAGGGAAGGAGGCGCGGCTGCCCCAAATCCTGAATCCCTCAAAATACGCACCGGAGCTCGCGGCCGGCGTCTTTCGAGAGCGCGCGCTCGAATTGTGCCGACGCCTGCTCGGGCCCGAAGCGGCGATCGGCGGCGACCACGCCATTCTCAAACCCGCCCGGATCGGCTCCGAAACGCCGTGGCACCAGGACGAGGCCTATTGGGATGAAGCGACCCTTCACGAAGCCGTGAGTATCTGGATACCCCTCCAGGAAGCCACGCGAGAAAACGGCTGCATGGCCTTTCTGCCCGGTACCCATCGACTCGACGTCCAACCGCATCGCTCGATCGGCGGCGATCCTCGAATCCACGCCCTCGAAACCACGATCGACCTTGACGAGAAAGCGGCGGTGTTCTGCCCGCTGCCCGCCGGCGGCTGCACCGTCCACCACTGCCGAACCTTCCACTACACCGGCCCAAACCGCTCCGATGCCCCTCGTCGCGCCCTTATCCTCGGTGCCGGCGTTCCGGGCGTTCGGCTCGACCCCCCGCGCGACTTCTATTGGAACCGCCTGAAAACCACCGCGCGCGCGGCTCGCGCCGAATCCGCCGCTAACCGCTAACTGCCAACCGCCAACCGCTTACCGCTAACTCCCCATGAAAACCCTCGTCCTCGGCGCTCAAGGCATGCTCGGAACCGACCTCGTCGTCGAACTTGAACGACGCGGCCACGCCGTCGCCGGCTTCGACCTGCCCGAGTTCGATCTGGCCGACCCCATGGCCGGAGCCAAGCTGGCCGCCGGACGCTATGGCAAAGTCGAGTGGCTCTTCAACTGCGCCGCCTACACCGCCGTCGATCAGGCCGAATCCGAGTCCGACCTCGCCATGAAGGTCAATGCCCTTGGGCCCAGCTATATCGCCCGAGCCTGCGGCATCAACGGAACGCGGATGCTCCACGTCAGCACGGACTTCGTTTTCGATGGCGCGAAAGGGCAGCCCTATCGCGAAGACGATGAGCCGAATCCTTCCGGCGTCTATGCCCGCTCCAAATGGGAAGGCGAACGAGCCGTTCGGCAGGCCGGCTGTGAAGCGCTTGTCGTGCGAACGGCATGGCTGTTTGGGCCGAACGGCGCCTCGTTTCCTCGAACCATGATCCGAGCCTGGCGCGCCGGAAAGCCGTTGCGTGTGGTCGCGGATCAGACCGGAAGCCCCACCTACACCGCGGATTTGGCTCGGGTTCTGGTCGACCTCGCCGAACGGGCCCCTGAACCGGGGGTCTACCACGCCGCTGGCCCCGATGCGCTATCCTGGCATGCCTTTGCCCAACGAGCCTTGCGCGCCTACCAAGAAGCGGTTCTTGCTGACGCAACGCCGATCGAAATCGAGCCGATTCGCACCGCGGATTGGCCGACTCCGGCCCCGCGTCCCGCTTACTCGGTCCTCAGCTTTGACAAGGTCGCCCGCTTGAATATCGAGCCCATGCGCCCGCTCGATAAAGCCCTCGCCGACTTCGTCCGCCGCCTCCCCCCCGAACCCGAACTCTGACTCTAACTCGAACCTCCCCTATCCCTTATCCCCTCTCCCTTCTCCCTTATCCCTTCTCCTTTCTCCTTTCTCCTTTCTCCTTTTTCTCTCTCCCTACTTCGTCATTCCCACAATCGCCACCCGGATCTCCACGTTCTCGCCCACCTTCTCGACCGGCTGCTTGCTGTCGATTCCAAAATCCTTCATCGTGATCGTGAACGTCGAGCGCAGCACCACCAGATCGCCCCGCTTCCCCTGGATCCGCTTGTCCCGCATGTTTGGAAGATAATTCACTTTCACCGGCGTCGTGATCTCTTTGGTGACCCCGTGGAGCGTGAAGTCGCCCACGATGTCCGCCGTCCAGGCGTTCTCACCCGCCGGCTTGAGGTTTTTCACCGCTTTGGACCCGAACTCGATCGTCGGAAACTTCTCCGCGTCGATCCATTGCGCGCTGTGGATGTGCTCGGTCATGCGTTCGTTCAGCGTTTTGAGCGACTTGGCCCCCACCACGATGCGGCCGCTCATCGTCTCCGGTTTCGCCGGGTCAAAGCTCACCGTCCCCGTCACATCGCTCGCGGTTCCGCAGATCGGCTCCACTAAGGAGTCCACCAAAAACGTCATGCCGCTGACCCCTTTGGGATCCTTGAAGTCGTATTCGCGGGCCTCCGAGCTGGCCATGTAGCCCAAAGTGTGCGGGCCGACCACACTCGCGACCGCGAAAGCGGCCAGCGCCAAACTGCGAATTGCGGGAAGAAGCTGAGTCATCGATAGTCCTCCATTCACCAACGGTTCAGCCCCAAAACGCCCCCCGAACCCTCCCGGTTCCCAACCCGAAACGGGACCATTGCCCCACCCCGCCTCGGAGACGAAAATCGTGGGAACCTCGTGTTTGTTCTGCTTCGTAGTGCGAGGTAGACCCAAGTCGGATGGAGGGAAATGGGATGATCAGACGACGCATGGTGAGCCTCGCGCTCGGTTGTGTTTGTGCGGCATTGGCGCTTGCCGGAAGCGGGCATGCAGGGTGGGCGCCCCAAAAGGCCCAGGCGGTGGCGAGCATGAATGGGCTCGATCTGCCGGCGCTGAAGAAGCCCATCACGAAACGGTTTGTCAATACGAAGCTCAGCGAAGTGCTCGCCTGGCTCAGCCTTGAGCAATTCAGCTTCGTCGCCGATTCCAGCGAGTTTCCTGGAGAAAGCTCCGTCACCCTGAATTTCCGCAGTCAGCCGCTCGGCGCCGTCCTCGACGCGATTGCCGATGCCTTCAACGGACGTTGGGAGCGCAAAGGCGAGATCTTCATGCTTCGTCCGACCGCCGCCCGAGGCCTGGGCGGCATCCGCAGCCCGTTTGCCCCCGTCGGCGCGGAAAGCCGGCCCGAAACCGTCGCCCCGGGCGTTGCCTCGACCGTTCCTCGAATTGCCGAATTGGCCCCCGCCCCCCAGGGAGCCGCCACCGCTCCTTCCGGAGTCCTCGTGCCCGCCGAAGTCGGTCGGCCGACGGCCCCTGGCGTCATCAGCCGAAGCCGCGGTCCCGGTGCCGCCGCGATCCCCGGCGTTTCCGCCCCCGCCGAAATCGCCCGTGCCCAGTCGCTCGCCCCGCTGGCCCGGCTGCGATCTCCCGGTGCCGCCACGATGCCCGTGCCGGCCGAACGGTTCGTCACCTCTCCGGCTCTTATTCCCAACATCACCCGGGCTATTCAAAGCGCGCCCCTGGCCATGCCTCCGGGAGCGTCTGCGCCGCTTGTCCCCGCCCGCGTGGCCGAGGCGATCCGCGGCGTCGCCACCGCGCCTCCGCTGGCCGTCACCTCCCCCGCCCCCATCACGCGAGGACTTCAGGGCGGGACGACGATCATCCAAGATTCGAAAGCCCACCAAGAAGCGATGAAAGAGGTCGAGCGTGCGCTGAAACTCGCCGAATCGGAGATGAAAAAGCTCCACGAATCGGGCGAGTGGAAACGGGCCATGGAAAAGGCGATGGCCGAGGCCCGAGCCGTCCAGGGCGACGAGCACAAGAAAGCCATGGACGAGGCCCGAAAAGCCATGGCCGAGGCTCACAAAGCCATGCAGAACCTCCCCAACTCGAGCGAGTGGAAGCAGGCTTGGGAGAACGCCCGCCAGGAGATCCGCAAAGCCCTCAAAGAAGGCAAAGTCGTCGAGAACGGCAAAGAGCGAAAAATGACCGACAAAGAGCGCCAAGCGCTCGAAAAAACGCTCAAGAACTTCGAAACGATCAAGATGCCCGATCTCAAGCTTGACTTCAAAGGCCTTGACAAAATGCAATTGGAAGGCTTGGAAAAGATGAAGTTCATCCATCCAGACCACATGAAAGGCCTTCAAATGTCGCCCAAGACCTTTGTGATGCCCAAGATCGATTCCAAGGTCTTCGCCATGCCCAAGGATTTCAAAGGCCGCGTTTTCACCATGCCGTCCGACGATCCCGAATTCAAAGCCCGTAACCAGCAAATCCAGAAGCACATCGAAGAGATGAACGAAAGGCTGAAGGAAATGGGCATCGAAGGCATGAAAGGCCACACCTTCGCTATGCCCAAACTCGACGGCAAATCCTTCACTTTCACCACCCCCAAAGGCGATTCCAAACTCTTCACCGTTCCCCCGATGAAAATGGAAGAGCTCAAGGGCCTCGAACGCGTCCGCCCGTTCATGCTCGATTCGCGCAAAATGCGCATCGGCGAGCTCCTTGGCAGCCTCACCGCCTCCCAAAAGGAAAAGCAGGAGAAGCAGGGCTACCTCACCCTCGCCGACCTCACCCCCAAACAGCGGGAACTGCTCGGCAGCGTCCCCGAAGAAGGGAACTGGACGTTCAGCTATAGCATCGACGGCAAGAAGCTGACGATCAAGAACAAATAGACTTCATCCCCTTCACTCACCACCGCCCCGCCTGCACACCCCTCGCGGCGGGGCCTTTTTTTGCCTTCATGCCCCGCCCTTGTTTTGCAAAGCGAATAGGCTTTCGAGTCCCGACTTGTCGGGAAGGCAGGGGTTGGGGATGGAGGATTTAGGGGGACCTGGGGTAAGCGGGGGAAGAAAGGTGGAGCGCGGTCTTTAGGCCGCGCCTTGGTCCGCGGGCTTCAGCCCGCGAAAGCCCCGCCCAGGTTTT
>CAYONY010000151.1:3790-8355 GCA_964405415.1 uncultured Fimbriimonadaceae bacterium | reverse complement strand
ATCCAGAGTCAGGCGCTCTGCCAGTTGAGCTATTCGGCAGCAGAGGCGGGCATTTTACCCTTCGGCTAGCCATCCCGCTTCTGAAGGTTCGCCCACGTGTCCCTAAGTGTCGCCGTCCGGTTGAAGATCAGCTTTTCGCCGGAATCCGGGTCCACGCAGAAGTAGCCCATCCGCTCGAACTGGTAGGTCTTGCCCATCGGAGACCCCGCGACGCTCGGCTCCGCCCAACCATGGACGACTTTTAAAGAGTCTGGGTTGAGATTCGCGATGTAGGCGGGGACCGCCCCCTCACCCCTGTTCGCTTCGCTCACAGACCCTCTCCCTCCAGGGGAGAGGGCAGTCTCCTCCTCCCCCTCCACCTCGTCCTCCACATCCGGATCGGGACGATCGAACAAGTGGTCGTAAAGCCGCGCCTCGATCGGAATCGCCTCCGCCGCCGAGACCCAATGCAACGTCGCCTTGACCTTGCGGCCGTCCGGCGCATCGCCGCCTTTGGTCGCCGGATCGTAAGTGCACCGCAATTCGATCACCGAACCGGAAGCGTCCTTGACCACCTCTTGGCAGGTGAGGAAGTAGGCATAGCGCAGCCGCACCTCTCGCCCCGGCGAGAGCCGAAAGAACTTGGGGGGCGGATCCTCCATAAAGTCCTCCCGTTCGATGAAAAGCTCCCTCCCAAAGGGAACCGCTCGACTTCCCGCTGAGGGGTCTTCCGGATTGTTCACGCAGTCCAGCGATTCGGTCTGGCCTTCCGGATAGTTCGTAATGACGACTTTCAGGGGATTCAGCACCGCCATCACGCGCGGCGCGCGGCGGTTCAAGTCCTCCCGGACGCAGTCCTGAAGCAGCGCCATATCCACTCGGCTTTCGACCTTTGATTTGCCCGCCACGCCGATCCGCATGCAGAAATCGCGGATCGCCTCCGGCGTGTAGCCGCGACGCCGCGCGCCGGCCAAGGTGGGCAGTCGAGGATCGTCGTAGCCGTTGACATAGCCGCCTTCGACAAGTTCGATGAACCGTCGTTTGCTCATGACCGTGAACGTCAGGCTCGACCGGGCGAATTCGATTTGGCGCGGATGATAGATCCCAAGCTCATCGAGGAACCAATCGTAGAGCGGCCGATGATTCTCGTACTCGAGCGAGCAGAGCGAATGGGTGATCCCTTCGATCGAGTCTTCGAGCCCATGGGCCCAGTCGTACATCGGATAGAGGCACCACTTGTCCCCTTGCCGATGGTGGTGGGCATGGCGGATACGGTACATCACCGGATCGCGCAAGTAGAGGTTCGGCGAGGCCATGTCGATCTTGGCGCGCAGGGTCCGGGAGCCATCCGGGAATTCGCACGCCTTCATCCTATGAAAGAGATCGAGGTTTTCCTCGATCGAACGGTTTCGAGAGGGACTGTTCGTGCCGGGTTGGGTCGGCGTACCCCGGGTCTTGATGACTTCCTGAGGCGACAAATCGCAAACGTAGGCCTTGCCTTTTTCGATGAGCTGGACGGCCCACTCGAACATTTGGTCGAAGTAGTCCGAGCCGAAGAAGGGTCCGGAGATGGGCGTTTTCCCCTCCTTTGAAGGAGGGGGTTGGGGGGTGGATGATGCCAATCTCTTGCCTGCGACCTCACCCACCCCTTCCCCTCCCTCAAGGGAGGGGCTCTTGGCACTTAGCACCCACACCACATCCTCGACGATCGCGTGGACGAATTCCGCCTCCTCCTTCAAAGGATTCGTATCGTCGAAGCGCAGATTGAACTCGCCGCCGAACTCCTGGGCGATGCCGTAGTTGATCCAGAGCGCCTTGGCGTGGCCAATGTGGAGGTAGGCGTTGGGCTCCGGCGGAAAGCGGGTATACACGCGGTCGAACCGGCCGCTTTGCAGGTCTTCGCGAATGGCGTCGCGGATGAAATCAGAGGGGGAGCCGGGCGGGGGCTCGGAGGGGAGCATCCGATCATTATGGTCGCCAAACCCAATTTAGGTGATCACCCAAATTCTTGGGTATCATCGCCGCCATGCAAGTCCAGAACAAGCCCGACTTCACGATCGACGATGCCACGTGCAAAGCCCAAACCGGCAAAACCCTCGGTGAGTGGTTCGCGGTGCTCGATTCGATCGACGGTCTGAAGAAGGGGCGCCGCGATTCGGCCAACCACATCTACGGCATGATTGACGGCACCGATGCCTGGTGGCCGACCACGATCTACGTCGAGTACGAAAAGCATCATGGCGTGTTGAAAAAGGACGGGCTCCAAGAGGGTTACACGATCTGCTGCACGAAAACGATCGCCGCGCCGGTGAGCAAGACCTATGCGACATGGACGGACCCCAAGGCCTTCGCCCAGATGTTCGGCGACAACGGCAGGCAGGACGTGGCGGAGGGCGGCGCGCTCGGCTGCGATGCCGGATGCAAAGGCACCTTTACCCGAGTGCGGCCGGATAAGGACTTGCGGTTCACTTGGGAGCATCCGGGCAGCGTCGCGCCGATCACGGTCGACGTCCAGTTCCAAGACAACAAGGGCAAAACGCTCATGAACGTGATGTCGTCGCGGATTCAGACGCGTGCCGAAGCGGATGGCCTTCGAAATGCTTGGGGTGAGGCGCTCACCCGACTGAAGGGTCTGGCAGAATCGTAAGCGTGCAAGTCGGCCGCTACCGAATCTCGCTTCACGACCACGGTTCGTTCCGCCTGGATGGCGGATCGATGTTCGGGGCGGTGCCCAAGACGATGTGGTCGCGCTGGATCGAGCCGGACGAACGGAACCGCATTCCGATGGCGACGCGCTCATTGATCGTCGAGGACGACGCCGGCCGAAAGCTGATCGTCGACCTAGGAAATGGCGACAAGTCCACCGAGAAGTTGCGCGAGATCTTTGCGATTCCCGATGGGCCCCATGTCCCCGTCTCCGGGGTAACCGATGTGCTGCTCACTCATCTGCACTTCGACCACGCCGGCGGGATCAGCTCGTGGAACGAGGATGGCTCGATCCGTCCGAACTACCCCGACGCCCGGCACTATGTCTCGCGGGCGAATTACAAAAACGCGGTCCATCCCAACATCCGCGAAAGGTCCAGCTACTTGGAAGAGAACTGGCGGACGCTCGACCTGGTCGAGACAATCTTCACCGAGGATGGCCAAGAGATCTGGCCGGGGCTGACCGTCCACCAGGCCCACGGCCACACGCGGGGGCTGCAATGGGTGCTCGTCTCGGATGGGAGCGCTTCGGTGGCGTTTCCGAGCGACCTTTGCCCGACTTCGCACCACCTGCCGGCGCACTACACGATGGGCTACGACATGTGTACGGAAACGGCAATGTTTGAAAAATCAAACTTTATCCAATCATCCAATTCAATGAATAGGATGATCATTTTTCAACACGATCCCTGCGTGGAATTGAGCCGCGTTGTCGTTGATCATCGAGGCCGACCTGTACTTGACGAAGCCCAGATCGATTAGGACTCAGAAGAACTTAGCGTACGCTCAATTCGCTTGTCCGGCACCAGCCACATCAACGCGACCAGAACGTAAATCGCCAAGGCGATCCCTTCATGGACATACGCCAGACCGATCGCCGCCGCATAAAACACGACCGACGCTTTGCCTTTGAAATCCGCCCCCACCGCTTGCGACAGCTTCGAATCGCGTCCATGATGGCGAATCAAGCTGCGCGAAAGGATGAAGTAGGCCACTCCCGCCAAGAGCAGCACCGCCCCATACACGACCACCGGCGGCCCGGCGAACCCCGTCTCGCCCATCCAAGCCGTGGTGAAAGGAATCAGCGACAGCCAAAACAGCAGGTGCATGTTGGCCCATAGGATGCCGCCGTTCACCCGCTGCACCGCCTGGAGCATGTGGTGGTGGTTGTTCCAATAGATGCCCAGATAGACGAAACTCAAAACGTAGCTGAGAAAGACCGGCACAAGGGGCCGCAGCGCCGCCAACGAGACTTCGTGGGGCGGCCGAAGCTCGAGCACCATGATCGTCAGGATAATCGCGATCACCGCATCCGAAAACGCTTCAAGCCGGGTCTTGGACATGGCTTAGAACGGCGTCAGCTCGACCCGCCGATATTCCACTTCGACGCCCTCGGCCTGAAGCGCGATCTGCCCTTTCGACGCTGTGCAGTTCGTTCCCGCATTCACGAGGTCGCCGTTCACCCAAACCCGAACCGTGGCGCCGCGGCAATCCACGACGATCGTGTTCCATTGGCCGAGTGGGTTCTCCGAGCCGTCGGTCAGGTTCTTGATGCGGCGGAGCTTGTTGCCGTCGACGCCCCAATTCTCTTTCGGACCCCGTCGGGCTTCCATATCGGGCACTTCGATATCCTCGCCGATGCACCAAAAATCGCCCGCGTTGCCGCTCTCAAGCTGAACTTCCAACGATTGCGGGAACATGCCGTAGAGTCGCCGCGGGTTTGAGGCATGGATGAGGATGCCGTTGTTGCCCGCTCGGCCGGCAAAGCGATACTCGACGATCAAGCGGTAGTTCTCAAAGGCCGCGTCGGTGATGAGGTGGCCTCCGGGATTGCCCAAGGACACCAAGGTCTTGCCGCGCACGATAAACGGCTTGGGATC
>CAYONY010000151.1:0-3780 GCA_964405415.1 uncultured Fimbriimonadaceae bacterium | reverse complement strand
GCGGGCACGTCCATATGCCAACCCTTTAGGTCGGCCCCGTTGAAGAGCGCGATCGGGACCTTGTTTTGGCCGAGAAGCACGAAAGCGGCGAGGGTCGCAAGCATGCGGCGAGTCTAGCCCAAATGGCCTGGCTTGTCGGCCTGAGAGTCAGCTTCGCCTTAATCCAAAGCGCGACTTGCGTCGCGTACTCCAAAGCTTCGCGCGTCCAATACCCTCGTTGTGTCACCTGGCGAACGTCGCATGCAAATGGTCGCCTGCCGAAGACGCGAGGTCCCTCAAAACGGCGTCAGCTCGATCCGGCGAAACTCAATTTCCGCCCCTTCCGACTGCAGGCCGATGGCGCCTTTCGTCACCGAAGCGCCCACCCCGTGGTTCACGAAGTCCCCGTTCACCCAAACCCGAATCTGATCGGCCCGGCAATCGACCACCATCGTGTTCCATTGGCCGACCGGGTTCTCCGAACCGTCGGTGAGGTTCTTTCCGGCATTTTCGGCGGGCGCGTTCGGCTTGCCCAGCTTCTCGCCAAACAGGTGGAAGTCGCCCGCGTTTCCGCTCATCAGCTGGGCCTCGATGCCTTTGGGCAGGAAGTTGCGAAGGAACCGAGGCTGGGAAACGTGCAGAATGACCCCGCTGTTTCCGGCGCTTTTCGGAAACCGGTACTCCACGACCAGGCGGTAGTTTTCGTAGCTCGCTTCCGTGATGAGGTGCCCCATCGGCGTGCCGAGCGAGACGAGCACTTTGTTGCGGGCGATGAACGGAACCACCGGAGTGGGCTTTCCGTCGTTGTCCGGAACGTCGACTTTCCAGCCCGCCAAATCGCGCCCATTGAACAGGGCGATCGGCACCCGGTTCTGCGGGGCAACCGCGAGACTGACGGCGATGAGCGTGGCAATCATGCCCAAAGTATAACGAAAGGCGTCCGTCCGGGCGCCAGAATTGACCGATGTCCGACGATCCCCTCGACCGCGTCCGCCGCCTATGCCTGAGCCATCCTCAAGTCGAGGAACGGATGAGCCACGGCGAGCCGACCTGGTTCGTTCGAGGCAAACGCTCGTTTCTCATGTATTCCAACCATCACCATGGCGGACGCCTGGCGTTCTGGTGCGCGGCCCCTCCCGGTGTCCAAGAAGCGTTGGTGGCCTCCGAACCGGAGAAGTTCTATCGGCCCCCCTATGTGGGCGTCCGCGGTTGGCTCGGCGTGTATCTGGACGTTCCGCTCGATTGGGACGAGATCGAGGGCCTCGTCGCTCAGGCCCACGGGTTCATCGCGGCCAAGTAGCGGCTTCTGCGACTAACCCGAGCTCCCCAACGTAAACGAAATCGTGGTCCCCTTTCCGAGGCTGCCTTCGGCCCAAAGGCGTCCCGCGTGGCGCTCGACGATGCGTCGCGCGATCGCCAAACCCATTCCGGCGCCCGGAAAATCTTCGTAGCGGTGCAGCCGGCAATACGGATCGAAGACGCGCTCGACGTCCGCCGAATCAATTCCCACCCCGTTGTCGCGAAAGGAATAGACCCGTCCACTTTCACCGTCGTCGCTTTCGCAAACGAGGCAAAGGGGCCGATCCTTGGCGGCGAACTTTCGGGCGTTGTCGATGAGGATCGCCCAGAGCCGCCTGAACATCGGATAGTCGGCTTCAACCGGCGGCAAGCTTCCGTATTCGATGTGCAGTTCGAGCTCGGGATAGCGGACGGCCAACTCTGAACTCATCTGGCGAACGAGCCGCTCGACATCGATCTCCATTGGCTGGAGCGGAGCCGAAGCCCATTGCGTGAATTCCACCAAGCCGTCGATGAGCCCGCGCATGCGGTGGGCCGAGCTCCGGATCGTCGCCAGATGCTGGTGCCCCGCCTCCGACAAGGCGTCCCCGCAATCCAGATTGAGCAATTCGGCAAAGCCGTCGATCGTGCGCAGGGGGCCGCGCAGATCGTGGGCCAGCGCGTAGACCATCGCGTCGTGGCCGTTGGGCGGCGGTGCGGCCGCGCCGCCAAGTTCCACTTCAAGTCGGGGAGAGGGTAAGCCCATCTTCGTAGACGCCTCTCTGAAAGTATCGGCGCGTTGCCCTGCGCGCGTGATTGCCGGTCAGCCTTGGCCGATCCAGTCGTCCTTTCGCACGGCCTTCCATCGGGCGCGAATCGCTTCGAAATCGGAGGGCCCGGATCGCGACGATTCCAACGCGCGGAGGTTTTCGAGGAACCGGCCCGGCCGTTCGGTGCCGACGATCGCCACCGAGACCCCGGGCTGGGCCAGCGTGAAGGCGAGAGCGGTTCCGATTGCCTCCGCATTGGGCTGGTCTTGGAGCGGATACCGAAGCGCCTGCAATCGAAGCCAATACTCATGGCCGTAATGCTCCGGACCTTGTTTCTTGATCCACGCCGCATTGGCGATCGGCCGCTTGGCGATGACGCCGATCCCCTTTTCAACCGCCAAGGGCAGAGACGTCTCGATCGCCTCCTGGTCGGCGAGGTTCACCGAGGTCTGGAGCGCATCGAACGCGCCGCATTCGACGGCATAAACGGCGGCCTCGTTGTCGGCGCTGCAGCCGATGAATCGGACTTTGCCCGCTTCCCGAGCGCGCTGAAGAACCTCGATGGCCGAACCCTCTTGAAGCAATTCCAAAGACGGGGAATGGAGCTGGATCAATTCGAGCCGGTCGGTTTTCAATCGGGTGAGGCTGCGGTCGATCTGGGCGGCCATCATCGCCGGGTCCCAATCGGGCCCGGGGAAGCCGCTCGAATGGCCGGTCTTGGAGAAGAGAAAGTAGTCGTCGCGCCGATGGCCGACTGCCCGGCCGATCTTCTCTTCCGCATCGACGTAGCATTCGGCGGTGTCGATGACGTTGAGCCCCTGGTCGAGGGCTTCGTTGAGGATCGAATCGATCTCCGCCGGCGTCGCGGCGCCGTACCCGATCTCCGAGCTGCCGAAGCCGAGCACCCCGACTTCCATGCCGGTCCGGCCAAAGGGTCTCTTTTCCACCCGCTCACGTTACCGCTTCGCCCGCGTCTCTGAATCCCCGGTCGTCGCCCTCTCGTCCCTTGCCTAGGGCGGCTCGCGTTCCCCTTTGTGAACCTCTTTTTCCTCTGTGTGACTTTCCATGGCTATGACCCGATCTGAAGGCATTCTCGATTCGATCCTCGACGCCGTTGGCGAAACGCCGATGGTTCGCCTCTCCCGCATGGGCCGCGACTTCCCGAACGTCGAATTCCTCGCCAAATGCGAATTCCTCAACCCCGGTGGATCGCTCAAGGACCGCATCGGGGTGAAGATGCTCCTCGACGCGGAACGGGAAGGGCGGATCAAGCCGGGCGACACCCTCATCGAGGCGACCAGCGGCAACACCGGGATCGGCCTTGCGATGGCCTGCGCGGTGCGCGGCTACCGGCTGATCATCACGATGCCCATGAAGATGAGCATGGAGAAGCAGGTGGTGCTGGAGGCGCTAGGAGCCGAGATCGTGCGGACCCCGACCGAGGCGGCCCACGACGCTCCGGAATCGCTTTTCGGGGTGGCGAAGCGGCTGAACAAGGAGATCCCGAACAGCCACATCCTCGACCAATACGCCAACCCCGGGAATCCGGGCGCACATTACGAGGGCACCGGCGAGGAGATTCTGCGGCAGTGCGGCGGGCGGCTGGACTATTGCGTGATCGGGGTCGGGACGGGCGGCACGGTTTCGGGGGTGGCGCACCGATTAAAAGAGGCGCTGCCTTCGGTGAAGATCGTCGGTGCCGACCCGGAGGGCTCGATCCTCGGCGGCGGCGAGCCGGGCGGGCCGTATTTGG
>CAYONY010000150.1:0-8366 GCA_964405415.1 uncultured Fimbriimonadaceae bacterium | reverse complement strand
AAGGCGTCATCGGGAAGAGCTACAAGGCCATGGCCACGCCGCACATGTTCTTGATTTCGCCCAAAGGCGAAGTGCTCTATAACGGGGCGATCGACAACATGCCGCGCGGCACCGCGCCCGCTGATGGCAAGCCGATCAACTACGTCAAGCAGGCGTATGATGAAGTGAAAGCCGGAAAGGAAGTGAGCGTGAAGTCGACGCGGCCCTACGGCTGTTCGATGAAGTACTAACTTTCTTCGCATGGAATACGGCCCGCCTCGCTCCAACGCGCGGCGGGCCGTTTGTCGTTTGCTCGCCTAAAATGGACGCATGAAGCTTATCTTCCTCGGCTTGGGCATTTTGGCAACGGGTACGGCCATCGTCTTTTCGCAATCCAGTTTCACGGTGAATCGCCCGGATTTCCCGACGTATAGCTACCAAATTGTGGACGTCCGCGCACCCGCCCCGGCGCCCGCCACAAACCAAGCTCCCGCGACCGGAGGCGCCGCTTCTACGGTGCGAACCAGTTTGAACGTGCGCGGCGGATCGGGCGCTACAAACCCGATCCAGCGTACGGATCGGAACTTCGAAATCTATGCCACCGAATTGGGAAACCGCGGTTACCGGATGGTCCACTTCGTTCCGCATGAGGGCGGGTTCCGCGTCGTGTTTGAACGGGAGACGTTGCCTTTGCCCAAGAAATAGTCGATGCAAGCCGACGTCTCGCGTAAGCGGCGCGTCACGCCGGCGATCCTGATCGTCGGTAAGCTTGAGGTCTCCGAATGAGCCAACCCGAACCGAACGAAACCCCGACGCGCCCGAAAGCGGCGCGTTTGGTGCCGATCCTTTGCCTTGTCGCGGGGGTCGGCTTGGGGATTCTGGTGATGGTTGCCGTTTCGCGCCAAATGGACCCGGCTCAGACGCTTGAAGTCAAAACCGGTCCTCCTCCCGAAAGCTTGCCGCCCCTCGTGGCAAGAAAGGAAAAGCAGGACCCGCCCCCGCCCGCCGGATGGCCGCCGAACCAGGCGTTTCCCGAGCAGTTCAACGTTGGGGCCAATGCCGGATTGGGACCGAAACCGGCTGAAACGCCCTCGGTTTCCGACCCAAATGCCAAAGTCGATCCGGGCGTGGGGGCCCCGCCGACGCTGTCGGGGAGCCTTCCCGGAGGCGTGCCCGGCGGATCCGAACCGGTGAAGCCGATCGTCCTCGACGGCGAGAAAAACGCAGCCCTTCCGGTGACCTACACCGAATTCCAATCGATCGTTTTCGAGCTTGATGTGGAGCCGACGATCGAGAAGATTCGTCGCCGCGTTCAAGCGGCGGGGGGCCAGGTCCGTTTCGAATTTGAGCGCGATCCCGATCGGGTCGAAGCGGGCCGCGACCTCTTGATCGGCGTGCCGCGTGCGGCGGCGGAGAAGCTTCGTGAAGATCTGGGCAAGCTTGCCGACGGCCAAGAGATGGATCGGTGGAATGGGCCGTTCAGCGAACGCCATTTCCGGATGGAGCGGTTTCTGCGCGATGCCGCCGGCCGGGTCGAGGCGCGACTGAGCGAACTCAAAGTCAAGTACCACGACGATGCGCCCCTTGTCGTGCGCACCGCGCAGCTTCTGGACCGCATCCAAAAAGCCATGAAAGCGTTCGGGCCGGTGCCAGTCGAGCAAGAGGCCTTTCGCGTCTACGTCGGCAAAAGCGCTACCGGCTGGCCCTAAGGGCTGGCCGCTTCGCCCTCTTCCGGAAGCTCGCCGAACGCGATCAGGACCCGCCGCGCATCGTAGTACTCGCGGAAGCGGACGATCTGGCCGTTTTCGAGGGTCAGAATGAGGATCATCGGCATTGTGCAGGACCGCCCCGTTCCCTCGACTTTGAAGTTCGATTGGAAGAGGGCAATCACGTCCGAACCCGATTCCCAGACTTCGAGCCCTTCGACGTAGCGGTCCGGGGCAAAGTCGCCGATCCGCGCCAGGAACTTCGCCAAGGCGGCCGGCCCCTCCAGTCGCGACGTATGGCCCTCCGGAGCATTGGGAAACTCGCAGACCATGGCGTCGGCATAGATGCCGAGCGTCTGCTTCTCGACGGGCTGGGCGATGTTGGCGATATGCGTCTGAACGAGTTCAAGAGGAGTCACCGGTCGAGTTTAGCCTCTAGGGCGAAGGACACCGCCAAGAAGGTTGCAGATGGAAGGCGTCGTGCGCTTCAAAATGGGATCGATGCCCGGCGACCTCACGGATGCTCAGTGCGACGCGATTGCGAGCCTGCTCGAACTCCTTCCGATTTTCGAGGCGCCCGACTTCGTTCCCGGGGAGTGGCCCGAACGGTCTTACGTCGATAAAGCGGGCGTTCGCATCATAAATATGCCTTATCCCGACTACCATCCTTCGGTCGAGGCGTTTCGCGAACGGATGGGCGCGCTCACCTCTGGAATTCACCCCTATTTGGCGCTCCCCGAGGACGGCACGCCGGAGGATATTCCGTTTTCAGTCACGGGGGTTTCCTTCCCGCTGGAATACTTTGAAACGGCGACGGTGGACCAGATTCGTCGCTACTTCGCGCTTCTCAATCGCGGCGAGCGCTTTTGCGACGGCCACATCGATGGTGAATTCCGGTCCGGCAAAATTCAAGCGGCGCTGCGCCGCTTGCGGGCTCTTGCGGAAAGTTAAGGAAGAATCCGTTCAAAGAAGAGGCTGAGCGGATCGTCGCGATAGGATCCAAAGGGCCCCCGGCGTTGGAATCCGGTCCGTTCGTAGAGCCGGATCGCCTCGAATTGGTGGACTCCGGTTTCCAAGCGCAAGATCGTAATCCCTCGATCGGCGGCAACGGCGCCAAGGTGGTCAATCATGGCCCGTCCCAAGCCCAGGCCGCGAAACTCCGGCCGCACGTACATCCGCTTCAACTCGCCGTAATCGTCGAAAAGCTGGATGCCGCCGCAGCCCGCCGGCTGTCCGTCCGCCCATGCCACCACGAAGTGCACACCTTCGCTTAGGAGCTTGTCCACGCGGTAGCCGTGCCGGCTCTCCGAAGGATACTGGGGCGACAAAACCGCTTCCAGCTCGTCGATGAGAGCGCGCGCGACATCGGAATCGGCGGGCTCGAGGCGAATTTCAAGCGTCACGCGCCGGCTCCCCCAATTGGGTTCACAATAGTCTCGTGAAACGCCGCCGCTGGGCGTGGGGGATCGGCATTGGCTTGGGGGTCCTGGCTTTGGGCGCCCTGGTGCTGCTCTGGAAGCCGTCTCTGCGCTTGCCTTCGGTGCTGGCCGGAAAACGGACGTTTTACGAAGAGCGGCACCGTGCGCCGGGGGCGACCCACTATGGCTTCTACCTGAAGGGCGATGCGGAATCCCTCGCGGCCTCGATTCACAAGGACGCCCCCGAGCTCAACTTGAAGTCCGATTTCGATATGAAGACGTCGAAAGGTTGGAACAGTCCGCGCTATGCGCTCTGGCTCGCGCCCGGAAAGTACCGATGGGATCGTAAGCAGAACCGTCATCTCTGGATCTCGGATGAGCCAGGAACCGTGACCGTCGTCATCACGGAATGGCCCCGGTGGTCGCTTTGGGACCAGATTCGCTGGCGGCTGCGCATCGAGTCCGGCACCTCGATCTCAAGGTCGACCCGGTCGCCGATCGTTTTGGGCTGGGCGCGCACGAGCCATTCGTCGACCACGATCTCAAACCAGCCCGCCTGTGTCGCCGGATCGGCCCCGGCCAGGCGTCGCGCTTCCTCCGGGCCGGTAAGGTACAGCGTCATGCCCCGCAACCGCGCATCGTCGAGCCGCTTCACCGGGCCGTTGACCAAGATCACCCCCTGGGCCGCCAAGTCGGAGAGGTAACGGATGTGGGCGGTCTGGATGGCGTCGTCCTCAGGGGTGTCCGGCGGCGGAGTCGGGGGGCTCACCAGCCGCACGATCGTCAGTTTCTGAAAGGGCACGCGGGCCATGAGGCGATTATGCGGCTCTTGTGGTCCCGAGTAACCTCACACCCATGGTCCTTATCGTGGGAAACCTGTGTTGGCTGGCTCTGGCGTCGGCCCTCGCCCAAGAGCCGAAAACGCCGCGCATTTTTGAGCCCCGCGTCGAACCCTCCGAATTTGCCTTCGGGGCCGATCTTTCCTTTCTTAAAACCGCCGAAGACCGCGGCCGCAAGTTCAAAGATGCGGAAGGCGAAAAGCCGGGGCTTCAGCTTTTCAAGGACCACGGTTACAACTGGATCCGCCTTCGAATCTTTGTCGAGCCGGTGAAAGAGAATTTGCCCAACGGCCTCGCCTATACGGTCGAGATGGCCAAACAAGCCAAGCGGCTCGGCTATCGCTTTCTGCTCGACTTTCACTATGCCCAATCGTGGGCCGACCCCGGCAAGCAGCCGACGCCGGACGCATGGCTGAAGCTGAGCCACACGGACCGCGTGAAGCAGGTCTTCGACTACACGCGCGACACGATCGCCGCCTTTCGGGAGGCCGGCGTGCTTCCGGATATGGTCCAAATCGGCAACGAGGTGCGCGTGGGGATGCTCTGGCCCGATGGCAAGCTGCCCGAGAACTGGGACAACTTTGCCGAATACGTCTACGCGGGGGTCAACGGGGTCGATGCGGGCCGGGGAAACGGCAAACGTCCGCGGATCATGATCCAATACGACGACGGATGCGATATCCGGGGGACGAAGACGTTTTACGACCGCATCGAAGGGTACGGCATCCCCTACGACGTGATTGGCTTCTCCTACTATCCGTGGTAGCATGGTTCGATCGTCGAGCTCCGCGCAAATCTCCGCCTGGCCGCCGAACGCCATCGGAAGGAAGTGATGGTGGTGGAAGCCGCCTACCACTGGCGCGAGAATGGCGAGACGCGCGGCAAGCTCAAACCGTTCCCGGAGACTCCGGACGGGCAGCGGCAATTCTTGGAGGAAGTGACGCGGGCGGTGATGGATGTGCCCAACGGGAAGGGAACGGGCGTGTTTTGGTGGGAGCCCGCGACCGACCGTCTCGGCTCACGCGGGATGTTCGATGCGGAAGGCAAGGCGCTGCCGGCAATTTCGGTTTTTGAAAAGTTTACGAGAGGGAAGGGCTGAAGCGCGCTAATCGGCTCGGGAGATTTCAACGGCGTAGAGCCAGAACGGCGCTTCTTTGGGCCTCAGCACGACCGCGCAGACATCTTTGGCATCCGGTTTTCGCAGAAACACGACCGAAAGCGCCGAATAGCCGGCCGGCGCCGCGACGTCCTGGGTGATCGCGTCCCGGATCGCGAACGACTGCTTTTCCTTAGATCGGATGTAGAAGGTCGCCATGTAAACCTTGCCCGGAACCGGTTCGAGAATGATCGCGTGAGCCGATGCGCCGGTAGCGGAGAGGCCCGAAGTATCGCCGTGCGGCAGTCCGGCGGCGAAGTTGCCCTGTGAACGGACTTCCATGAAGCTAATCAGGTCGAGGTAGCCCTTGCCGGCCGAATAGGGTTCGCGAGGGGTCAGCACGAACGGGTTCGAGAGCTTCGGGGTTCCGGAGAAGTTGGGCCAGAGCGACTTGAAGGTCTGCGCGCGCTGCACCGCGGTCAGGCGAGCCGTTTGGGCCGAGGTGCCAAACGCCCGGCCTTGCGGCGGCAGCGTATTCGGACCGACGGAGGCGATTGCAAACGAAAAGCAAAGGGCGGAAATCATGGCGGTTTCGACCGAAGGATAGACGAAAAGGGAATAGGCCCGTTACGCAGGCATCCGTCCATTCAAAGTCCTAGGCGCTTCTTCAACCGGTCCCAGAAGGATTCTTGGGGGTGGAACCTCATGATGTTTACCTCCACGTTGGTTCGGACGTAGCGAAACCGTTTGCGTCCGTTCGCATCGACTCTTGGAGTCAAATCCTCGATGCGCCATCCCTGGGAGATTGCAATCTGTTGCCCTTCCAGCATATAGCTGCACCCGTCAGGATATGGCGAACCCATCGGCTGCGCGCCTTTGGCCATCAGTTCGCGATGGGCCTGGGAGCAGACCTCGCGCGAGTCCCCCGGGTAGACGTACCAAATCAGGTTCGGATCGGTGCTCCATTCGAGTTTGGGCCTCACGGTTTCGGGCAAGAACTCAAAGGGTGGATTCGGCCGGCCCAGCCACCACGAAAGGAGAAGCGCCGCAAGCGCGGTCGCGACGACGGCCAAAAGCGCGAGCCTTCGGCGGCGGGCCATGGCGAGATTATGGACCCGCTACCAAACCTTGGCCCAATCCGGCGGCGGCATCTCGGCGAACGTAGACCCCGTCGCATCGTAAAGCATGCGGGCCTCGTCCGGCGTCGCCTCGGGGTCGATCGCGAAGACGGCTCCCTCGCGGGAAAAGCAGACGCGGCCGCGTTGATCGAATTCGGCCCAGTACACGCCCTTGAGAAGGGTCGGCTCCTTCCCGGCGCGGCTCCAACGATATTCACGGTAATGCGTCCATCCCGAATAGCCATCGGAGGTTGCCAATCGGACGTCGCCGATCTGCTTGGCAAGGATGCGGGGCCGATGGGTGGTATAGCCCTTTTGGAACGCCGCGTACTCCGGGCTTGCGAGGCTTTTGTCGAGGGCATCAAAGTCGATCTCTGCGTTTTCGATGTAGTCCGCAAGCGCTTCCGGCGAAGGGTCGTCCGGCAGATTGCCCCAATTGAACATCTCTGAAAGCGAGGGCATCGGCGGCCGCGTCACGTCCATCGTCTGCTCCAAAACCCAACCATCGCGGCGCATCCGATGCTCTTCGATCGGATCGTCTTCGCCGCGCCCGAGGCTTAGCGCTTTGAACTTCAACGGGCATCCGGGCTCGACTCGCGGCTTGGAATGGCCCCCGTTCAGAAGCACCGTTTTGCCATCCTTGAACAGCCCGCCGCCGTTCCAGCAATCGCCTTTGGCCCAAAACGCCAGCGCGGTGAGGATCGGTGGGCGGCTGATGGCCGTCCACGAGCCGGGACCCTTGAGGTAGCGGTGGTCGGCCGCAAAGTAAATCAGGTATTTGCCGTCCGGGGAAAGGTCGCCCCGACTCTCGTAGATGCGCCCTTTCAGCCATTGTCCCGGCTCGAACGTGTCGTCGGCGGTGTTCCATTTGACGAGCTGAACCTGGCGGCTTGGCCCGCGGCGAAACAGGACGGCGACCGGCGCTTGCCGGGCAAAGAGGCCACGGATGCGTGGGGGTGGGGTGGGGGTCATCGGAGCTTTCCATTCCGTACGATGGGTTCGCCGCCCGCGACAGGATTCGAACCCGCACCTCTCGTACCGCTCGACCGGCTAGCCAAGCGCCCTACCGCATGCCGCAGATCGAGCCGGCAATTTGGGCCACACAGACGGCAGGGAATTGTAGCCGGAAACCGGTGGGCCACAATGGGCCATGCGAAGGCGTGGAAAGGCCATCGCGGCCACGCTTATTGGGGTCATCGCCCTTTTCGGGGCGATGGCTTGGTGGGGTTCGCGCGAAGCGCCGCTGAACCTTCGTGTGCTCGAAGGCGCCGGTTCGGGAGAGTTGCTGCCTCGCCGTTATATTGATGCCAACAACTTCGCGATGGCGCGGCGTCTGCACTACGTCCGGATGCCGTATGAACAGGCGTTACGTTTGATGGACGCGGACCTCAAAGGCTGGGGCCGTTGGCGAAACACCGGACGGCAATGCGGCTGGAGCGAGCCCGCCGGTCCGTTTCAGTTCCAAGGGCGGGACGTCGTGCTCCGACGAAACCGCATCGAGCCTCAGGCCGATCGCGTTCTCGGGACGGCGGAAGATTCAAAAGTTTGGGTGACGATCACGATTCGCGAAAGCCTTCCCGACTCCAACGTGTTTCGGGGGTTCTGGCGCATGGTTGGCGGCAAAGCACGGCCATGACACCATCCCATCCGTTGCCCGAGGAAAGTCCGGGGATTCGGCGGCGATGGATCCGAATGATCTTGGCCCTGGTGGCGGCCCTTGCCGGCTTGCTGGTCGCCGCCAGTTTTTTCGGCCGGGAAGCGCCGCTCGACCTCTCAATTCTCCGGTCAGCCAGCGATGGCGAGCTTCGCCCGGCGGTCTGGCGGGCGGGACAGCGCCTGTCCATCACCCACCGGGTCTACCAGGTTCACCTTCCGTTCAAAGAGGCGGTTGTCCAAACGGCTCGCGAGCTAAAGGCGTGGGGCAAGCCGATCAATATGGGAAGCCATCAGGAATGGACCGAGCCGCCCGGCGCGCTGATGCACCAAGGGCGGGTCGTGCAGATTTGGAAGCATCGGATCGATCCGGACAGCAAACGGCTCGTCGCGCCGATGGACGATCCCGTTGAATGGTCGACCGTCGTGGTCCGGGAGGGGGTGCCCGACGAGAACCTGTTCCGGGGTGCATGGCGGTGGGTCACCGGCACGCGCTGATTTTCAAAAGCCGACGAGCCGTTTCAACCGCTCCCAATAGGATTCGGGGGGACCAATGT
>CAYONY010000149.1:0-8380 GCA_964405415.1 uncultured Fimbriimonadaceae bacterium | reverse complement strand
GACAGCCGATTCGCATAAATGGGCCGAGTCGTGCCCGGAGCGTTCACGACGCCGCAACTAAAGCGCGTCCTCATCATCATTCAAAAACCGCCCCGCTCTGGGGCGGTTTTGTTTTTTTCGGGGCCGGTAAGATGCCAACGTCCATGGAATTCGCCCTTGGTCTCGACCACACCACGATCCCCCTCCCGTCCGGCGCCGAAGACGAGGCGCGGGCCTTCTACGGGGACCTGCTTGGCTTTCCCGAGGTCCCTAAGCCGCCGAGCCTCATCGTCAACGGCGGCGTCTGGTACCAATTTGCCGATGGGCTCCAGCTCCATCTCCAAGTCGAGGAGCCGTTCGCCCCGATGGCCAACCCGCACCCCGCGTTTCGGGTCCAGCAGATCGAGGCCTTCGCCGCCCACATTGAAGCCGGCGGCTCCTCCGTCGAATGGGACACCCGAATGGCTCCGCGACGAAGGTTTTACACGTTCGACCCGTTTGGCAACCGGCTCGAAATGATCGAACCCTAACGCGGATCGCCTCCGTTTCAGCGCTCCGAGCTCGACGCCTCGGACCCTCCGACACAGAGCGCCTTCCCTGAGCCGATGGAACTGGCCGCCTCGCCGCCAATCCCAAACCGATAAACTATACAAACCACTGCCATGAGAGACATCTACGCCGAACTGATCCAAATCACCGATGACGAAGCGATCGCGCTGACCGAACGCTACGGGGCCCACAATTACCACCCGCTCCCCGTCAACATCGTCGCCGCCAAAGGCATCTACGCCTATGACGGCCATGGCAAGGAATACATCGATTGCGTCGGCTCCTACTCGGCGGTGGCGAACGGACACCTGTCCGAATATGTCATCGCCGCCGCCAAGCGCCAACTCGACAAGCTGACGCTCACGAGCCGCGCCGTCTACACGACCGAGCTCGCCCTCTTCCTGAAGGAACTCTGCGACTATACGGAATCCGATATGGCCTGCCCGATGAACACCGGAGCGGAAGCGGTGGAAACCGCGCTGAAGCTGGCCCGAAAGTGGGCCTACACGGTCAAGGGCGTCCCCGAAGACCAAGCCGAGATCCTTTGCGTCGAAGACAACTTCCACGGGCGAACCATCACCATCGTCGGCTTCAGCACGGAAGCCCAATACAAACGCCATTTCGGGCCCTTCCCCGCTGGCTTCAAAGTGGTTCCCTTCGGCTCGATCGAGGCCCTTCGCGCCGCCATCGGGCCGAACACCGCCGCCATTCTCGCCGAGCCGGTTCAAGCCGAAGGAGGCATTCTCTTCCCCCCGGAAGGCTATCTGGCGGAGGTTCGGCGGCTTTGCGACGAGCATAACGTTCTGCTGATTTGGGATGAGATTCAGACGGGCTTCTGCCGTACCGGCAAGCGCTTCGCCTGGCAACACGAGGACGCCAAGCCCGACCTGATGTGCCTCGGCAAAGCGTTGGGCGGCGGTGTGCTTCCGGTTTCGGCGGTGGTCGGCCGACGCGAGGTCATCGAGGTCTTCCAGCCTGGCGACCACGGCAGCACCTTCGGTGGCAACCCGCTGGGCGCCGTCGTCGCGATCGCCGCGATGGAAGAAATGAACGCGCTCAAGCTGGAGGAACGTTCGGCCGAACTCGGCCAACGGCTGCTCGAAGGCTTGGCGGCCCTTGGCTACGAATGCGTCGAAGACCTGCGCGGGCGGGGTCTTTTGGTCGGCATGGAAGTCAAAGAAGGAACCGACACGAAGAAGCTCGGCGCCGCGTTTTTGGACTGCGGCATTCTCACCAAGGAAACCCGGTCGCGCACCTTTCGCTTCGCGCCTCCGCTCGTGATCTCTGAAGCCGAAGTCGATCAAGTGGTGACGCGGGTCGGGCTGGCGCTCGGCCAGGTCTCCACGCGCGCCACCGCCTCGGTAAGCTGAAGCCGGCCTAATCCTTCACACGCGGAAAGCCGCTCGCCGGCTCGCCGCCAACAAGGCGGACCAGGGGCTCATCCCCCTCATCGGCCGGATCGGGCTGCCAGCCCTCTGGGCTCTCGATCCGGCCATAAAAAGCTTCGCTGCGACTTTGCGGGGCCCCTTTCGGCGGCGTCTCGCCTTGACTTCCCCGGTAGGCCCAGCCCTGGTCGCCGAAACTCCAATGCCACCATTCGCTCGGGTAGTTCGTCAGCCCTCCGGCAAGCATGGCTTCGCGAAGGATCGCCCGATTGCGGGCCGCCGTCTCCGAAAGCCCCTTGGGTAGGGCCATGTAGGTTTGAGGATCGAAGAGCCGAAACGGGGAGTGATGGTCCAGCCGATGCCCCGCCGCATCGACCAACATCACATCGACCGCGCCTCCCGTCGAATGAGGCGGCGGCACCTGGGCGTCGGGCGGCGCGACGTACCGGTTCGTGATCCGTTTGAGCTGAACCTCGCTCCAATCCGGGTGCAGCTTCTGAAACCGCAGCCACGACGTGAGCCACATGCGCCGCTGGATGTACCCGGGACGCCAGCCTTCGATGATGCCCAGATGCACCCCGTTCGGAAGCACGTCGATCGCCCGATTGAGTCCGGCCGCCACCGATTCGCGGACCAGCGTCGCGCGGCGATATTCAAAGACCGCCTCTGCCAGGATGAGCCGAGGGCATACGTCGCGAAAGTCGACCAAGGGCTCGCCGCATTCCCGGATCGGAATGCGGCGCAGCGCCGAAACCGGTTCGGCCGGGGAGGGTCGACTCTGTGACACAGCGGCCTGGATTATGGCCACGCCGACCCATCGCCCGGTCGGACTATCTGCTCGGGAGTGGATACAACTCCTTTAGAGATAAGTCCGGATTGCAGACGTTGGCGCGAGAGTTGAGCGTTCGCTATACGTTAGTCCGAACTTGCGAAACGCGCTGCATCGCCGCCTCGAACGCTTGGGGAAACCGCTCCGGGTCCCACCGCGGCGCCGACATCGGGGCCGGACGCGCAAAAACGCGTCGGGGGTCGATCAACGGATCCCCCGCCGGTAGGCTCGCCTGAACGAGGACGGCCGATTGCGAAAGTTTTAGCGCGCACCCACAGACCTTAAAGCCGCTTCGCGCATCGACGACATCGTTGGGCGAAACCGCCGCAAAGCAGTCGGCCGACCTCCCTTCCCCATGTCTAGACGAAGGAGAGAGAGGGGGAGGGGGAAGGGGGTGGGCGTTCTCGATTCCTTCGATCCCCCTTTCCCTCATGGTTTTGTCAATTTTGCCGGAAGGCTTCACCTCTTCACCAAGGACCGCCGGAACGCCACATGCCCGCATGGCTTCCAAAATCGGACGGATCGCCAGGCGATAAACCGTCCGAAGCGAGCGGTTCAGGTCCGCTTCCCTTCCCAGATTCCCCCAAGTGGCCAATTCTCTTAGCGGGGCCGCCAGGCCAACCGTCACGTCATGCCCATGCAGCACCGCTTTCCCCCCGGTCGGGCGCATCACCCACGGAATGGATGCGGGGTCGAGCAGGTCGCGATCCGGGCTCTGGTAGTGCCCCAGGCTCACCCAGGGGCCGTCCCAACCGTAAACGCGCCAGCCCAGAGCGCCTCGCTCGGCCCGTTCGAGAAGCGCCGCGTCCTGCGCCATATTGAACGGACCGTCGAACCGGGACAGACTCATGGTTCGGCCTTTCCTCTCTTTCGCGCGTAGACGGGTGGAATCGACCGCCTCTCCAACGCGCGTCGCCAGGTTTTGACGTCGTAGGGGACCACCAGGTAGCCCGTGGGAAGCGTCCCGGACTCTCGGGCGCGCTTCAAGAGCTTGCGATGGTGGTGGGCCCGATCGAGCACCACCGCTTTCTTGGCGACCAGGAGAATGACGTAGAAGGCAAAGGCCCCGGTCGCCGGCAGCTTCTTTTTGACGTAATAAGCCGAATCGAGGTCGGGGTCGGCCGCCGCCCATTGGCCGAAGGCGGCCAAATCCACCGGCGGCCATTCGGCCGATTCGAATTCTTCCGCGGGGTCGAGGTGTTGGGCCAAATCGGCGTCGACTTCGGCCAGCGCCGCGGTGGCCTCGGCATGTTCGGAGAGCTTTGCAAACGCCGGGTGGTCACCCAGTTGCCGGTAATGCCATCGCAACATGCCGTAAATCGCGTCGGCATATTGCGGATCGGCCGCCTCGGCTCGCTCGGCCAAGGCGACCGCTTCCTCGTCGCCCCGATTACTGGCGATATCGGCCAGCGCAAAGAGCGCCTGGGCATCGGTGGGATACCTTTCCAAATGGGCGCGCAGCAGGGGCTCGGCGGCGGCGTCCCCATCATATTGCCGCCGCTCGATCGCATAACGGCTCAATTCAACTTGCGTCAGCTCGCGAAGGCCGCGCTGACGGTCCAATTCGTCGAGGCTGGCCGCGAGATCTTTGCGCTCGCCGGTGGCCAACACCCAGATTTCGCCGTATCGCTCGCCCAGCTCGGCCTCGAGGATCGCGTCGAACCGAGCCGGGTTGCCCCCGCCGATCGCTTCAGCGAAGGTCTGCGTCGGCCCGACCGCCGCTTCCTCTGCCAATTCCTCGATGCGCCCTTCCGTGGCAAAACCCATCCGGTCGAACCGTTCTTTGAGCGAGGGATGCGAATCGTAAGGCGACGTCTCCTCCTCAAGATCGAACCGGAGATGACGCGCGAGAAGCGCGGCATCGGCGGGCTGGCGCAACGCCTCGCGCAAACGGGGCGCGAGCCCTTTGCGGGGCGCCTCTTCATCGCGATTCTCCTTCCACAACGGATTCCAAAAAGATTCTTTAAGGAGGTGGTTCAGCGCCGCCATACGAACAAATGCGCGACCTGAGACCTCGGCCCCAACCGTCGCCACTTCTGCCGCGTCAGCGTGGAACTCATGCTCCCGCCGAATCGCGAACGACATCGCATCGAAAGTCGGCATGTACCATTTGGCAAAACCGCTAAACAGCCATCCGCCGCTGTGTTCGCTGAAATGGCGGAAGAGGCGCGACCACGTTTCGTGAACTCGGTACACCCGGAGGCCGAGCTTGCCGTGGCGGCCGGAAAAGTGGCCCAGCTCGTGGGCGATGATGGAGCGCACTTGGTCCGGCGCCATGCCCACCAAGAGCGGCGCGCCCAGAAGCAGCGTCATCCGGTAGCCGCCCAAAACCCCGAACCGCGGCCGCTCGGCGGCGGCGGCATTCACCGAAAGGTCGATCCGGATTTCATGGATGCGGGGCGCCCCGAGCGAAGCCGAGATCCGATCGACCTCCGCGTAGAGCTCGGGAAGCTCTTCGCGCAGGACCAGCCGCCCTTCCGGAGGCTCGATCTTAATCCAAAGCGAGCGCACGATTCCGTAGCCGGCGATGAGAAGAAAGATGCCGAATTGGCCCGCCGCGCCAATGCCTCGTCGAGCTACGACGATGAACGTCACCACCGCCGCCAGCAGCAGCAGCACCAAGAGCAGCATCGCCACCACATAGGCGCTGCCCAAGTAGGAAAACCGATAGAGCCGCCGGGCATAGGCCTCCGGATCCTGAGCCGCCAGAGCCTCAAATCGGCGGATTTCGGCAACGTGGCGGTCGCGGCGAGCTTGGCTCTCCGCAAGTCGGCTCTGGATTTCGGCTTGAGTCGGCATCGCCCGAACGACCCCCTACGGTCGCATCATGACATCAGCGACCACCATCCGATGGTCGGAATAGCTGGTCAAGCGTGCGATGGTCCGCAGCGGTTGGAAGCGGGGATCGACCCAAACTTGATCGATCCGCACCAAAGGAATGCCGTTGACGGCGGTCAGCGTCCAGCCCGATCCGGCTTCCCGAGCGGTATCGATCAACGGAAAATTCGGGAGCCCGCCGCGTTCCGCCATAACATCCCGGATCGATCGATCGGGCGGCGCATTGAAATCTCCGCCCACAATCATCGGCTCCTTATCGTCGAATTCGTGGATCGCCGTCATGACCTCGCGAAGTTCCTCGCGTCGACCGCGTTTGCCCTCCGCATAAGCGCGCCAGCAGTCCAGGTTCCAATAGTCGAACCGTAGGACCGGAGGCTGAAGTCGGACGCTTGCCACCAGCCACGGTGCTCCGGGGCCGAGCACCTGGCCCAACACGAAGTTGGACGGGCCCCGATTGCCCTTCGATGGCAACAAGGGACGAATCGGATGCTTTGAAAGGATCGCGCAGTCTGGCCCGACCAGGAGACCTGCTCTTGGCCCGAAAAGCTCCTTGGCGAGCGGGGCGAGTTCCTTGACCCCCGGCGATTCCTGAAGGAGCACAAGGTCTGGACTCCAGGCTTTGACCTCTCGCGCCGCCTGAAAGGAGCCTCCTGCGCAATTCAGGCTGATGATCCGAACCCGTTTACCATCGTAGCGAAAGCTGTTGAGTTCGGTCTCGTCCGGCCCGCGGGCCAAGAGCGTATGAAATTCCTCCGAGCTGTAGCCACCCCAAGCCACCCAAGCCAGGCTCAGAAAGAACAACGGCTTGGACCGTTTGGCGATGGCGGGAAAGACGGTGAGGAAAAAGCCGAGCAATCCGGGCGCCCAGGGGGAGTAGAGGGTCAGCGCGAACGCCCAGTCGGGTTGGAAGAGATAGAGAATGGCGTCGAACGTGAGCCAGAACGTTGAAAACCAAAAGTAGAGGCCAGGAGATAACAGCTTTGAAAGCAGATCCTTCATTTCAATTCGACGATTGGAATGCCTTTCGAAGCTGGATGTCAAGCTCTTCAACGTTCGTGAAACCAACCCAATGGCCTGCAATTCGACCATTTTCATCGACCACAATTGAAGTCGGAATTCCTTTGATTCCAAAGAATGTAGTGATGGGGGACACTTGTCTCTCACAATCAGGGTCGTACAGCACGGTTGTCGGAACGTTCGAAAGCTCGGGCAAGTAGCGCTCTAAGTTTCCCTTCGAATCGAAGACGCCGATCGAGATCACTTTTACGCCCAGTCTGGCAATTGCCTTTGAGCTCTTGAAAGAACGCATTTCCGCTTTACATGGTCCGCACCAAGAAGCCCAAAACGAACTCAAAGTTCTGCCCGTAATGAGGCTTCGCAGGGAAACCGACTTCAGTTTTGGATCCTGAAGAGTGAAGTCGGGAAGTAGCTGGCCCACGGTCACCCTTTCACTTACCGCTGAACTGATCTTGGGCTCCAGCGTGCCGTAAGAGTCCGTCGCCGTAGGGTGAACAGCAAATGGCTCGTCAACCCATTTCGGATTTGGCCTCCAATCGACAAACACGATTCGCTGCCCAATCGTAACTTTGGAACGTACATAAGAACTTGACTGAAATGCGACCGGCCATCCTGTCTCCTTGGATATCCAGATAAGTGCAGTCGAAACGGATGGCTCTCCTTCCTTCGATATACTCGTCGTCTGAATTAGGTTGCAAGGCTTTCCCTCGACGCTCTCTTCGAGTAGGAAGATTACGGCGCGACTGTCGAGCGCTGCTCTCATCTTTGGCAAGTTCAGTAACCTGCTAATTGTTGACACTGGAACTGTCGCGCACCAACCTGACACAACTCTCCAAGAGTCCGGAAAGTCGAGATCCTTCGCTTCGACCTTGCCTTCCGAACTTGTCCGCTGCCATCGACCATCAAAGGTTACGGATTCGCGAAACTTTGGTTCGGTAGATTCGATCGTCGCAACGTAACGAAAAGGATCAGTAGCGATCCGAAACTGAGAGGCGAACTTAACAAATCGACCAGGTTGAACTTCACCAACCAAAGATACAGTTGCCTCAAGCCTTTTAATTTCTCCAACCTTTCTTACTAGATCAGAATATATTCGAACTCCCTTTGAATTCGCGTCTTCGGCCTGCGTCAAATTGACCGACTGAAACAGAAGAAGTGCGACGGGAAGAGCGATCATGCAGACATTCTACGCCGCTTAGACCAGTTTCCCGGCCCGCTTGACCAAAACAAACTGCCCTACGTGGTACGTGTCGTGCACCGCGATCTGAATCAGCTTGTCGATCGCCGCCGCATCGTCCTTCGCCTGGTGAACGAACGGTTCGGCTCCGGCGATCGCGATCGCCTCATCCAACCCTTCCAAAAACGCCTTCCGAATCGCCGGCCACTCCGACGGGTCGGGAATCCGCCAATCTTTCGTCATGTCCGGACGTCGGCCCCCGCGCAGCCGGCAGAGCCAGATCTCTTGCCAGAACCGCGTGTGTTCCACCAACGTCAGCAGCGAATACTTAAATCCAGGGGGGATGCGGGCGGCATCCTCGGCTTTCACGGTCGAGAGGATTTGCCGCGGCTTGGGAAAGTCCCAGCCATCCCGGAGCTGGATCAGGGTCTGCGCCGCGACGAGGTTGGGCTTCTCCATGGGATGAGGATACTCCGGGCCTGATTTGGATGGCGCAATGCGCTTTGGAGTGCGCGACGAAGTCGCGCTTTTCCGGTTTTGGAGTGCGCGAAGCTTTGGAGTGCGCGACGAAGTCGCGCTTTTCCGGTTTTGGAGTGCGCGAAGCTT
>CAYONY010000148.1:0-8465 GCA_964405415.1 uncultured Fimbriimonadaceae bacterium | reverse complement strand
CTGAAGCCGAATCCGTTTGTGAAGCCACCGACCGGATAGTGCGATCGATGCGGGCGAGCCGCCTGCGCTCCCTCACAAAATCACATCACACCCCATCCATTCATCTGTCTCTTTCGTTCCCCCACAGCTTCCCACCCCCCTTCGCCGCGCGCCAGACATCGCGCCAGCGGTGCACGTCGACCACCCCAATATCCGGCCTCGGTTTGCGTTCCTCCGCGGAAGGTAAAGGAGGGAACGGCTTTGACGGCATCGTTTGGTACCAATAGGCCACGCTCGCCAGCTCGAGGGTGAGATTGTTGGCATGGCCGTGCTCAATGCTCGCGCGGAGCGATTTCGTGAACCGCATCGGGTCTTCCAGATGGAAGCGGTAGCAATGGGTTTTACCGAGCCAGCCGAAGAGCGGATCCTTGTTCCCTTCCCTTCCCGGACAACGGGCGGTGCCGAAATAAGGGTGGAGAAAGTGCTCGTCCTGGCTCCAGCTCTGGTTGAAATAGTCCTCGGTGCCGGTGCCGTGGGCGCTGCCCGGCCAAGCTTCGCCATCGACCAAGAACATGTCGTCGCCTTCGCCGTACCAAATGGGCGAGGGGCAGTTCACATAGTAGTTGACCCCGACGTAGTGGCCCCGCCCCTCCGGCTCGCAGAATAGATAGTTGTGCCGGTCGGATTGGTTTTTGGGCGTCGGCGCCAAGGTGCCCCATTCGTTTTCGCGGTCGCCGGTTTCCGATTCGGGGCCGGTCAGCTCCTGGTTGTACCAAGCATGGAACCGGGCCATGTCCTCCGGGATTTCGGCGTGCCGTTCGAAATCGACGTAGTAGTAGAACGCGCCGGTGTCTTCGGTTCCCTGATTCTCCACCGTGATCTTCGCCTCTCTGGAAAACGGCATCGGGAAATAGCAGACCATCGCGTTGCCGTCGCGCGGCGCGGCGGCGAGAGGAAGCGCGGCGACCCGGTAGCTCTGGCCCCAGCCCTGGCCGAAAAAGTCGCCGATCGGGGCTTCGACGCTCGGGTGCTCTTGGCCATCCCAATACATCCGCAGGACGATGTTGCGCCGGTGAAGCTCGTCTTTCGAGCTGATCGTGACCCAGATGTGCTTGATAATGCCGGCGCCTTCGATCTCGGCGAGGGTGACCGTCTGGCCCTTGGGGACGGGGATGTGGTCGCCGTTGCCGCCGGTGCGGTCATAGCTGGAGATGCGATGGCTGGTGGCGTCGACGAGGCGGGCGATCTGGGAGAGGGGTCCGTGGCTCATGAAGCGCGAGGCTACTTGATCAAATGGGCCGAAGGCTACGCCTTCCACTCATAGTCGACGTAACGCCGCATCACGGTTCCGTCATTGTAGAAATCCAGCAGCGCGTAGCCGTTCCTGCACTCCTGGTACGGGCCCTTCCACCAGCCTCCCGATGCGGCGCCGTTGCACATGTATTGCACGCCCAGATACCGCACCGAATCCACCAAATGGATGTGGCCCGAAATGCAGGCCTTGACGTTCGCGTAGTTTTTGAAAAGGTCTTTGATCCGACGCGCGTCCAGATGCATCCAAGCTCCCGGCAAGTGCCAATAGCTGGGCCGCTCATTGTCACCGTCAAACAAGGCACATGCCGATAAGATCGGAATGTGGCTGACCACGCAGATCGGACGCTTGGACGGGGTGTTCTTCAAATCGGCTTCGAGCCATTCGAACTGGGCTTCATCCAGCCGCGCGGTATAGCCGGGCCCCGTTTTGCGGTGGGTGCTGTCCAGCACGATGAAGTGCCATCCCGCTTCGGTAAAGCTGTAATAGGGCCGGTCCATCTCGAGCCGATCGAGCGCACAGCGCTTGCCATACAGCGGGTCCTTCTCGGAAGCCGAAACCGACGCCCAGCCAAAAACGTCGTGGTTGCCGATGCAATGGCGCACCGGCACGCCAATGTTGTAGCGAAGCACGCGCTGGTAAACGTCCCATTGCGCTTTGGCCCGGCCGGAATCACAGTTCAGAGCGTCCATGATCTGGTCGCCGCCGGTGAGAATCAGGTCCGGCTTGGCGTCTTGGGCATGGTCGAGGCAGCGCTGCATCCCATTTGGAGCCGCGCCCTCGGGCTGAACGTGGATGTCGGTGATATGGGCCACGCGAAGCACGCGCCGTCGATACGGCATGACGCCTTCCGCTTTGCTTCCGAGCATCGCCGTCGCGGCCGCCGCCCCGCCAAGGGCCAGAAACTCTCTGCGTGTCGCCATGGATGAGCTACTCCGAACATTGTAGATGACGAACGAGAATTTGCCAATGCCCCTTTTTGCGAGGGATTGTTGGCTTATTTCATCTCTTCGATGATCGCCCGATGGGCATCGGTCATCTCGGGAACCGGCTCTTGGCCGACTTGCATCTCTCCGTTCGGCCCCTTGCGAATGACCGTATTGACCTTGCCTTGGGCCTCGTCTTTGCCTTCGAAGTCGATCCGGAAGTGGCCGCCACGGCTCTCTTTGCGGACCAGGGCCGACTTCGTGATCGCTTCCGACACGGTCAATAGATTCTGAAGGTCAAGCGTGGTGTGCCAGCCGGGGTTGAAGTCGCGATTGCCGTCCGATCCCACCCTAGAGTAACGTGACTTCAGTTCCTCGAGCCCGGCCAGCGCCCGCTCCATCTCCGAGTGTTCCCGAACGATGCCCACCAGGTCCTGCATCATGCCCTGAAGGTCTTTTTGAATGGCATAAGGGTTTTCGCCGTCTGCGCGGTCGAAGGGCGCAAGGGCCCATTTCGAGGCGGCATTGATCTGCTCTGACAAGTCGGACGAGGCCGACCCGTCCGACTTTGAGAGAGCAAACTCCGCCGCATGCTGTCCCGCTCGCTTACCAAACACCAAGAGATCGGAAAGCGAATTGCCGCCCAGCCGATTCGCCCCGTGCAGCCCCGCCGCACATTCGCCCGCCGCGAAGAGCCCGGGCACCGTGGACATCTGGGACTCCGGGTGCACCCGAACCCCGCCCATGATGTAGTGGGTGGTCGGGCCGACTTCCATCGGCTCCCGCGTGATGTCGATGCCCGCCAGCTCGTGGAACTGGTGGTACATCCCGGGAAGCTTCTTTTTGATGTGATCGGGGGCGTTTGCCACCTTCTCTTTGATCCAAGCGATGTCCAAAAAGACGCCGCCATGAGGCGAGCCGCGGCCCGCCTTCACTTCCCGCATGATGCACCGCGCCACATGGTCGCGGGTCAAGAGTTCCGGAGGGCGGTTGGCGTTTTTATCGCCGGTCACATACCGCCAGCCCTCTTCCTCGTCTTTAGCGGTCTGGTTCCGATAGTTCTCGGGAATATCGTCGAACATGAAGCGCCGACCCTCTGAGTTCTTGAGGATCCCACCCTCGCCGCGCACGCCCTCCGTGACCAAAATGCCCTTGACCGACGGCGGCCAGACCATCCCGGTCGGATGGAATTGGACGAACTCCATATCCATCAGGTCGGCGCCCGCCTCATAAGCCAACGTTTGGCCGTCGCCGGTGTACTCCCAGGAGTTGCTCGTGACCGCATAGGCCTTGCCGATGCCACCTGTGGCCAGCACCACCGCTTTGGCCCGGAACACCACAAACTGGCCCCGCTCGCGGAAATATCCGAAGGCGCCGGAGACGCGAGCTCCATCCTTGAGGAGCCTTACCACCGTGCATTCCATATGGAACTCGATCCCCTGATGGATGCCGTGGTCCTGAAGCGTGCGAATCATTTCGAGGCCCGTCCGGTCGCCGACGTGGGCCAGGCGCGGATAGCGATGGCCGCCAAAGTTGCGTTGAAGGATGCGGCCCTCCTGGGTTCGGTCAAACAGCGCCCCCCACGCCTCCAGCTCCTTCACGCAATCTGGGGCTTCCTGGGCGTGGAGCTCGGCCATCCGCGGGTTGTTCACATACTGCCCGCCACGCATCGTGTCGGCAAAGTGGACGCGCCAATTGTCGCGGTCATCGACATTCCCGATTGCCGCCGCCATGCCGCCCTCGGCCATCACCGTATGGGCTTTGCCCAGCAAGGACTTACAGACTACGCCAACCTTGGCGCCGGCGGCGGAGGCCTCAATGGCGGCGCGCAGGCCGGCCCCGCCGGCGCCGATGACAAGGACGTCGTATTCGTGGGTTCTGAGGTCGCTCAAGGGTAGCTCCATAGGTTCGCGGCTCAGCTCGCTTGATCCTGCCGATTCGACGCCGATTGTGCCGAAGGTTCAGGTTGGCGAATTCGGCCGAAGCGAAGGACGAGCTCGAAAAGCACCATCATCGCGATGGCCAGAACGAGCGAAAAGAGCGGGATCGATTCCAGACCCTCTCGCTTGGCCAGGTAGCCAGCGACCCCGGGCAGAATGCCAAACCCGATCGAAGCCGCCGCCACCTGATACCCGATCGCATGGGGCGCATGTTCGGATCCGAGGCGCTCTTGGGTACTGACGGTCATCAAGGCGAAGATCGGAGCGATCATGAAGCCGATCCCCGCCACCGCCACGACTCCGCTCCAAGCCCCGTTACCCCACGTGAAGAGCGCACTGAAAGCGGCGGCTCCCGCCAAACACGTGCGCAGAATCACGGTAGATGACACCGATTCTCCCAAGCCGCCGAAGAAGATGCGGCCGACGGTGAAGCTCCCCCAATAGACGCTAACCCAAAAAGCCGCCGTTTCGGCTCGAATCTGGCGGGCCTCCGTGAATAGGCTATAGGCCCACTGGCCCACGCTCATTTCGAGGCCGGTGTAGCAAACGAAGATACCGATCCCGATCCACACGGCCGGAAGGCGTAAGGTGTGGCTCGCCCGCGCCGACACCGAAGCGGCGACTCCGACGGGACGGGCGACCCCCCAACGCTCTCGGGTGGCAAAAAACAGAAAAGCCACGATCAGTTCGAGCACAGCCGCCGCCGCATAGCCGGCCCGCCAGTTTCCGGTGAGGTTCAGGCTTGCCGACATGACCAGCGGTCCCACGGTCGCGCCAAGCCCAAAGCAGGCATGAAGCCAGTTCATCAGCCGAGCCCCGTAGTGGGCGGCGAAATAGATGTTCAGCGTCGCATCGAGCAGGCCGCCCGCGACCCCGGTGATCAAGCCGCTCAAGACGACTACCCACCACGCGGGCGCCGCTGCAAAGAGCACAAGACCGATCCCGAAAAGCGAGACCGCCAAGGCGAGAATCGGCGCCACCGGGCGATGGCCGACGATCCGCCCACTTAGGCCGCTGACCACAAAATAGCCGATCGTGCCGGCCAAGAAAAGAACGCCAACCGCATCGAGCCCCAACCCAAACGTGCCCCGGATGTATTGGGCACCGTCGGACCCGGTCCAGCCCACGCCCAAGAGCGCGCTCTGAATGCCGAACACGACGAAGCTGGCGTAGGCGATGCCGACGACCGTCCAGTCCGGCCGGGCGCGAATTGGGGGGCTATCCAAAGAGAACTGAAACTACCACGCGAGAGGTCTCGGCGTCGCGGTAGCATCGGCCCATCGTGGATCAAGACTGGCGCTCGCTTCCCAGCCTCATCGCTCCGCCCAAACCGGAGCAAGATTACGAGGCGTGGCTCTCATCCATGAAGGCGCATCAGGCGCAGGCTGGGAAAGACCTCCGGCTCGACACCGCCGTGGTCGCGCGGCCCGAACTCGCTTGGGCACGGACCTGCTGGACGTGCGCCAAATGGATGACCTGGGACCGACGGTTCCAAAACCCCAAAACCGGACGGCTCGATGCCAAAGCCTATCTGCGCGATGCGGAAGCGCGGTTCGGCGGCTACGACGCGGTGATGATCTGGCAGGCCTATCCGCGCATCGGCTTCGACGACCGCAACCAATTCGATTTCTATCGTGAAGTGCCGGGGCTGGTGGAGGCGGTGGCCGAGCTTCATCAAGCCGGACTCAAGATGTTCGTCGCCTACAACCCGTGGGACGTAGGCACCCGTCGCGAAGGCAAGACCGACGGCGCCGCGCTTCGCGAAGTTGCGGATTGGATGAAGGCGGACGGAGTCTTTCTCGACACCCTGCGCGAAGGCGACCAAGACCTGCGCAAGCACCTGCTCGAAGGCCCGCGTCCGATGGGATTGGAATCGGAAGGCGACATGCCCGCCACCGAGCTTGACGACCACGCGCTCTCGTGGCTGCAGTGGCCAAATCCGCCCGAACTCTTGGGCCTGGTGCGCAACCATTGGCTTTCCCCGGGGCACATGCAGCACGTCATCCGCCGATGGCACGCCAGCCACCGTCACGAGCTGCAGCTCGCCTGGCTGAACGGGATCGGGATGCTGGTTTGGGAAAACATCTTTGCCTCGTGGAACGGGTGGTCGGCGGAAGATTCGGCGCTTTGGCGGTCGATGCGCGCGTTCTATCGGGCCTATTCCGACGTGTTCGAGCGGGGAGACCGGCGGCCTTTCCTACCGGTTTCGGGCGGCGTGTTGGCGAGCGAATGGACCCTAGGCTCGGAAAGGGTTTGGACCCTTGTGAATCCGACCGCGTCCGCCTTGCCGATGCCCAAGCTCGACGGGATGGCGCACACCTTTGGAGAGTTGGCGCCGCATTCGCTGGCGGCGGGGGCCTCGTCGCGGCGGGAGGTGGCCTGGGGCGGCCCGAATCCCATCATGCCCAAATTTCAGATCGAAGCGCTGCCGATTCCAATCGCGAAAAAAGAGATTCCGCCCTTCGGAATGACGGATGTTCTGGTCCCGGCGGGAAAACAGATTTGCCGTCTGCGCGTGCGCGAATGCGGCGATTACACCTACGCCAACTTCGAGGACAAGAGCTATCCGGGGCTGCATCAGATCGTGCATCGTACGTTCGAGCACGGTCCGATGCGGTTCGCGATCGACCAAGAAGAGGTCTCGAACGAACAATTCTTCGAGTTCATCCGCGTCACCGGGTATCGCCCCGCGCATCCCGAGAATTTTCTGGCCCATTGGTCGGAGGGCAAGCCGAAGCTCGGTTCCGAGCACCAGCCCGTGGTCTTCGTCGATTTGGACGATGCCCGAGCCTTCGCCAATTGGAAAGGCCATCGGCTGCCGACCGAATGGGAGTGGCAGATCGCGGCCGAGGCGCAGAAGATCCATCGCGGCACCCCGCTGGTTTGGAATCTGACGGAGAGCGAGCATTCGGACGGCCAGACCGACTTCGTGATGCTCAAAGGCGGGTGCGAGAAGAAGTGGGTGGGGTCGGATTGGTATGGCGACGGCGGGCCTCAACCGCCGGACTTCATCGCGAAATTCATCCGCATCGCAGCCGGATTGGACCGCTGTGCGAATATCGGTTTCCGGTGTGCGATGGACCTCCAGGGAATTGACGATTGACAATTGGCGATCGGCGCACATCGCCTCTGCAATACCGCAGTACCGCAATACTCAAAGGATTCTGAAGTCCGTCCAAACCCCCATACTCACCATTCTCACATAGAGATCGGCGAACATGACGCTGAACAGGCTGCACCAGGCGAACACCATATGTTTCGTATTAAGCCCGGTCACGCAATTGTAGCAAGCCAACTGCAACGGCTTATGGGATAAGCACTTCCGCCGTCCGCCGATGAGATAGCGAAACGTGTGGCACGAGAACGTATAGAAGCTCAATAAGACGGTGTTGATCAGGATGACGAGCGAACCCACCCCGACCCCGAAACCATCCGGCATTTGGAACGCGAACCAGACATCCCGCCAGAGCGCGGCCAGAAAGAAAATCGCGAAGAAGAGCACGTAGCGATGGATGTTCTGAATGCGCATCGGCCACTTGTTTTCACTGTTGTAGCCTTTGCGCGGTTCGCTCACCGAGCACGCGGGTGGATCAGCCCAGAAGGCCTTGTAGTAGGCGCCGCGGTAGTAGTAGCAGGTAAAGCGAAAGAAGGCCGGAAACGGAAGGATTAGAAGAGCGGGAGAAAATGGAAGCCAGCCCGGCCACCAATCCGGCTTAGGTCCCAAGAAGGCATGGGGCGAGTTCCCCCAGATCTCCGGCGAGTAAAACGGGGAGAGGTAATGATGGCCGACCCAATAGTGCTGGCCTTGGAACGCGGCCCAGGTGGCGTAGACGATGAAGCCGGTGAGGATCAAAAAGGTGATCAGGGGTTGGACCCACCAGGCGTCGCGGCGGGAGGTCTTGCCGAAGCCGTGGGGCTTCAAAACGTCGGTCTTGGCCATGAAGTTCTCTCATTCGACGGAACGAAGCCGGATTCCTTGAGGAATCGGCCTGAGTTCGCGAATTGCCATGGCTGCGCCGGCTAAAGCCAGCGCTCCCGGAATGAGGGTCCCGCCTAGGCCACCGTTACGTCGTCGCTGAGATAAACGTCCTGAATCGCGTTCAAGAGCGCCGCGCCTTCCGCCATCGGACGCTGGAACGCCTTGCGGCCGCTGATGAGCCCCGTGCCACCGGCGCGTTTGTTGATCACCGCCGTCCGGACCGCTTCCGCTAGATCGTTCGAACCCGAAGCTCCGCCCGAATTGATGAGCCCGGCGCGGCCCATGTAGCAGTTGATGACTTGGTAACGCGTCAGGTCGATCGGGTGGTC
>CAYONY010000147.1:0-8497 GCA_964405415.1 uncultured Fimbriimonadaceae bacterium | reverse complement strand
TTCATCCGGCAGTTCATGGAGGACTTCGCCTCGGCGACCGATACCGACATGAAGCAGTTCGACCCGACGAAGCTCCTCGAATCGCAGGAGTCGATCGTCAAGAACCTCTTCATCGCCAAGGACGATCTGACCGTCAACGAGGAGGAGGCCAAGAAGAAGCCCCTGACCGAGCGGCAGACCAAGGCGGCCCAGAAGGCGCTGGAGAAAGCTGACAGCAGCTCCAAGAAGCTCTGGGAGCGGTCGCGTAAAACCTTCTTCTATGCGTGGACCGGCGAATCGAGCGGCATCGTCCGCGTTGAGGAGATCTTCGAGGCGCGGCGTCAGCCCCGAGGCAAGGCGATCATCTGCCCGGTCACCGGCATCGTCCGGACCGTTCAGGAGTCGAGCTTCGGGCGCTGGATCATCATCGAAGCCACGGTTCCGGTAGTCGGCCCGCTGAAGGACGCCTATCTGGGCGACGTCCAGGAGTGGCCGCCGAACAAGGAAGGCAAGCTGGAGCCGGCGCTCGAAAAACTGATCGGCCAAAAGATGACCACCGCCGCGGTGACCATTCTCAAAAAGCACAACATCGAGAAGGCCAATATCTACTATCCGATCCTGGTGCCGCCGTTGGGCAAGCTCCCGGTGAAGAAGGGAAGCAAGGTCATCAAAGGCGACCCGCTCACCGAGGGCCCGCGCGATCCCCACGAGGTTCTTGAGCTCGCCGGGGCCGCCGCGGTATACGACTACTTCGTCGAGAACCTGCAGAGCGTCTATAAGGCCCAAGGCGTCGACATCAACGACAAGCACGTCGAGGTGATCATTCGGCAGATGCTGCGCAAGCGTCAGATCAAAGAGCCGGGCGACACCCCGTTCCTGCCGGGGCAGATCGTGGACCGCTTCGCCTTTGTCCGCGAAAACGAGCGCGTCCGCAAGCTGATCCAGGAGCAGAAAAAGATCAAGTACGTCGACCCGATCAGCGGGGAGACGGTCGAGCGCGACCCCAAGGAGGCGACCGCCACGTGGATCCTGCTTGGCATCACCGAAGCTTCATTGGCCACCGAAAGCTTCCTTTCGGCCGCATCGTTCCAAAAGACGACGCGCGTCCTCACCGAAGCGGCGGTTCGCGGCAAGAAAGACCAGCTCATCGGTCTGAAGGAGAACGTCATCATCGGACGGCTCATTCCGGCCGGCACCGGCGTGGCCCAATATCGGAACGTCAGCATCGACGTCGAGCGCGGTCCTTCGTGGGCCGAGCAGAGCCTCACCGCGTTAGTGGAGGCGGACGATCGGGAGCGGGGCGACTTTGGCGGAGCCCTCGACTTCCCGAGCCTGGCCGAGATGGCGGCGATGGATGAACTGGGCGGTTTGGCGAATATCAAACTGCCCGGGGAAGACGATGAGGACGAGGATCTGCTTGAAGAGGGCAAGGGCGAAGACGGCGGCGAGAACGGCGACGGCGCTCCGGCTCCTCAAGAGGTCTGAGAAGTTCAAACCCCCTCCGCCCGTTGCGCGGAGGGGGTTTGAAAAGGGGACGGCGCTCCCCCGAAAGCCGCCCCTTTTCCTGAATTAGCCTGATCCGGCAATGCGATAGGTCACGCCCACGAAGGTCGTGCCTTTTCCGTACGTTTTAAACGAATCGAATTGTCCGGTTGTCGTGTTGAAATTCTTGAAATTGTTGCGGGGGATCCATTGCCACCCGATGGTTAGCGCAACCGAGTTGTTTTCACCGAAGAAGAACGAAAAACCGGAAAATGGTGCGATATCGACCGAACCGGCGGTCGAAGATTGAATCCCGGTTCCAAAGGTGAATCCAAAGGCCTCGACGGCGAAAGTATTGCGCATGGCTCTATTGAACCAACCCGTTACCGAAGTCTTGATGGCGATACTGACGAGTCCGGTAAGGGCGGTCGAAACGGTCGACGCCGAACGAGAACTTCGCATCTCATAGGTTGGCGCCTGGGTGGTGCCCGTGTTCTCGGAGTAAAAGGTTCGAGCGGCGTCGTTGGTATGGCCGAAACCGGCGGCGAGCTGGGTGTAGATTCTGACCTTATCGCTGTCGACCGGGCCTGGCGGGCTCCCCAAATCGAATCCGGTTTGACGCAGCTTCATCGCGAGGCGATCTTTGACCGTTTGGTTGGGGATCAGGATCATCACGTAGAACCCGGTCGCATCGGCAAGCGGCTTCAAGTCTTCTTTAACCGGCTTGAGGTCGAAAGCAACCTGTTTTCCCGGCGTCGGCTCCGCCACCGTGGTTTCAACTGGCTTCTTATTGATCGCCGAGCCCCCGGTCTTGTTATAGTAGAACTCAATCGAAACCTTCGTGTTCGCCGGGGTCTTTTCGGCAAACGGAATCGGAAGGGTGATGGTGTCGGGAATCTGGCCAAGGCACGAAGCCAACAAACCGAATGCCATTCCGAACATCACGATAACTCTCGACATTGGACGCTCCTTCGTCTTCACAAGACGGTAAGGGCACAAGACTAACGTACTTATCTTATGGCGTCAAGAATTCTTCAGAATATGAGTCAGGCGATTTTTTGAACCTCCTTTGGGTATCCCGATAGCACCAGGCTACGGTCGAAACGAGAACTAGGCGTCTCGCGGCGCTAAACGCTTCCGAAACTCCGCCTCCAATCCCGCATCGGCCATTGGCTTTCGATAGACCACAAGCGTCTCGTTGCCGCACTTGATCAGCCAGCCCTCGGCATGCTCGAATTCGATTTTCATTTGCTTCCAAGGGTAGGAACGCGCCAACCCTCGCTCGTCGTGAAACGACCAGCCCTCATCCGCGATCGTGCAGGTCCATTGCCGATCGACCTCGTTCACCCCGTCCGATTGCAGGCGGTGGTTCACCAAGAGGCCGTAATGGAGCAAGGCGAGGGCAAACGCGCCGACGCCGGCAACGAGGATCGCCCGACTTTCGCCTTGGCTTGCGCGAAGGGAGAACGCAAGGGCCGCCGTCACGTAGCCGGCAAACCCCATGAAGAGCGCATAACGGAACGCGGCGCTGAACCACCGGCCCGCCTGGGCGCGGATGGCGGCTTTGGAGACCCGCCGGTGGGCTTCAAGATCGAACGGAACCGCGTAGGACACCGAAAAGGACGAGGCGTCGGGGTTCGACATGCGCAAGGGTTACCCCATTTCGGCCAGGAGCTCGGCCAATGCCGACCGGACATGCAGCCAGGGTCCATCGGCCACTTCGGATCCCGGCGCCACCATTGCCCAGGCCGCAATGCGCCATGGATCGAACCCGGTTTCAGCCGCCACCGCCTTGATTCGCCGCCTCAGAAACCCGGCCAAATCCGGCACCGTCCCGATCCAAGGAATCGAATTGCGAAGGAACGCCGACGGCTCGAACGCGGGATCGCCCACCAGCCCTTTGGGATCGATCACCACCCACCCGTCCGGTCCAAGGAGGACGTTCTCATGATGGAGATCGCCATGGAGGAAGACCTCTTGCGTCGTGGTCTCCAAAAGCCGTAGGGCCAAGGGATCGCGGCGGCTGATGTACTGGGAAACCGGCATCAAGCCTCTCGGATCCAATTGCCGAATTCGCGAGGCGAAATCCAACACGATGCGTCGGCATTCGTCGTCCGAAAGCCCGGACTCCGAGAGCTTCGTCCCCGGCACGACCCGCTCCATCAAAAGCGCGCCGGTGGCCGTGTCGAATTCAACGACCCGCGGCCCGACGTTTCCCGACATCCGAACTGCGGCGAGGCATCCCGAGGTCTGCTCCTCGCCTTGGAAAGGGATTTTGAGCACCTGGCCGGCGTTGGCGTAGACACGCGAGCAATAGCCTCCGGGAAGCTCGATCTCGGGTTGGAATCCCCAGTCCTTGGCGAGCCGGGAGGCGTGGGGGTCCATGGCTGATTATGGGGGGAAGGAAGAGGTCGCGGGCTGAAGCCCGCGGACCGGGGCGCGGCCTAAAGGTGCGCGCTCCATTTCGTTGCGGCGATCGGTTTGGCAACCCCTAAGGCGGGGGCTTTGTGCCGGGCGGCGGCTTCGTATTGGAAGGCTTGAGCCCGCCCAGCAGTCCGCCTCGAGGGGGCCGCACGACCGTCCCGCCGCCCCCTGCCGGCGGCTTAAGCGTTCCGGCGCCCGCCGGCGCCAAAACCGAATCGCGGATCGCCGGGTTCAAGCCGAATCGGCCGGGCGGCGGTTCGGCCCGGATCGTGGTGATTCGGTAAGCCATCTGAGCCCGATCACTATCGCCTCCGCCGCGCACCGTCGTCGTGCTAAAGCCGGCCTTGTCGCCGGTGACCTGCATCGACTGGGTGTTGAACAGAAGCCGAAGCTGTTTGCTGCCTTTAGCGGGGCAAATGTCGGCCTGATCGTCGTTGAACGTGAGGGCGATATCATCATCCCAAAGCTCGTAATAGATCGGGACGTCGCGGGTGCCCCATTCGGGGACCCGGTAACCGGGGAGGCTATAGGTTTCGTCGCGTTTGTCGAACCATCGGTTGATCGCATCGTTCTGATAGATCGTGACGCCGTTGGCGATGACCTGGATGCCGCCCATTTGCCAGGCATGGCCTCCGCCGCCCCCGCCTTTGACCAGGCTGAGACTGCCCATGTCTTGCATCGTTAATCCGGGCGGCACGGGGAAGGTGTAGAGGTCGTTGCGGCCGCGTTCGAAATCGTCGAAATCGCCATAGGGGAATTCGAGCCGCCGGCCGTTGCCCAGCTTCAGATAGAGGTCCATATCGCTTCCCGCTCCGTCGCCCGTCCCGGTGCGAAGGCGGACTTGAAGCGAATACAGCGGCTGGACGAAGGTTCGCGAGCCTTTCGGCACCGACTTGTAGAACCGCAGCGAGCCATAAGGCTTCTGGAGGTTGAAGGTGTTGGTGCCGTTCAAGAGACAGGAGATAAAGCCTTGGCCGGCGATGTTGGCCTTGGTGTACCAGTCCGCATCGTTTTCGCCCAACAAAGGAATGTCGCCGCCATCGATGTCGTCGATCTGCATGATCTGCTCGACGACGATCTCGACGAACTCCATGCTGGCCACCGCCGCGCCGCTGGAAGGTACGGGGGTATCCGAAACGGCCGGGTTCTTGACCGCCATTTGGCGGATCGTATCCTCCCACTTTTTGCGGAAGCTCGTGCGGCTCATCCCGTCGAAATACTGCACTCCCGCCGCCGCGATTTCGACCTTGGGCGCGCGCCGGCCGGTGTTGCCGTTCCAGTTGCCCGAAAGCCATGAAAGCAGAAAAGCGCCGTCCTGGTCGTGATTCAACTCGGACCGTCGGGATGTGGCAAAGGCCTTGGCGGCATTCCACATGGCTTCATCGGCCACCCAGCCGCGCATCGCATGAACCCATTGGCGCGTGGCGATCAGCGCGGTCAGGTAGGCCTCCCGGTAGAAACGGCGTCCCGCCGAGTCCTTCTGCATCGCGAGCGGCCCGGCGCCGGAAGCCTCTTGGTCCCAGCTGCCATGGGTCACCACCGGGCTGCCATTGGGCACCTGGCTGTAGATGTTGAACTTGGCGCGTTCGGCGGCGGGCACGTCGAACCACGTCGGATAGGTGCCGAACTTCTTAGTGGCGGCCCAGCCCGGCCCCGCGAAGCCGTCACGCGAGCGGACGCCGAGGGGCTCGACCCAGTTGGTGTGGGTGTAGAAATCCTGAGCCGCGTGCAGGCTCATGCCCATGACGCAGAGCATGCCCTCGACATCGCGCGCCGCCGCATATTGGCGGATCAGACTCTTGGTGGCCCGAGCCAAGCGGATCCATTCGGCTTCCGCTTGGGCCGTTGAATCGATCGGATCGCTCGAATCGAAATGCAGATGCTCCGCCGCGTCGACGATGCTCTGGGGCCAGTTCTCCTTTCGGAAGAGCGTGAGGAGGTTGCCGATAAAATCGCCCGCGCTGCTGAACCACGTGACGTGGCCGCTGTAGGAGTTGGTGGTGTCCTGCTCGTAGAGGTCGTTGAACCAATTCGAGACCTGGACGACTTTGATCGCGGTGTCGCCGAAGCCCTCGGCGCCCAACGCGTCTCGCGTCATATCGAAGTGGGGGCCGGTGTTGAAGGCGGCCGCCATCGACGCCATCGCCATCGCGCCGCAAACCATTGCTCTTTTTGCATTTCGAATCATCAAGGAACCTCTTGGGATTAGACCGGTCGGGCTCTCTTCGGTTTCGATCGAAGGGAGAAAGAAATGAGAATTGAAGGCGATTACTTGCGAGAAACCCGAGCGCCGGTCCAGGCCGAGGGCGCCTGGATGCCCTCATCGTAGGCCCACTGCCCGGCGAACGATTCGCCGTCCGGCGCAAGCGTCAGCTGCACCGGGCCGCCGCGCGTCCGGTTCTGCTCATACCAGCGGCCGTTGAATTGGGCCCCGTTGGCCACCCCCTCGATCTCGCCGTTCGTGCCGCCGTAGGTTCCGGAGACCTTTCCGCCAACTTGCGTGAGCCGCATCTCGCCAAAGGTGGTCTGCCAAACGCCGGCAAAGTTGCCTCGGCCGATGCTGATGACATACACCGGGCGGAGCTCGAGTGCGCTGATCACCACCTTCGCCTTATCGGGCGCGACCTTTTGCGAAAGGATCTCAATCGAGTCGGCCTCGACGGCGCCGACCGTTCCAAACAGGGCGGCTTGGGCCCGGGCGAACGCCACCACATCCTCGGCCTTGAAGTTCTTTCCTTTCGGAGGCAAAGGAAGATACAACTTCGCCCAGATGGCATCCGGCGAGGCGGCTTTGGCGAGCTTTTCGACGAGTCCTTGGAGCGTCGATTCGCTTATCTCGGCGTCGGGACCGGGCATGGGCGCGCGTTCTCGCGCGATCCGAGGGTCGACGTACACCTGGATGCCGCTCACCCGCCAAAGATGGTTGGCCACGTCGAGGACGGTGCGCGAGTTCGCGGCCTGAGCGGCCGACGTCCCGGGCTCGGCCTTGGCGGCGCCCGATCGGGTTTGCACCAGCGTTTGGGCGATGCCGAAACCAACCGCGGCCAGGGCGAAAAGGGTGAATGGCAAACGTGGCTTCATCGACGGGACCCCCTGTTCCTTAGACGATGCGCCTATTGTATCGCGGCTTTATCCCCGGCGTCGCCGCCGAACGTAGACTCCGGCGCCCGCCGCCAGAAGGGCCATCGTCACCGGTTCGGGCACGGAGGTTGGCGAGACGCTGGTGTTGTTGAAGCGGAGCAATTCGGCCTGCACCAGGATGTCGGCGTCGCTTAGAAAGATGCGGTGGCCCTCAACCTGGCCAAAAAACATGAGGGCATTGGGCTGGGAGCTGATGTGGGCTCCTTGTGCCAAGGTGAACTGGCTTCCCGCAAAGGGCCGAGGACTCGTAATCGTGACCGAGGAGGGCTGGTTGCTGTTTCCGTCGAGCGCGATCGTATGGCCGAGTTCGTGGAGGAGGACGGTGAGCAAATCTTCGCGGCCGAAGGCGATTCCCGAGGTCGCGGTTGCAACCCGGCCGACATTGAGCAAACCTCCGCCAACATCCTGCTCAAAGCTGGTGAATTCCGAATACTCGTCGTGGCCGTCCGGCGTGCCGTCGGCAAACCACGCGAAATCCCGATTCACCAGGATTTCGGCGGTGAAGCCAGAGGTGGCGCCGAAGGCGATCGCGGCCGCCCGCACCCCGGCCCCCAACCTGGCCGCCGTGGACCATCCGATTCGAACCGAGATCGGCTGGGCGAGCGGATCGAGGAGAGCGTTTTCCCAGCGCGACGCGGCCGCTTGGGCAAGAGAATTCAAGGTGCCGGTACCGGCCATCGAGGGAGCGCTGCTGGTTGAAAAGCCGAACGCGCCGGCGTGCTGGCCGGGGCTGAAGAACGAGAGATTGAACTGCAGGGGATGGGCGGTGGCGCCGAGAGCAGCCAGCCCGATCACGACGCTCACCCGAAGTTTTCGTTGAAGATTCACTTTCGATGGCTCCCCAAATCCGATCGACGGGCGTTTGCCCGAGGCCGCATTATACGAAAGTTCGGGGCCGTCTCAAACCGTAATTCTACGAGGGTTGCCGAGGCCTTAGGCTTGCCTTTGGGATTCCGATGCAAGACGCGATTCGAAAGGTATTCTCGCGAGACTCGGAAGGGAAGCCGGGGCACGGAGGCGCATGGGCAAAGCGGAGATCGGAGTTTTCGGCGGGTCGGGTTTTTACAGTCTTCTCGAAGACGTTCGCGAGGTCAAGGTGGACACGCCGTACGGCCCGCCGAGCGACGCCATCTTTTTAGCCACCGTTTCCGGCCGCCAGGTCGCCTTTCTGCCGCGTCACGGCCGCGCTCACACGATCCCGCCGCACCGAATCAACTACCGCGCCAACGTTTGGGCGATGCGTTCGCTCGGCGTTCAGGCCATCATCTCGCCGTGCGCCGCCGGGTCGCTTCAAAAGCACGTCGAGCCGGGCAGCTTTGTGGTGACCGACCAGTTCGTCGATCGCACGCGCGGCCGCGTCGATACGTTCTACGATGGCCCCATCGTCACCCACATTTCCCCCGCCGAAACCTACCTGCCGGACGCAACTGGCGCAACCTGCCGATGGTGGCGGCGCTGGCGTTGCTGCTTG
>CAYONY010000146.1:0-8524 GCA_964405415.1 uncultured Fimbriimonadaceae bacterium | reverse complement strand
CACAGATCTATCGAACGATTCCTTAACCGCGCACCACATATAGTTGATTTGTATCTCTTTTCTAGCCAATTGGACGTCCTTCCGGGGTTTACGCGTACCGGGTACATCTTTCGGCGATTTCACAAAGCGGCGGCTGAGATTTCTAAGAACTATGGCTTGGAGCCTATCGACGACAATATGGCTGGAAAGGAAGGAAGCTGGATAAGCTTTGCCAGATTAGCAGGCTTGATGGAGCCGAATTTTGATTTTGAAGAACACGCGATGCGAATGGCGCTGGGCCTGCCTCCTGCAGCGAATGCGCCCCTGTCAGATGTCGCTGTAAAAGGGAGTCCAGAAGGTGCTTCGATGCTTCCTCCTTTGGCTGATTCGCTACGAGATGCCCGAGGGCATTGTTTTTTCTGGCTAAACATGCTTCTTTTCCATCTTCGGCGAGAACAAGTCTCAATTCATGAGTCCGACAATCGCGAGATCTGGGAGGATGCTCTAAAACTGGAGCTGCCCTCTTACAGCGTAGCCAATCACAGCAAGTACTTCGAACAATTCAACAGCGGAATCCTCTTAGTTCAACAAGGTATCCTTTTCCTCTATCGGCATTACGGATCCGAACTTTCGACAGACTCGAAGGAGTTCTTGAAAGCAGCCTTTAGACAATTGGAATGTCAAGCCAACCTCTATCATGCTCTTCCGGAGTGGTTTGCGCATCCAGAATTCGCTGCTGCCAACCGAGATGCATTTTTCGCGGCGCAGTTTACTCAAGTCTTGCACGTGCTTCGCGAACTATGCAACCACTTGGATGACCGAATTTGCGGACTCGAAGGAGGACCCTGAGATTGATAGCCAAACAAGCGGTGGCGGGAGGCGCTGCCGGGGCCGTGATCGTGTCGCGCACATCCCCAACAGACGAGTCTCAAACTCTCCTCGTCTGTCGGGGCCACTCAACTCAGCGTTTGACGGAGGCCCTCCAGTCACGGGAAAATCGTCCCCGTAACCAAATCCACCGCCTCATCCGACCACTCGTTCGCGCCCGAGTTCGAATAGTGGACGTCATCGGCAAACGCGCTCGAAGGAATCGTGAATAGATTCGGGGCCGCCTCTAGGTCCAGCCAGTAGTCCCAGCCGTCCCAAGCCTCGATCCACCCGTTCAGCGTCGCCCAGTCGTCGGGGTCCCCGGTGTAGGGCGTCGTCCGGGGCGTCATCGGCGCTCCCACGATCAGGAACCCGTACCCCTTACACGCAATCTGCGCGCTAAAGTATCGCTTGGCAACGGGCGTGTCCTCAAGAACATCACCGTGCGCCCCCGGCCCATCCGTCAGCCCGTTCGACCAAAGGTCGTTCGTCCCCTCATAGAAGAAGCACACGCAGGAAGCGAGCTGGTTGTCGGGCCGGTAGAGCCGCAGCTTGTCTCCCACGCTTGGCGCGGCTGGAAACCCGTACCAATCCAACGTGAGCGAGCCCGCCCCGTTCGAAACCACGTGCTGGCCCATCCCCTTCTGCGTCCCGGTTTCCAGAATCGCGATCCAGCCCGAGAACAGGTCCGTGCCCAGCGAAGGCGAACCGCCCGTCGCATCCAGCACCACGTCAAACTGGGTCGCATCGGTCACCGCCGAAACGCGGAGCCACACGTCGGCATCCCAGTTCCCAAAATCGCGGATGTTCCCCGAGTTCTGCGCTTCGCTCGCAAGCTGCGCCGTGGTCCAGGCCGCGCGGCTGAAGTTCCCCACGTCGTACTTCGTCGGGTCCAGCTTGTCCCGCACCTGGTCCGGGAACGGATCGGTGTAGCCCGAAGGAGGCCACCCCGCGCCCAGGCTGTTGGACTTGAAAACAATCGTGCGCCGCCCCTTCCCCCCGTTGGCAAGCCCCAGCACCCGCCCGTGTTCGAGAAACTCAAGGTCCCGGTTCGCCTTGCTTGGCGGCGCCCCCGCCGTAAACGGGGAGAACATCCCTATCCAGCCCGCCGCCGAACCTGCCGAGTTCGAAGAATCCGCCCCGTACCGCGCATGGTCGCCGTTCAGAAGGGCAAAGCCCGGACCCGTGCCGTCCCACCTCTCCCCGACCTCATGCTCGTTCCATCGGGTCCGAACCCACGTCCCATCCCAAAACGCGCCGACCACCCCCACCAGGCCGTCCATCGTGCGAACGCCCGAAGACCCCACGAACAGCCCTTCTGCGCGAATGAACCAGTCGGTCACCCCCGCCGAGCCCGATATCGGCCCCGTATGCTTGACGTTCAGGCGGTTTACCGTCCCCGCCTCGGCAAACAAGTGGCAGACCGAGGAGAACGCCGCCTCCCGCGCATGCTGGGCGATGAACCAAAAGCTCGAATTGTGGGCCGTCGTGATCCCGCCGTTTGTCTGAAGGTGCTTGGCCGCGGTGGGCGAACTCTGCGAGTCCACGCAAAGAATCCCCTTGTAGCCGCCCAGCTGCGAAACCGTGAGGTTCAGGGTCGGCTCGTTGGCCCCGGTGCCCTGGGTCGCCGTCGTGCCCAAAGGCGTCTTGGCGGCCCCCAGCGTGTCGGCTTCGTCGGTCGCCGGAACGCTCGCCGCCGAGTCCTCGTAGTACAGCGCCCCGTTGTTGTTGAGGTAGTAGTCCAGCCCGTTGGGCGAGACGAACTCCCCCCTTCCGGAGGGTCGCCGCCCGGCCCATAGTCCGATGCCCAAGCCGACCATCTAGACCAACCCCACGATGGCGTCGGCCGTCGTCCCGGTCGACCAGACGCGGCGCACCGCAATCGGCAGGAGTCCGCTGGCGCTTTCAAAAACCGCTACGTCGCCGTTGACGAAGGTGACGCGCAAGTCTCCCGCGGTCCCCACCCAGATCGCGCGGGTCGGAGCGGCGAGGTCCGTATCGTCAGGGGTGATCGCAAAGCCGCCGATGGCGGGGCCGGCAAACGAGCCGGTGGCTTGATAGGCAAGCATCATTTCACCTCCAGGGCCGAATAGGCGGCGGTGGCGGCGCCTCCCGACGAGGCGAGCACGCAGACATCGACCGAATCGGCGGCCGGAATCAGCGCCGCGTCGCCGGGGTTGATGCGGACGTCGTGGTCGGCAGCGGCGAGGGTGGGCAGGCTCGCGCCGGCGGGGACCAATTTGGCCCAGATGGCAAAGACGGGGTCATGGTTGGCAAGGTGGATGCCGGCGCGCTCATGAGCGTTGCCGGGGGTGGCGAAAAGGCGTTTGACGGTGCTGCCGGAGACGCTCGAGGTCTCGCGCGCGCCGAGGTTTTCGAAGGTTTGCATGAAGTCGATCCTCCTTGGGGGAGCGCGGGGCTCCGTTGGTTTCGGGCCCTTGGGGCGTCGGTCGTCAACCGGCGGGCGCGAATTAAGGTTTGGCCCGTGGGCCAATTCCTCGTCGAATTGCGGTGGTCGGGGTGTCGGAAGCCGGATACACTGGAAGGGCCGCTTGGCGCGGCGTGTTTTTGGGAGAAGGAGCAATGAAGAAGCTTTCCGTTTTGGCTCTGTTGGGAGCCGCCTCGTTTTCAGGCGCAATCACGTTCGACTGGGAGAACCTCAGTTCGGGGGTGTATGCCAGCGTCGCTCAGACCGTCAGCGGGATGACCGCGACGGCGACCGGCAATCCGGGAACGATCGAGGCAAGTACCTTGGGGGGCTTCGGCATGGCGATCATCGGCGGACCGTTTGTTTCCGGCAGCTGGCACCCGATCCGCATCGACTTCTCGGCTCTGGTCGATTCCGTCTCGCTCGAAACGGGCGACGGCGGGGCCACCGACGATGACGGCGACCTGATTCTGGAGGCGTACGATTCGCTGAACAACCTCGTGGATTCGGACACGTTCACCCAAGGCGCGACGCTTCCCGACCGCATCTTGTCGGTGGCCGGCGCGGACATCGCGTATATCACGTACCGGACGACCGGGGCGGCCGCGCCCCACTCGATGTTCGTGAACCGGGTCACGGTCAACCCCCAATCCGTCCCCGAGCCGTTTACGATGGCGCTGATGGGCGGCGCGGCAGTGGCGGGCTTCCGACGGGTGCGCCGGCGGCGAGCCTGAGGCGCCCCGCATTCCTACCGGTTTTCCGACGGGGTTCGAGGCTTCGTTGGGGAACCGGTCCGGAAGGTGTAGAATGGACGGTGGGCCAATCGGCGCCCGCGTGGTTTGTATTGTTTCGAAGGAAGGGTTCATGAATAGGCGAGTAAGCACGGTGTTCCTGATGGGGCTGATCGTCCCGGCCGCGATGGCGAGCCTCGGCGGCGGGGCGTTCCGAATCGAGGCTTCGAGCGAGCTTGGAAACGGCTCGATCGAGATTTCGGCCAGCGAGCTGATCTATAACCCGATCCAAGACTCGTACTCCTGGCAAATGGCGGGCCCGCGCGATATCCGCTCCGAATCGGGAGCGCTGATCGGGACGCTGAACCAAGCCAACGTGCTTTATGTGGTCGACCCGATCATCACGCTGAACTTCCTGGCCACCGCGGGAGGCGCCGCCACCACGTTCACGATCACCTCGGCGCTGCTCTCCTTCCCCACCATCAATCCGGCGGAAGCCCAAGCAAGCGCGGGCATTACGGTGACCGACAACAATGGGGACGGCGCAACGATCGCCGGGCTCCTTCCGGGAAGCCGCACCTACGGCTCCAACTACAACGGCTTGCTGGCGACCCCGTTTGCCTATCTGGCATCCGGCGTCAGCGCGGCTCCGAATCAGACCGCGATCAACGCGGAGTCATTCGGCTTTGCGACGATCGGCGCGGTCTCCGACATGAGCTCGCAGTGGGATTTCCGGCTGACCGCGTTCGACTCCGCTTCCGGGACCTCGCGCTATGAGGTTCGGGCGGTGCCGGAGCCGGCAACGCTTGCGGTGCTGGGCCTGGGAATGGCGGCGCTGCTCCGACGGCGACGCTAAACGCGACACCCTGTTCGACTTTCGATGAGGGCCTGTGGGCCCTCATCGTCGTTTAGGGGGTTGGCGACGCTTCCGCAACGTAGCCGGACCGAAAGTACACGCACTTCTCGCAAACGCGGCGCTTGCCTTCGGTGAAGCGCTCCCAATAGGAGCCGGGCTCCGGAGTGGGCAGCGGATCGCCTCGATAAAGCCCTTGGCGAAGGGCGGCAATGGCGATTGCGGCCGCTTCCAGCCGACCCAGGACCTCTTCGCGCGAGCGGCCGGTGGCCAGGTCGAGCGTGAGGAGGGCGCTCTGGTGCATCAGTTCTCGAGCCCGCTCTTCAAAACGGGTGGTGGTCAAGAGGGTCATGCTCATTTTTGCCTTCTAAGGCTCCCCCGCATGAGGGCCTACCCATCAGATTCCGCGATGGGCGCATCCGCCGCGTCATCATTTCCTAGGCTGGCAAAGAAACGTTGTACACTACGCGAACCATGGTGGAAATCCTCGCGCTGTGCTTACTCGCCGATAGCACGTTCAAAGTCAATTTCGTCGGGGTCGGCATGACCTCCAAGATGGGCGGCTACGTCCCCGTCCGGGCTAAAATGTCTTCGGCCGATCCCGGGATCGGCAAACGGCCGGATGGCATTACCGCCCCTTCGTACGGAAAGATTCCGGTGGGAGGCAAGACCTTCTTCTTCATCCTCGATGAGCCGGCGGGGAGCCCGGCCAAATTGTACGTCGACACGAACGGCGATGGGGACCTGACGAACGATCCCGCGACCGAATGGGCCGCGCAGACGCGCAACGGGCTGACGATGTACACCGGCAAGGCGCAGGTGACGGTGAACGGGCAATTGGCGGGCATCGGGGTCTACCGGTTCGACAAGACGGATCCCCAGCGCGCCGCGTTAAAGGACACGCTGCTTTATTACACCGATTTTGGATTCGTCGGGACCGGCACATTTGGCAAAGACACCTTCACGGTGGCGTTTGCGGGCGCGGTGGAAAACGGCACTCGGGTCTGGGTGGATCGCAACGGCAACGGTAAAAACGAAGGCCGTTCCGAGACGATCTCGGCCGGCAAGCCGTTCAATTTCGGCGGCACGACGTACGATTTGAAGGTGGTCGATGGCCAGTTCGAAGTGGCGACGTCGGAGAAGGCGGTGGCCGAGATTCCGCTTCCGCCGGACCTGGCGATCGGCCGCCCGGTGCCCACCTTCACCGCCAAAGCGATGGATGGCGGCACCATCGAGTTCCCAAGCACCTATAAGGGCAAGATCGTGATGATCGACTTTTGGGCCACATGGTGCGGCCCTTGCATCGAGGAGCTCCCCAACGTGCTGAAGGCCTACGCCAAGTTCAAGGATCGGGGCTTCGACGTGCTCGGAATCAGCTTCGACCAAGCGAACCAATCCGAGAAGGTAGCGGCCTTCACCAAAGAAAAGGGAATGGACTGGCGGCACGTCTACGAAGGCAAGTATTGGGAGACCACCCAGGGCATGCAGTTCGGCGTGGAAGGCATTCCGTTCTGCCTGCTGGTGGATGGCAGCACCGGCAAGATCCTCGCGACGGTCGGCCAGCTTCGGGGAGCAAATCTGGACAAGACGCTGGAAAAGATCTTCGCCGAACGCGGCTAACTTTTCCCCTCACGCACAAAAGAACCGGGCTCCGCTTCATTTGAAGCGGAGCCCGGTTCGCGTTTTCTACTTGCCGCCGCCTTCGGCGCTGCGTTCGCGGCCGGCCGCATTGCGGTCGGAATCCGCTTTCGGACCCGGCGTCGTCGAGCCGGCATCGGCGGGCTCTTCCTTCTTTCCGCACGCGGAAAGAAGGATCGGCACGAGCAGCGAACCCACGATCAAGCTTCCCAGGAGTTTTCGCATGGCTCTAGGGGAAGCAAAGGGTCGTGCTGGAGTTGCCGAACTGGTAGCGATAGTCGCTGTCCGGGCGGAACCAGCTGAGGTAGCGCGTGCCGCCGGAGGTGGCGGCGCAGCGATGATAGCGCCATTGCTGGCCCTTCGCGCGATACTCGAGCGTCGGGTCGTTGTAGCTGCCGTAGCTGCTGGTCACCTGGCCGCCCGGATTCATCGGAAGCCAGCGGGCCGACGAGTCGGTCGCGACGAACGACATGCCGCGGGCCAGAATCCACGCGCTGTCCTTGTTGGAGTCGTACGGACCGTAAGCCCAGTCGCCCTGAGCCGCCGGATCCTGCTGAGGGGGACCTCCGGCGTTAAACCGGCACGGGGTGTTGTTCGCGTACAGGTCGCAATAGAGCAGCGGGTTGGTGAAGCCATACCCCTTCAGCTCTTCCTTCATGTTGCCATGCCACAGCAGCGGGACCTTCGACACCTGGTTCACCGCAGTCGCGTTCCAGATGTTGAGCAGGCCGTTGGTGCTCAGGGTGGTGTTCTCCCACTTGAACAGGGCCGTTGCGTACTCGCTGGTCACGTCGGTCGGCGAGGTGCCCTCGGTGGTCAGCAACCGGTAGTTCTTGCGATACGGATGGGTCGAATTGGCCCAGGCGTTGGAGTCGTCTTGCTTGTAGGCTCCGCCGTAGTCCCAACCGGCCGGGGTGGCGTAAGGATAATCCACCCACCAGAAACCATCCGACGACACCGAATACATGATGGGGAACGTGTCGTCGTAGTCCGTGTTGTACATGAGGATGGCGGTGCCGGTTTGCTTCGCATTGCTCAGCCCGGCGATCTTCTTGGCCGACTCCTTGGCTTGCGCGAAGACCGGGAACAGGATGGCGGCCAAAATCGCGATGATCGCGATGACCACCAAGAGTTCGATGAGCGTAAACGCCCTCTTATAATTCATAGAATGCCTCCACGGGAGTATGGACCGGTTGCACCTGCCAAAGGTTCAGCTTCGCAACCTCAATTCATACCTCAAAATATGATACGTCAGTTTTGACCGCTCCGCTTCAATTGCCGCCGGCAAAGCGGGGATTTTAGGTAGCCTTGGGGCCTTCATGAGCGAGCTCATTCAAGTTGGCGCCCGACACGATCGCCCCGCGCCGCCGCGGCGCGAGGACGTGCAGCTTCGGTTTTCCGAGAAGGCGGTTCAAGAGCTAGAAGCCCTCAAAACCCACTATCCGGACCTGAAATCCTGCATTCTTCCAACCCTTTGGATCGCCCAAAGGGAATATGGCGGCCATCTTTCGGGCGAAGCGCTGGCGGAAGTTGCCGTGCGTCTGGAGCGGAGCTTCGCCGAAATCGAGGGCGTCGCGACGTTCTATTCGATGTACAACGTTGCCCACCAGCCGGGCCGCCACAAGATCGAAGTGTGCACGTGTCTCAGCTGCTATGTTTGCGGCGCCTACCGAATCTTCGACCACCTCAAAAGCAAGCTGGGGATCGGCCATGGCGAGACCACGCCGGACGGGATGTTCACGCTGGAAGAGGTGGAGTGCTTGGACGCTTGCGACCGGGCGCCCCTGCTGCAAGTGGGCGACGATTACATCGGCCCGGTGGATGAGGCGGCGGTCGATCGGCTGCTGGCCGACTTGCGAAGTCGAAGCGATTCTTCGGTGGTGAAACTGGCGGACGAGATCGTCAAGACGCACTTTCGTGATACGGAGCGCGTCTAGCCGAAAAGGGAGCGTCGGCCCGTGGTCCCGGCCTTCGCTTGACATCCCTCCCCCCCTCTGGTACAATGCCCCTCGCGTCACGGGCGACCGT
>CAYONY010000145.1:0-8661 GCA_964405415.1 uncultured Fimbriimonadaceae bacterium | reverse complement strand
AGCAAACTTATCTCTTCTAAAAAGTTGGATATCCCCTCTCCGTTTGGTCCGATTAGGATATTGAGAGGTTCAAGAGTGAGGTTTACGCCCTGTGCGCCAAATGACAGCAGGTTTCGAACTCGCAGGTTGCGGATTGTTTTGCGGCCAGTCACGTTCCAGTTCTACCCTAGGCTCACAATGGAGGCCGCGTGCTCACCACCGTTGTGCGGGCTTCGGAGCGTCCTTCCAAGACGCCTTGAGCAGCGTCCGCGCGGCTTCCTCATCGAGGAGTTCGAACCGAGCCAGCAGCGCCGGATAGCCTTCGTAGTGCGGCGTCTTGAAATAGATCTCCGGCGATTCGGCCAGGAGCCGGTCGTGCATTTCCCAGTCCAGCTTGACCGCCACCGATTCGCCGTCCTCCTTCAGCCTCAGCATGAATTTGCCCTTGCGCTTAAGCCCCGGCGTGCCCCAAGCCATCGCTTCCGACACATCGGGCAGCTCGCACCCGAGCCGGACGAGGTCGTCAAACGTCATGGCCAGATTGTAGTGCGAAGACGACAAGACGAGGGTTCACGCCCTCGATCGCCTCCATATGCCTCCTGCCTCCTGCCTTCTGCCTGCTGCCCGCTGCTTACTGCTTGCTGCTGGCTGCCTTCTATCAACGTGTTGGACTCCCTGAAAACCGTTCGCCAGGTTGACGAAAGCGAGGGGAGATTCCCTAATTTATGGATGACTGGAGAGGAAGGGAGGGGGCGACAGTTCATTGAGATCACCCCTCTCATCCCCAGAATCGGGAATCGGTGTGTGAATCCGAACCGGAATTCGGGTTGCCCGGCGGCTCCGCCAAAGCCAGATTGAACCGGGATAGGGTGAACCGCCGCGTGAACCGCTCCGTGAATCGTCGGGTGAACGGGTTCTGCGGACACAGCGTAGGAAACGTGAAACGTCGATCCTAACCGTCGCGAATGAACCAGGCATCATCCCGTTCCAGGTTCAACAAGCTGTTCACACGCATCGTCGAGACCCGAATTCGTCCTTCATCATTCGTCCGGACTGCCTTCTGAAATGTGCGTCGGGATATGAGGGTGTGACGATATGACCAAGTCCTCAAAACGCAGGCACGCGGCAAGCTACACTCGGACATGGTCGCTTGCACCCTCGCCCTCCTTTCGGGAATGCTCAGCCTCGAGATGCCCAAGAAACCCGCCGCGATCTCCGCCCACGAGGAGGCCGTCCAGGCCCGAATCGTCTCGCCGGAGGTCCACCCGAATCGAAGTGTCACTTTCCGCCTCCGCGCGCCCAAGGCGGAGAAAGTGGAGGTGGGGGTGGAGGCCGCGATGCCCAATACGGCGATGGTGAAAGGGGCGGACGGGGTTTGGACGCTCACCACCAAACCGCTCGATCCGGATCTTTATGGCTACGCCTTCAACGTGGACGGGGTCGCGATGCTCGATCCTTCGAATCCGTCCATCAAGCCGAATCTGATCTGGGTGAGCAACCAAGTCCTCGTTCCGGGGGAAAAGCCACAGGACTGGGAGGTTCAAGACGTCCCCCATGGGGCGCTTCAGCAGCAGTTCTACAAATCGGCGTTAATCGGCGATCAGCGCGATTTCCTCGTCTACACGCCTCCCGGCTATGACCCAACGGGCTCCAAGAAATACCCCGTGCTTTATCTTCTGCACGGCTTTTCGGATACCGCGGTGGGCTGGACGGCGGTGGGCCAGGCGCATACAATTCTGGACAACCTGATCGCCCAGGGCCGGGCCAAGCCGATGCTGGTGGTGATGCCGCTGGGCTATGGGGTGCCGGATTTTGGCAAGAACGGGCGGCTTCAGTTCGGGCTCGCCCGGGACAATTTCGCCAAGTTCCGCCAGGCGCTTTTGGAAGAAGTCATTCCGATGGTGGAAAAGAGCTATCGGGCTTCCGGCAAGAGGGAGGATCGGGCGATCGCCGGCCTTTCGATGGGCGGGGCCGAGAGCCTGTTCACGGGCTTGAACAACCTGGACAAGTTTGCCTACGTGGGGGCGTTCAGCAGCGGCGGCCTGGGCGCGGGCGAGGTGGCAGCGGTGTTTCCGAATCTTAACGCCGAGAACGGAAACACGCTCAAGGTCCTTTGGATGATCTGCGGAACCGAAGACGGCCTGATCGGCTTCCAGCGCGGGTTTTCGAAATGGCTGGCCGAGAAGGGCGTACGGCACGAAGCGGAAGAGACCAAAGGCGGCCACTGGTGGACCCTCTGGCGAAGAAACCTGGCGGCGTTTGCGGGCCGGATCTTCAAGTGACGATCGCCGAAGCCCTGCTTGAGCTGGGGGCTAAGCCGGATCTTTTGTCCGGCGACGATCGGGCTCGGCTCGACGAGGATGGCTTCTTACCGATTCCCGAGGCATTAGGCCCCAAACAGATCGTGGCCGTTGGCACTCGGCTCGACCAGCTTCTCAATGAAGAAGGCGACCAGGCCGGGCTGGAAGTGCACCAAGAAGCGGGTACCGACCGGCTGGCCGACCTCGTCAACAAAGGCCCTGAGTTTGACGTTTTCTACCAGCATCCGAAGGTCCTTGCCGCGATTGCGTTTGTGCTGAAGGGCGATTTGCGGCTCTCAAGTCTGAATGCCCGATTCGCCAAACCGGGAGAGGGCCTTCAAGCTCTCCATGCCGATTGGGGACGATTGGAGACGCCGGGCGATTGGCAGGTCTGCAATTCGATCTGGCTACTGGATGATTTCACCTCCGCGAATGGGGCCACGCGCGTGGTTCCGGGAAGCCACCGCTGGGGGACCAAGATGCCGGGCGACGACGGCGAAGATCCGCGAGCGCCGCACCCGGACGAGGCTCTCCTTCTGGCGGCCGCCGGGACGGTGGTTGTCTTCAACAGCCACGTTTGGCACGGGGGCACCTTGAATCGAACGGCAAACCGAAGGCGCGCGCTGCACAGCTATTTCACTCGGCGCCATCAGCCGCAACAGTTGGATCAGTCGCGGTACCTGCGTCTGGAAACGAAGGCGAGACTGAGCGAGGCGGCGCTGACGGTGCTTGGAGTCGAATAAGCCCCTCCTTTGAGGGAGGGGTTGGGGTGGGTGGGCTCCAGCTTCACATGGCGGCGTAGGCGGCAGCATGGAGGCATCCACCCCCGCCGCTCCTTCAAAGGAGGGGAATCCGAACCCTCACCCCCAACCCCCTCTCCCTTTTGACCGGAGTCAAAAAGGCGAGGGGGCTTTCAGCCACCCCTGGTCCTCCAGCCATTCCGCCATCCGCTGAGGCCAGCCGCGGATGCTTTTCAGGCTCGACCGGTTGCCCATGTTGAAGGCGTGCTGGCCCTTGGCGTAAAGGTGCAGCTCGATCGGGACCTTCGCTTCGCGGTACTTCCGAACCAAGTTCACGAGGACCCCGGCGGCGCCGTCGTCGTTGGCCACCACCGCAAAGGTCGGCGGGGCATCGGCGGGGAGGGTCTCCGGAATCCCCAATGGCCCGGGATAGACCAACATCTGGAAGTTGGGACGGGCGGAATGGCGGTCCACCGGATCGGACGCATTCGGATCGCCGTCGCCCTTGGGGTAGGCCACCATCGCCGCGGTCTCGCCACCGGCAGAGAAGCCGAGCACGCCGATTCGGTTGGGGTCAATCCCCCACGCTTTGGCGTGGTGACGGACCAGGCGCATCGCCCTTGCCGCGTCCTGGGGCGTATGCACATCCAGCTTATAAGGCGAATTCGGCTCTCGGGCCAGGCGGTATTTCACCGCGATGCCGGCGACCCCGATCGAGGCCAAAAATTGGGCCGGTTCGACGCCTTCCGCATTGAAGACCAGTTCGCGGTGGCCCCCGCCGGCAAAGATGACGACGGCGGTGCCAGTGGCCTTCTCTTTGGGCGGTAGGAAGACATGGGCACTCGGGTTGTGGATGTTCTTGATCCACCAGTCTTTGGCTTGCTCGGGTTCGGTGCGGCGGCTTTCGGAGCCGGGCGCCCCTTGGCTCCAAAGCGGGAGGACGATTGGGGCCTGGACGTCTCCAAGGCAGAGGGTAAGGGCGAGCGTCAGCATGAGATCTCTCGTAACATAGCTTAGCCGCCTTTCCCCATTCGCGCGGCCAAAGGAAACGCACGCAAGACCCGCGACGGTTCGCAACGCTCGGACCCGGTCGCCATGAACCCAAGAGGGCCATACTTGCTTTGCGATGGCTGCCGATTCCTGTCCGAAACCCGGTGACGTCCTTCCGCCGGTGTATATCGAACCTTACGATCCGTCGTGGCCGATCCGGTTTCTTGAAGAAAAGGCCCGCTTGGCCGAGGTTCTGAAACCCTGGCTGGCCGGAGAGATCGAGCACATTGGCAGCACCTCGGTCCCCGGCCTGCCCGCCAAGCCGATCCTGGACATCGGGGCTCCGGTGGTTTCGCTGGAAGCTTCGCGAGGGGCGATCGAGGCGGTCGCGCCGCTGAGCTACTGCTACTTTCCTTATAAGGCGGACCAGATGCATTGGTTCTGCAAGCCTTCGGATTTCGAAAGGACGCACCATTTGCATCTCGTTCCCATTGATAGTCCGTTTTGGATAGACCGGCTTCGGTTTCGGGATTATCTGCGGGCGCACCCGGAGGCGGCGGCAGAATACGCCGCGCTGAAGCTGGAATTGGCCGAGGCCCACCGCCGCGACCGTGAGGCCTACACCGAGCTGAAAGGACCCTTTATCGCTCGGATTCTCGAAGCGGCTCGGCGGGAATTGGGCTGAAATGGTCGTCGACGCGGTGTTGGCGCGATTCGACGCGGAGCGGCGGATCGTGGCGATGCCGGGACAGTTGATTGAGACTCGGCCGGGGGTGTCAAGGCTGATTGGCTCGGAAGGCGCCTATCGGATTGTGATTGCCTCGAATCTTGACGAATCGAACGTCGATGCGGCGATCGAGGCGGAGATTCAAGCGGCGGGAGAGCGAGAGTTCGAGTGGAAGGTTTTCGGCCACGACCGTCCGCCCGACCTTTTGGAGCGGCTTCGGGCGCAGGGATTCGAGGTCGGCCCGAAGGAGGAGTTCATGGCGTTCGATCTCTCCGTCTTCCTCCCATGGCTGGGGAATGAGGCGTTTGAAGTTCGACGGATCGACGACGAGTCGGGCTTGGCCGACTTTCGAACGGTGGCGGAGGAAGTCTTTAGCAAGTCGTTCGAGCCGACCTCGCGGGAGCTTGCCTTTGCCTTGCAACAAGGATTCGAAGGCCACCGGGTTTTCGTGGCCTATGTGGACGGGATTCCGGCGGCGGCGGGAAGGCTGGCAGCCCACCCAGAAAGTTGGTTCGGCTATCTCGGAACGGGGGCCGTTCGAGAGGCTTTTCGCGGATGTGGACTTTACCGCGCGATCGTCGCGGCGCGAGCGCGCGAGGCGGCTTCGAGAGGGCTGAAGTATTTGGTCATCGACGCGCAACCGACGAGCGAACCGATCGTGAGGAAGCTAGGGTTCGAGCGATTGACGAGCACCTGGCCGTGCATGTGGCGGCCTGAGGGAGAGAGAAACGTGGCGGAAAGTTGAGAAGAGGTCGAGGAAGTCTGTCGCTGTCGATTCCTCCACCTAAACTCCATTTTCATCAACCTTCCTCGACTTCTCTCCTTCTCACTTCCACGGATCCACGACCATCTTGAACACCCCCTTCTCATCCGGGTTCGCGACGATCTTCTCGAACCGCCCGGGAACCTCGGCCAGCGTGATCGGGGTGAACCACTCCTTCACCCGGTACCGCCCCGCCTCCAGCCACGCCAGGGCCTTCGCGTAATCCCCGATCTCGAAATTGCAGCTCGTCACCATCCGCCGCTCCGCGCCCAGGCTCATGATGTCGAAGGGGATCGGCTGCCCCGCGTGGACGGCGAGGCTGACGTAGCCACCACCTTTTCCGAGCGCTTTCAAGCCCATTTCGAGAGTCTGGGGCGTGCCCACCGAATCGAAAACCGTCCCGTAACCCTCCGGGGCCGCCTTTTGAACCGCGTTCAAAAGGTCAGACCCGCTAAGCCCTGAAACATCGATGACCGTTCCCAGGTTCTGCTTCCGGGCGATGTCCAGCGCGGTCGGGGCCCGGTCCAAAAGCACGGTTCGATCCGCGCCCATGATCAGCGCGGTCTGGGCCAAGCCGTTCCCGGCCGGCCCGGCTCCGATGCAGAGCACCGGTCGCGCGGGCTGGACTCCGCCAACCTCCGCGACGTGCACGCATACCGCGAGGATGTCCATCATTGCCGCTTCATCGAAGCCGAGCGAATCGGAGATCTCGTAACACGACGCTCCCCAACTCGGGACGTAGCGGCAGCAGGCGCCTGGGTAGTAGGGCTTCTGCCCCCAACCTTGTCCGTGGCCCAGATGGATCGTATTGGGGCACATGCGGCTGCGCCCGGCCCGGCACTCCTCGCACCAGCCACAGACCTTCGAGCAGATGGGCGCGACCCGCTTGCCCAACAACCGACGATTGGTTTCCGAAAGCACCGCGACCACGGTGCCCGCATACTCGTGGCCGAGCACGATATTCGGCGGGTTGCCCCGCTCTTCGCCGAGCGTGTGCTGGGCCCAGGGGTTTTCGCCTTGGAAATACCGGAAGTCGGAGCCGCAAACCCCGCACGCCGCCACTTTGATGAGCACCAAATCGTCGTCCCCATAGCTCGCGATCGGCCAGATCGGAATCTCTTCGACCTGGAGACGGCGAGTCGACTTCAGGACGCCGGCGGGCGAGGTGGCGGGAAGGGGCTCATGGGTGAACACGGTCCATCTTGGCACGGCGCAAAAGGTAAAAGGAAAGCACCGCCATGGCCACGCCCATCCCGGTTTTGCTCGACACCGACATTGGCGCCGACATCGACGATGCGTTGGCGCTCGCCTATCTCCTGGGTGAACCCAGGTGCGACCTCCTTGGGGTGACGACCGCGACGGGCGACACGCGCAAACGGGCCGCGATGGCGGCGTGGCTCTGCGCGGAATCGGGACGCTCCGAGATCCCGGTTTTCGCCGGATTGCGCGGGCCCATGCTTGGCGGGATCGACCAGCCGGACGTCTCGCAATTCGCCGCCTTGCCGCCCGCAGCACCGATTCCCCAAAACGAGCCCTGGGATGCCCTCGACTTTCTTCGCCGAACCATCCGCACCCGGCCGGGCGAAGTCGTGCTCCTGGCCATCGGGCCCCTTACGAATGTGGCCACCCTCTTCCTAGCCGACCCGGAAATCCCCACCCTTCTCAAGCAGATCGTCCTGATGTCGGGCACGTTTGGGCTTACCGAGGAGGGCCAACGGGCGAATGCCGAATGGAACGTCCAATGCGACCCGGCCGCCGCCGCGATCGTGTTCCGAATGGCGCCGCCCGGCGCGCTCACCGCAGTGGCCCTCGATGTCACGTTTCGGTGCCAAATGCCACGGGCAGACGTCTCCAAATCGTTGTCAGTTGGCCCGGGCGCGGCGCGTGCGGCGGGAGCAATGCTCGAGCATTGGAAGGGCGATCCGGTCACCTTCCACGACCCCCTTGCGGCGGCGGTGATCTTCGAGCCCCGAATCTGTCAATACGCTCTCGGGATCGTCGAGATCGAGTTTGCCCAGGGCCCGGGGATCGGGCGCTCGTGTTGGAACACCACGCCAGCGGGGCCGCACCGCGTTTGTTCCGACGTCGACGTGGCGGCCTTTTTCGAGACCTTCTTTCGCACGACCTGCGGCGATCGGCCCGATGTGTAAACTCGGCCCATGCTTGCATCCCTATTGGCCCTGATGCTGGCGGCACCCGCCGAGGTGACGATCCGCTTTTCCGACGCCAAAGCTAAGAAAGTTCAGCTTGCCGGCGATCTCTTCGGCTGGAGCCAGCCCAAGCTTCTCGAGGAAGAGGGGATCTATTGGACCTTCCGGCATCGACTGCCCGACGACGCCCGCTTTGAATACAAGCTCATCGTCGACGGCCAATGGATGCTCGACCCAAACAATCGCAAAAAGAACGACAACGGGGTTGGGGGAGAAAACAGCGTTTGGGAGGGGCCGAATTACCGGTTCCATGGGTTGGAAAAAACGCCCAAGAAACCGATGAAGCGGTCGGTGCTGCAGGTCGGAGGCCGCGAAATCGTGGTCTTTGCGCCGGAAAAGCCAAAGGGGCTGCCGATTCTCCTCTATGGCGACGGCCCGAACTATGAGAAGTACGGCCGGATTCAAAACGTCTTGATGAACCTCTTGGAGGCAGGAGACATCGACCGGCCGGTCATCTTGGGTTTAGTCCCTCCTCTCGATCGATTCAAAGAGTACGGCGTCGGTTGGAAGGCTTACGGAAACTTTCTCCTGAACGAGGCCGTTCCCGCGATTCGCAAGGCGACCGGAGCCAGCGGAAGAGCCAGGGACCTCTACGTGGGCGGCTCCAGCATGGGCGGGCTGATCTCCTTGCGGCTGGCCGAAGAGTTTCCCGACAAGGTCGCAGGCGGGGTCCATTCCCAGTCCGGGGCGTTTGTGAGGATGGAGAACGGCCCCGACTTTACCGACACGATCCAACCGGCGGAACTTAAGAAAATCGCGAAGGGAACGAAGCTCTGGCTTTGTTGGGGCGCCTTTGAGCAGGAGCTTTCCGTTCAAAACCAAGCGGCCGAGGAGACCTTGAAGCGCTTGGGATTGCCGCATCGAGCGATGAAAACGAACGAAGGCCACAACTGGACCGCATGGCGGAACCGGATGGCGGCGGGGCTACGGTACCTTCTTGGCTCGAGGGGAT
>CAYONY010000144.1:0-8732 GCA_964405415.1 uncultured Fimbriimonadaceae bacterium | reverse complement strand
CACTGGCACCTGAAGCCAGCGCGTCTACCAATTTCACCACCTGGGCCCGATGGGGAGGCGAGATTGTACCTAAATCAATACTCGATCAGCGCTCTGACCGAATAGCCGCTCAGCAAGCGACGTCCATTGAGGAAGGTCAGTTCGACCATAAAGCCAAAGCCGCAAACGTTGCCGTTCAGCCGTTCGATGAGCCTCGCGGCGGCGGCGGCGGTGCCTCCGGTCGCCAGCAGGTCATCGACCACATAGGCGCGCTGGCCGGGCGAAACCGCATCGGTGTGCATTTCCACCGTGTTCGTGCCGTATTCGAGCGCGTATTCCTCGGAGATCCGATCGTAGGGGAGTTTGCCGAGCTTGCGCGCCATCGAGAAGGGGAGGCCAAGCTGCAGCGCGAGGGGTACGCCGAAGACGAATCCTCGGCTTTCGATGCCGACGATAACCTCCGCGCCCTGGTCACGCGCATCTTGGGCTAAGAGGTCGACGATCTCTTGAAGTGCGGCGGGATGTTGGAGGACGGGCGCGATGTCTTTGAAGAGGATGCCGGGCTTGGGAAAATCGGGAACGTCGCGGATGTGTCGGGCGGCGAGAAGGTCGGACATGCCGAGGCGGGTTATACCCAGTGGGAGGGTCGACCGTTCGGAGGGGTGAGGGACGAAGGACGAAGGACGAGGGTCGAAGGACGAAGGTCAACGGTGCGATGGAAGGAAGACCCCCCTCACCAACTGTCGCCGCCCCCGCCTCCGCCTCCGCCTCCGACGCTGCCGCCTCCGCCTCCTCCATCCGAAGAGCCGCCGCCGAAGGACGACCCGCCCGAACTGCCGAAATTGTCGAAGACTGAATCGCCGCTGCCGAACGAGCTGCCGCCGAAATCGGTCCAGCTCGATTGGGGCCGAGGCTGATATTGGGCCGCCGCCCAAAAGCTCTCGGAGCGATCCAAATCTCGGTCGAAGAGGTTGAGAAGCGACCCCGTTTCCAAGAGTCCAGGCTCGCCCGGCTCATACCATTGCGGAGGACGGACGGCGAGCCCTTCGAAGTGCCGGGTCCAAGCCGCGCCCATCCCGAAGGCGATGGCATAGGGGAGGAGCCGCTCGTACAGGTCTTGGGGTCCGGAAGCCTGAATTGCCTGGTTGAACTCTTCTTTTCGAGCCCGGAGGATGAACTCTCGAACGCCCAAGACTTCGTTCAGGGCCCGCGCGCCTCGGCGCGTCATCGGGTTGAGGCCGCGAAAGGCCACGAGCCCGGCAATCGCTCCAACGAATCCGGCGATGGGCGCGATGAACGGCGAGGCACGGAAGGTCAAGATTGTCGCCGCGATCACGGCGCAAACGGTCAACACCGACGCGCCGATTTGCGCCACGCCCGGGTCGAGGCGAAGGTATCCCTCTGACCGGACCCAGCCGGCGGCAAAGCTGGCGATCCGCCCGAACGAATAGCCGAACGCGCCATAGAGAAGGCTGGGCCGCACGGTGGTGCCGTAGTCGGTGAGTTTGCCCGCGATCTCCCATTCAAGGGGGCTGAGGTTACCGATCTTGTGCCAATCGCCGATCTCGATCGCCAGTTCTTTCTCGCCATCTTCCGATCCGCCTTTGAGCCGTACTGCGCCCTTTTGAGCGAGCGCGACGATGCCAGCCACGAGATCGTGGACGTGAAACGTTTGATCGACGAGGACACCGCTTTCCGCGGGGCCGATGCCTTCAGGAGGGTCGAACCGGGTCACGATCGGGCCGACATTGGGAGGTCCCAAAAGCCAACGCAGGAGAAGAATGAGCGCCAGACCGATCCCGGCGGGCACCAGCCCCACCAGCGGCTGCTCGGCGGGCCGCGACCAGGGGTTCTCAAATACAAAGGCGTTCGCGCCTTCTCGGCCTTGATAGGCGGGTATAGGTTGGGACGATCCGTTCGAAGTGAAGCGCGTCGGGGTGGGCTCGCGGAGGATCGACGCCTCATGGCCGAGCCAATTGACCGTTCCCTTGCTCATCGCCAAGGCCACGGTGATGCCTTCACTGCGGGCCAGAGGCCTGGCCGTTCGGACCTCGGCTCGGCTCCCGCTCAGCCGCTTCGACCGCTCTAGTTGTGCGGAGAGCCTATCCACGGCTCCTGCCGCCTTTCCGTTAAACCCTTTCAGGGCGACACCTGTCGGCGAGCCCATCGAGCCGACAAACGCCTTGAGTTCGGGTGGCGGGCCATGAGCTTCCAAGGGGAAAGACAGCGCTACTCTGGAGTTCGGAATGGGGGTGGCCCATTCCGAAGGAACAGCATTCCAGTAAAGCTCGGTTCGCGAAACGCCCGACTCGAAATCGGTAAGCGCGCCCCGAACACGATAGTTGATCGTATAGCGAACGGTTCCCGTTAGCGTCCGGTTCGGATTGCCGATCCGGACGTGGAACTGGCCCGGTCGAGGCTGGACAAAGGTCTGGGCCGCGACGCCTTCGTTCTCTCGCCAGGGCGTCGTTTGGTTGGCCATCTCCAATTGTCGAACGTTCACGTCGTCGACGCGAACGACGCGAGAACCGCCGCGACGGTCGGGATAGCGGGTGGCAAACCAGCGCATTAGGCCCCGCCGCGGCTCGAAAAAGCGAACCGTGATAACTTCGGTAACGCGAAGCGACCGGTCTTATTGAATCGCCAAGTCGACGTCGAAGCGCGTGGTGGTAAAGCCGCCCTGGGCCCAAGCCGAAACCGCCGTAAGAACGGCAAAGAGGACCACAACCGCCGTTCGGCTAGCCGACACTTGGCGCCAAGCGCTCGTCCGCGCTTTCGGTCTCGAAGAACTCGGCATGTTTGAGCCCCATCATGCCCGCGACCAGGCTCGAGGGAAAGGCTTCGATTTTGGTGTTGAAATCGCGCACGACCGCGTTGTAGTACTGGCGGGCGCTCGCGATCAACCGCTCAGTATCCGCCAATTCCTTTTGCAGTTCGAGGAAGTTGCCGCTCGCTTTGAGGTCGGGATAATTCTCAGCCACCATCATCACGCGAACAAGGCCGGTGGCAACGGCGGTCTCGGCGGCGGCATGCTCAAGCGTGGGTCCGGGCAAAGCGGTCGCCCGCGCCCGGGCCTCGGCGAGGGCGCTCAGGACGGTTTCTTCGTGGCTGGCGTAGGCCTTGACGGCGGTGACGAGGTTCGGGATGAGTTCGGCGCGGCGCTTGAGATACACGTCGACGTCCGCCCACGAATTGCGAAGAAGCTGGCGAAGCTTGACCAGGCCGTTGTAGCTGGCAATCCAAAAGCCGAGGACCGCGGCGGCGATAAAGACAAGAATCCAAACGATATCCATCGATTCAATCCATCCCATTTACGCGGTCGGGCCGGAAGGGTTTCAGTTGCCGTAACCCTCTTCGAAGTCCGGCGTCAGGTCTTCGCCCGGATTGTCCCAGTCGGCTTTGTGCACCGGCAGCAGCACTTCGACCTCCATATCGCGGTCCACCCGGATTTGGCAACTCAGGCGAAATTCGCCGAGGACGCCGTCTTCCTCCAAGCTGATCCGTTCCTTCTCGCCGAGCGGCGGCTCTTCGGAAAGAAACTTGACGCGGCAGGTGGTGCAGCGGGTGTAGCCGCCGCAGCGATGGCTGATGTCGTAGCCGCTCTGCTCAATGGCGTAGGCGAGCTTGGCGCCCGCTTCCGCCTCAAATGTCGTGTGTCCAACAACCGTGATCCGGTGGTTCCCCATAGCGGGCAAGGATACTTGAATCACGAGCCTGGCGAGCTAGAATGGCGGCATGTTGGCTCGATCGGGAATTGCGTTCGTCATCGCGTGCATGTTGCTGGCCGGGTGCGGGTCCGGAAAGGAAGAGGCGCCAACGCCGGAAGGCAAGGCGGCGTTCAAAGTCGCGCTGCTCACGCCGGGTCCGGTGAGCGACGCCGGGTGGAACGCGATGGCGTTTGAGGGGCTTTCGGCGATCAAGAGCGACCTCGGGGCCGAAGTCAGCAATCAAGAGGCGAAGGGGGCCCAGATCCGCGATGCGCTCCGAAGCTACGCCCAGAAGGGCTACAACCTGGTGTTTGGCCACGGATTCGAATATAACGAGCCGGCCGCCGAGGTCGCCAAGGACTTTCCGAACACGGTTTTTGTGAGCAGTTCGGGCGGGAAGACGGCGGCCAATGCGGGTGCGTTCCGATTCTATCTGGAGCAGGGGTTCTACCTTTGCGGCTACTTGGCCGGGCTCTCGACCAAAAGCGGGGTGGTGGCGATGATCGGCGGCGACGACGTGCCGAGCATCCGGTCGACGTTCAAGGGCTTCAAAGCGGGGGCGGAAGCGGCCAAACCGGGAATCCGGGTGATTGAGACGTTCACCGGAAACGGCACGGACATCGCGGCGGCCAAACAGGCCACGCTCCAGGCGATCGCGGAAGGCGCCGATTTCGTGATTCACCAAGCCAACAATGCGGCCCAGGGCGTATTCGATGCCTGCAAGGAGAAGAGTGTGCTGGCCTTTGGGGCGAACATGGACCAGAACGCCAACCCGAGCGAGGTCGTGGTGGCTTCGGCGGTGATCAACGCCAAACCGGCGTTTCTCAAACTGGCGAAGCAGGTTCAAGAAAAGACCTATAAAGGAGAGGTTGGGCTGATGGGGATGGAGGACAATGCGATCCTCTTCGTGCTCAATGAAAAGCTTGAAAGCCGCTTGCCCGCGGGCACGAAGGCTCGCGTTGAGGCCGTGGCGGCGCTGATTCAGAAGGGCGAGCTGAAGGTGCCGAAGGACGAGTTTTGATGCCATACGTGGTACCATAAGATCGTATGGTCAAGCGTACGTACAACCTGCCACCCGATATCATCGCGCGAATGGAGGCCGCTGTCGGGCCGGGAAAAAGAAGCGAGCTCGTCGGTTCGCTCATCGCGGAGTGGCTTGATCGTAGCCGCAAAGCCCGATTGAGGGCGGAGATTGTCCAAGGCTGCCGCGAGATGTTTGATCTCGACCTTGAGGAGGCTAAGGCATTTCAGTCGGCCGATGACGCTCAATGGCAGTGAGTTTTCCCCGTCGCGGCGAAGTTGTTCGCGTCCGGCTCGACCCCACCGTAGGCTCCGAACAAGCCGGAGAGCGGCCGGCGATTGTGATCTCACCCAATCTGATCAATGAACACTCGAGCGTGGTGCTTATCGCATCCCTCACCTCAAAACGAACGGAATCGGTCTATCCGTTCGAAGTGCTGATCGAGCCTCCCGAAGCTGGACTCACGATGCGATCCAAAGTTCGGCTAATGCAGCTGCGTTCAATCGACAAAAGCCGCATTTTCGCGAGCTATGGGGTGGTGTCGGAAGCGAAAATGCTTGAGATTGAAGAGGCCCTTCGAATTGCCACCGGTTTGACCCGGCTGGATTAGGCGCGTCAGTAGGACGCTTCGGCAACCCTACTCGCCTCCCGCTCTCGGGAACCGGACCTCCGCCACTGTCCAGCCAAGCCGATCTTCGATCGCGAACTTGCCGCCCAGGCCTTTGGTCAGGTTTTCCACGATCTGAAGTCCAAGATTGCCGTGCCGTGCCGGATCGAAACCTTCGGGCAATGGGTCCCCGCTGCCCGAAACCCACACCCCGATCTCGCCATCGGCCTCTTCAACATTGACGTGGATTTCGCCCGCCTCTCTAGCCACGAAGCCGTGCTGAACGGCGTTCTGGATCAACTCGTTCAGGATGAGGGCGACCTGGGTCGCCTGGTTCATGTTGAGGCGGAAGTCGTCGCCGCGGACCTCGAACTGGATGGCGCGGTGCGGAGGCACGAGTCCAATCTGTTGGGAAACCAGAAGCTCGGCGACTTGGCGGACGCTGACATGGTCGAGGTCCTCCCGGCTGAGCAGGTCGTGGACCGAGCTGATCGCCAATATCCGGGCCAATGAATCGGAGAGCAGCTCTTCGGGCGATTGGTTGTGGCTGTGCCGAAGCTGGAGCCGGAGCAGAGAAGCCACCTGCTGGAGGCTGTTTTTCACCCGATGATGCATTTCTTGCATCAGCGTGTTGCGGACCTGGAGCTTGGCGTGCTCGATGCTCACCGCCGCCTGCTTGGCCAGGGTTTCGAGCGCGCTGATTTCGTCTTCTGGAAACTCGCGAACGAGTTCGGTGTAGCAGGTCATGACCCCGACCACGCGATCCTGAATCGTCAGCGGGATGCAGATCATCGAGCGTAAGCCCTGCTCGACCGCGAGATCATGGCCCACATAGCTCGCCTCCTGCTGGACGTCGGGCACGATGATCGGGCGGTTTTCGGCGATCGCACGTCCGGCGATGGATTCGCCCAGGCGCAGTGCGCGCTTTCGCTGGTAGGCCTTGGCGGGGGCTTGGGTGGCGCGCAAGACGAGCTCGCCCCGCTCCTCGTCGAGGAGGCGGACGGTGCAGACGAGGTAGCCGAACCGCTGGGCGGTGATATTGACCAGCAATTGGAGGATCTCCTCCAGATAGGGGCTGGCGGCGATGATCTTGGTGACTTCAGTCAACGCGCCAATCCGCTTGGCGCGGGAGCCCACGCGGTACGCGTTGAGGTAGGTCTCCCATCCGAGGCCGAGGAAGCGGGCGATGCGTCCCAGCCGTTCCTTTTCGGCATGGGTGAAGGGCCAGGTGCGATGGCGGAAGAGGAGCATTACGCCGAGTTCATGGCCCTTTTCACCGATCGGCAGCACCGCCATCGATTGAACGTCGCGTTCGTCGATTCCCGGATAGAAAACGCTTTTGGGGTGCTGCCTGGCGTTGCGACGAATGAAGGCGGGTTCGCGCGTTTCGAAGACATGGCCCACGACGCCGAGGCCCTTGCCGAGGCGGCACCGGTGGGCCAGGTCGGGGGCATAGGTGCTGGCGCGGAGCACGAGGCCGCCGTCGGAATCGGCGGAAAAAAGGTCGCAGCCTTCGGCGCGTGCGTATTCCGCGGCTCGGCCCGCCGCTTCGGCAAGGAATTCGTCTTCGCTTTCCGAGCGGGCCGCGCAGGCCAAGAGCGCTTCGGCGGCGGCTTCGACGAGGGGCCGTTCCGCCCGGGAGGCCATGGCGGCGGCGGGTCGATTCACGAGCGATTCGAGTCTACCGCAGCCTGCTTTTTCAGATCGTGGGGTCGCCGGGGCGCCCGGTAACGCGGCTGAGCGCGGTGAGCGCCCGTTCGGCGTAGTGCCGGATGGCGTCGAAGCGTTTGGCGGCCTCGGCCACGGAATCGCGGTGGCTGGCGTCGATGACGGCAAATTCGGTTTGGGTCGCGATGTCGGCGGCTGCCTTCAAGGCGATCTCTTGGGCCACCTCGACCGCATCGGGCTCGGGGGTCCGGGTCTTGTTTTCACTCATTCCCTCATACCTGTCCTTTCTCCCAGGGGGCCGCCCTGTTTCATTTAGGCGCGAGTTGTTGCAAAAAAGGGCACGGAGGTTGCGGAGTTGGGCGCAAGGGCCCAGGAATGGCCGGGCTTGGATGAGTCGGAAGGCCCAGGGGAGAGCGCGGGAGCAGGGGAGCCGGGGTGCAGAGGAGTGAGGAGTGAGGAGTGAGGATGTGAGGAGTGAGGATGTGAGGAGTCGGGAGTGGGGAGTGGGGAGTGGGGAGTGGGGAGTGAGGAGTAAGGAGTGAGGAGTAAGGAGTGAGGATGTGAGGCGTGAGGCGTGAGGCGTGAGGAGTGAGGAGAGGGACGAAGGCGGAGGGCGAAAGGCGAAAGGCAGCGGTTTGAAGGCAGAAGGCAGAAGACAGAGGCGAGCCCTTCACTTCACCTCTCGTCGTCGCGACTTTTACCTCTCAACTTTCAACTTTTCCCTTTCACCTCACCTCCCTTCGCGCAGAGCAGCGTCCCGCCGGCGACCAGCGCCGGAAGCAGCAGCACGTTCAGCAGCGGAAACAGGCTGATGACCCCGGAGCCGATCAAAAAGCCCGGCCAACCCTTGCAGCCGTAGATCCGGCGGAGCTGGCCGCCGATGAGCACGCCGCGGCGGGCGAACGCGCAGCTGGAGAAATCGAGCAGGCCGATCCACCCGGCCAGCACGATGCCGGGAATGCCGAAGCAGAGCCACCCGGTAAGCAGCGCGGCAATGCCGACGAAGAGCGAGATGCCGGAGCGGATCACGGTGTCCCAAATCGTGCCGGCGCACCCGATCCGGGCTTCGGGGTTGGGGAGCGTGCCTTCGAGGATTTCGATTTCACGGCTGAGGCGTTCCCAAAGGAAGGCCGACAGGACGCCGGCGATGCCGACGTAGAGCATGGAGGCGATGAGCCACCACAGGAGGGTGAAGGCGACCTGGCCGAGGATGCCGCTGGTGAGGCTTTCGAGTCCGGTTCGGGCGATCCAGTCGCTGAAGATGGGCGCAAGCCACCACCGGGCAAGGATCGAGATGCCGATGAAGACGAGGGCGGCGACAAACATCGGCCCCCAGACGTAGGGCCAGAGCTTGCGCCGAGTGGTGACGTAGCCGATGCCGCGCAGGATGTGCTCCATCGAGAGCGGGGACGATTTGAGGCCGAACTTGGTTGCAGGGTCCTTACGCCGCCTGGAGCGTTTCGATCAGGGTTTTGCGGCCTTCGGGGGTGTGGACCATCGGCTGGCTCATCAGCCACGCCGCGAACTCCATATCGGACGCCTGATGGACCAGATCAACCTCTTCGCCATTGATTCGGATGCGATGGCCCTCTTCGGGAGCGGCTTCGAAAGGCTGGAAAATCGCGACGCCTTCCGGGATCCGGGTCAGGGAGAGCCATTCGTCCAGTTCCTCGATCTCCCATTTTCGGAGCATCGCCTCCATGTTGCGGCGGATGTTGGCCTGGTAGTCAACCTTGAGAGAGCGGAAGGT
>CAYONY010000143.1:0-9017 GCA_964405415.1 uncultured Fimbriimonadaceae bacterium | reverse complement strand
CGAGATCGTCACGTTGGTCGTTGCAGCCTGAACCGTCGTCGTGATCGGGAAGTTCGCGAACGTCGCGCCCACCGGAATCGTCACCGACGCCGGTACCGAGGCCACCGCCGGATTGCTCGAGCTCAGCGTGATCGTCACGCCGCCCGTCGCCGCCGGATGATCGAGGCCCACCGTACCCGTTGCCGTGTTGCCGCCCAGGATGCTGTTTGGCGTGACTACAAGCGAGGTCAGATTCGCGACAAGCACGTCGAGCGTGGCGACCGCCGTATCGACCCCAAACGTCGCCGTGACGATCGCGGTCTGGTTGATCGCCACCACCGAGGTGTCGGCGGTGAAGGTCGTCGAGCTGGTCTGCTCCGCGATATCCACGGTCGCCGGGACGGTGACCGCCGGGTTGTCGCTGACCAGCGCCACGGTGACGCCGCCGGCCGGAGCCTTGCCGTCGAGCTTCACGATTCCGGTCGACGACGTGCCGCCGCTCACCCGAGTCGGGTTGAACGAAAGCTCCACCAACTTGGCCGGAAGCACGTCCAACGGCTGAGTAAAGGTCAACCCATTAAGGGATGCATTGATCTCAACCGTCACAATCGAGGACACCCCGAGCGTGGTGACGTCGAAGACTTCCGTCGTCTGGCCCTCCGGAACCGTCACCGTCGTCGGCACGGTGGCGACGTTAGTGTTGGTCGAGCTGAGCTGGATCACCATGCCGCCGGTTGGAGCCGGGAAGGACAGGGTAACACGAGCCGCCATCGGGTTGCCGCCGACCACGGACGCATTGCTGAGCGTGAAGCCTTCCAGCCACGGCTTAACGATGATGGTGGACGTTTTGAAATCGCCCTCCGCCGTCGCCGTGATCTGGACGTTCTGTACCGTGATGACGTTTGGCGTCGTCGCGATGTCGAATGTTCCCGAAGTTGCGCCCTGCGGGATCGTGATTGCCGTCACGTGCTGAACAACCGAACTGTTGGTGTTCGAAAGGGTAACCAGCGTTCCGCCGACCGTGGCCGGGCCCGAAAGGGTGACCGTACCCACCGCACCGACCCCGCCCGGAACCTGGTCCGGGACGATCGTCAAGCTCTGGATCGTAATCGGAATGCGGGTCTTTATCTTCGAGATAAAGGCGTCCGCCAAGCGGAAGGGAACCTCCCGAACTTTTCCGGTTTTGAACGCGCCAGCCGTTGTCGGGAACGGAATCTGGTCCGCCGAGTCGGAATAGGTGTATCCAGTCACATACGCATTCCGCGAAGCGTCCAGAGCGAGACCCGTTCCAAACTCGGTGTTCGATCCGCCCCAATACGAGCAGTATTGGAGGCCGGTACCGGTGTTGTTCATCACGTAGACGAACGCGTCGACGCCGCCGTTAAACGTTGCATCGTCCGCGTTCGCAGTGACGGGAAGCCACGGCACCGTCCCGATCTGGACGACTTGCCCAGTGAGGTGGGCGAATCCCAAATCGTCCACTTGGATCGCCAAAGGCGCGACCCCATCGATCGTGCCCATGAACGTGCTGTAGACCAAGCCATTGCCAAGGCGGTTCAGCTTGGTGATGAAGCAATCCTGGGCAAGGTTGTAAACCCGGTCGAAAGCTCCGGCGGTCCTGGGGTAGTTAAACGAGAAGCTGACACCCGTGACGAAGGCATTGCCGGTCGAATCGACGGCAATCCCCGTCGGGAAGTCGTTGTCGTTGCCTCCAAGGAACGTCCCGTATTCAAGTGACGCGCCGTTTTGCGCGACCTTCAGGGCGAGGCAGTCGACGTTGTTGACGAACGTATCGAAGCTGCCCGCTTTCTTGGGGGCATCGTTAAACGTTGTCTGCAAGAGAACGTAGGCAAAGCCGTCGCTGTCGACCGCCAGCCCGACGCTGACATCATCGTCGGCATGCGAGTTCGCATTGTCGAACCGATTGTCCGGGTTGTCAGGATCATCCGGCGTTCCGCCGTCTGGAACGTCGGGATTGTCTGGGAAGTACTCGTCGGTTCCGCCAAGGTAGGTGCTGTACAGAACCGTGGCGCCATCCGAGGAGAGCTTGGCAAGGAACGCATCGCCGTCGCCTTTGATCGCAGCTTGAACCGCACTGCTGATCGGGAAGGACGTTTCCGATTGCGTATCACCCGAGATATAAACCGATCCGTCCGAACCAAGCGCAACGTTCTTGACCCAGTCAAACCGCTCGCCGCCGAAGCATCGGCTCCAAACAATACCCGTACCGGTCGGATTCAACTTCACGACAAATCCGTCGTAAAAGTCGGTCTTGGTTCGACCGGGCCCGCCGTTGACGGGGCGCTCGGGAGGCGACGTGTAGTTGCCCACCGTCACGTCGAAGTCCGCCGAAGCCGTATAGCCAACGACAAAGACGTTGCCATCAAAGTCGACTTTGATCGAAGTCGCCACATCCTCCGGCGTCAACGGATTGAGGGGGTCTTCCACTTCGTCATAGGCTGCGGTGTAGAGGGGATCGAGAAGACCGCCACCGATATACGTGCTGTACTCGACGTCCGTGCCGTCCGCAAAGAACTTCGTCACGAACGCATCGGTAGCCACCATCGTCTCGTCGTACGCGCCCACCGAGGTCGGGAACGTATTGAAAGTGGCAGAACCGCAAACGTAGGGCTTGTTGAACCGATCGACGGTGACGCCCAAACCGTGGTCTTCCGAGCCAATGCCACCGAGATAGGAACTGAACACGACCGGGTCGATCACAAGCGGCTTCGTTCGATCGTAGCTGCCGAGGAGGAAGCTTACGTTGCCACCGGCCATCCGAAAGGCGGCCGGAACTTGCCGGCGCGACCCGTTGATCATCTGATAGGCGTAAAGGCCGCTGATCGAGAGCGGCCCGACATTGGTGCTCAATTGGAGCTCGGTTCCGCTACGCAGCGTCACGGCATTGGCGCCGTTAAATTTCAGTTTGATGAGATTGGGATCCGCTCCCGGGGCGACGAGGAGGTCATACCGGGGCTTCGAATCCTGGAAATACATCCGAACGTCAATGCCCGGATACACGTTGCGCATAACCGCTTCCTGGTAGCTGCGAGCATCGCGCACGTTGATTTGGCCCACGAAGTAGTTCGTGCTCATGCCCATCTCGCCTATGCCATCGACATTCGAGGCAGGACGGCCGCCTTCGAAGCCCATTTGAACGACCTGGCCTTTGCGATAGGTTCGCGTGGGCGCAAATCGCTTATCGTAAGCTTTCGTCGTCGGCCTTACAACTCGCGTCGAGTACGCATCGAAGAGCACCGAGCCATCGGTAACCCATGTGTCGATGCCGTTGGCTCGGCCCAAGAACTTGGCGCGAGAATCCCACTGGCCTTTGTTCTCAATGAACCGAGCGGGCGACTGGTAGGCCCCCGCTGCGCTTGCGCCGACCTTCGCCGCCACTTTGTGAGCGCCGGTGGCCTTGGCCTTTCCAGCGTTCAAGCCGACGACCGCCGTCGTAACGGCCGAGATGAACAAAAGGCCGAGTCCCACGCCTCGGCGAATACGCGTATTCGTATGTATCTTCACGGACACCTTCTCCTCGGTGCGGAGTCATGGTCCGGCGAGCCCCTCAAGCCTTGCCGCCCAACCACCCCCACGGGTGCGCCTAAAGTCGCAACCGTCATTGTAACCGAAGGAACGGCAATCTGCACAGGAATTCGACAAAGTTCGCCGAGAAATCGCCTCGACGCCCCTGCGAATCCGTCCCTCGATTCCCCAGGTTGGCGGCGCAACTCCCCGAGGCGCCGGCCTTGAGGTTGGGACGGCACGTTGAACCCAAAAGGTTCATGCCTCAGCCCGGGAGATATACCGGCTCCTTGCATTCCGTTGGAGTATCGTTTCGTCAGATCCACGATGAAACACCTCTGGTTGACTTTCGTCCTCCTCGCGGCCGCAACTTTGGCGCCCAGCCAAAAGCCCGTCACCCCCGCCCCCGGCTCGGCCGACCGCAAAGCGATCATGGATGCCTTGCGGCCCCGTTTCGAAAAGCAGATCGGCAAGCCCATCGTGTTCAAAGTCACCACCTTGCGCGTGCTCAAAGGCTGGGCCTATTGGATGGGCGAACCGCTGCGCGCTCCCGGCAAACCGGTCGACTGGAAAAAAACGAAGTTCAAAGAGGATTTCGAACAGGGCGTCATGGACTCGCTTTCCCTGGCCTTGCTCCAAAAAACCGGAAAAACGTGGAAGGTCGTCGAACTGGCGATCGGCCCCACCGATTTTCCGGTCGAGGAGTGGTTGAAGACCCATAAAGCGCCGATGAGCCTGATTCCGAGATAGTCCCGCGTCAACTCGTGGGACAATAGGAAGGGATGAGCGATCCGGAGGGGGCGGCAACCGTCTGCCCGCGATGTGGGCGTGAAAACGAAACGGGCGCAACGAACTGCGTCCGGTGCGGCCATGACCTTTCGCTCGGATTCGATGCCCCGTCCGAAGCCGAACCGCCCTCCCTATTCTGCTTCCGCCACCCCAAGACGGCCACCAACCTGAGCTGCGGCCGCTGCGAACGCCCGATCTGCACGAGGTGCGCGGTGATCGGCGCAAACGGCGTGCGCTGCCGCGAGTGCGCCAAGCTTAAAATCCCGATCCGTCCCGGCGCCGTCGTCCATGAAGTCAAGCGCAGCGTTTTCCGCGTTCTTTTCTCGGGCCCGTGGTCGCTCTGGATCATCATCACCGTGGTGGGTTTCGTGTTCTGGATGATCCGCTCGTGCGCGGCCGAAATGCGCGGGCCGCGCGAGCGTCCGTCGATCGATCGGGAATCGGAACCGCCGCCCGAGCCCTGAGGTACGGTCACCCCATGGACATCGCAAAGCTCCGCGCGTGGTGGTTTCACCGGCAAGGCTTGGACGGTTCGCTTGCCGGAAAGCCCTCGGCTGAAGTCCTTGAATCGACCGGCTGGGCCCGTTCGGTCGGCGGGGCCAACCCCTATCTGGCCCTCTTTGCGCGTTCTGGAATCCGTCGAGAAGCGGTTGACCTCGACGTCGAGTCGGCGGCGATCCACGAGCTTCCGAGCGCGCGAAACTGCACGTACGTCGTGCCTCGTGCCCACTACGCCATCGCCCTTCGGCTGGCGCGTGGCGAAGGCGATCCGCCGGATATTGCAACTGCCAAGCGCCATCTCGGCGTTACCGAAGCCGAAATCGCGACGCTTTCTGAGAAGGTTCAACGAGTTTTGGAGGTCGGACCGCTCGACCCCAAAGAAATGAAAGAACCGCTCGGCGACGCCGTTCGCAGCCTGGGCGATGAGGGCAAGAAGCGCGGCATCGGGACTACGTTGCCGATGGTGCTCGGAATCCTTCAAACGGAGGGCAAGATCCGTCGTATTCCGGCCAACGGGAGGCTCGATAATCAGAGGTTCAAATACAGTTTGTGGAAGGACTCGCCCACGGTCGGCACAAGCTTGACGCTCGCTGAAGCGACCGCGGCATTTGCCCGTGCCTATTTCTCGTGGATCGGACCCGCCTCCAAGTCCAGCTTCGCCGGAATTGCCGGGATCAGCGGAAAAGCGGCCGACGCCGCGATCGCGGGCCTCGGGTTGGTCCCGATCGAGGAGGGCAGCGACCTGCTTGCCTTTCCCGAGACTCGGGAGGCCTTCGAAGCTTTCGTGCCGCCAAAAGAGCCCCAGATCGTCCTGGCTTCGAACCTAGACGGCCTTTCCCATTTGCGCTGGGGCCAGATCCAGACGTTGGTCGATGAGGCCGACCGGGGCCGTCACGTCTTTGGACCGAAAGGCCTCGGGGAACTCGGCGGCCTAAGCGAGCTCGAATCTCATGCGATCTACGATCGCGGGAGGCTCATCGGAGTCTGGGAATTCGACCAAAGCCGAGGCGAGGTCGCCTGGATGAGCTTCATCGAGCCCCATGACGCCCTCCGCGCCGCCGTCCGCCGAATGGAGGCGTTTGGCCGCGAGGAGCTCGGCGACATTCGCAGCTTCAGTCTCGACAGCCCCGAGAGCCGTAAGCCGCGGATCGAGGCGATCCGGTCCGCCTAAGCGGGAAAGCCGGGCGCGCCCTTGATCAGGTACGCCTGGCCCTGATGGTAGGCCGAATGGAACGCAAGCCGCCCCAGCGCCCCGCGCCCATCGATCACCGGCCCGAGTACGCTCACGATCTGCTTGCTCAGAACCGCCTCGGAGGGGTTCGCGATGACCGGTCCGGCGATTTCCTTCGCCCGCGCGAGCGCCATTTGCACCAGTTCGCCGTTGATCTCTTCCGGTGGGAAGGGCGTGGGCTCTTCGTTCACCACGCCATCGGTCGCCGCCGAGGCCAGGCGGGCATCGAAGCCCTCAAGCGGCGTGCCCAAGAGTTGCGAAATAAAGTTCACTTCGGCGCCCGCCACGTGCATCGCCATCTCGCCGATGGTCAGACAGTTCGGGTGGATCCGCCAATTGAGCTGGGCGGGCGTGAGGTCTTTCACCTCGGTTTCAAACCGGGGCCGCGAGATGTTCCAACTGGTCTCAAAATCGCTCATGATCCGACGGTACCTCTTTGGGCGAGGGTCGACCCGTACACCTTCGGGTCCGAACGAAGCCGACAGATCGACGTTCGGAAGTCGTAAACTTCGCTTGGACGTCCGCACGTCCCAAGGAGCCCCATGATCTCCGCCCTCTGTCTTTATCTGCTTTCCGGTCCGATGCAGCTCCCGGCCGACCTGCGCGCCGCCTACGACGTCGACACCTACCGTCTCGACCTCCAGGTCCACCCGGATCGCAATGGGCTCACCGGGACGGTGGCGGTCGTCGCCAAAGTGGTGGCCGGTCCTTTGACCACGTTCGTTTTGGACCTGAAGGAGGGCGGCCAGGTCCTTGGGGTGCGTCAGATTGCCGAGCCGGTCAGCCAATCAAGTCCCTTAGGAGGGCCCAGTCTTTCCTTCAAACGAGAAGGCGAGCGGATCCTGGTGGCGTTGGCCAAGCCTGCGGAAACCGGTGAGGAGCTTCGCCTTGCGGTCTCCTATTCCTTGGAGGCGAACGCGGCCAACCGCGGCATCCGATTTGGCAAGACCCCCGATGGCAAACCTTGGATCTCCACGTCCTGCCAGGTTGCGGGCGCCCATTCCTGGTGGCCCTGCAAGGGCGAAAACGAGCATCCGGAAGACAAGTTTGCCCACCTCATGATGAACGTCACCGTGCCTAACGGCCTCTTCGCGGTCGCCAACGGCAAGCTCGTCTCGCGGCGGCCGGCCGGGGACGGCGGCGAGACCTTTTCGTGGCGGCACGACTACCCGTGCGAAAACTACGCGGTCACCCTCAACGTCGCGCCCTACGTCGAAGTCAAGAGCCTTCTCACCCTTCCGGGAATCGAGAAGCCGGTGCCCTTCCACTACTACGTCCTGCCTCAAGACCTCGAAAAGGCCAAGCTCCAGTTCACCGACGTGCAGAAAATGCTCGAGGTCTACGGCGAAGCCTTCGGCCCGTGGCCGTTTCCGGATTCCAAATTCGCTCTTGTCCAAACGGACTTTTGGGGGATGGAGCACTCGACCGCCGTCGCCTATGGCAATAGCTTCCCCAAGTGGATCCAGCGCAACGGCGGCCCCGACCCCTGGCGGGCACGGAACGTCTTTTTCGACTACATCCTCATCCACGAGGTCGCCCATGAATGGTGGGGCAACGCGGTCTCGGCCAAAGATTGGGGGCATCTTTGGATCCATGAAGGCTTTGGCACATATGCCGAGGGCGTCTACGTCGAGAAGGTGCTCGGGCGGGACACCGCCGACACCTATTTCGCCACCCTTCGCTGGCGGATCGATCCGAACTTCACCCTGTTCCGAGGCAAGGGCGCCCTCCCCAGCCAAGCCTTCAACAACAACGTCTATTACAAGGGCGCGTGGGTGCTCAACACCTTGCGGTACTTCGTCAACGACGACGCGGCGTGGTGGCGGGCGCTGCGCGAGTTCAATTTGCGGTTCCGTTACCGAAACGCGGTGACCGAGGACTTCCAGGCGGTGCTCGAAGAGGTCACCGGGAAGAAATGGGATCGGTTCTTCCAGGAGTGGTTCTACGGGGCCGGGCACCCTTTGCTGGAGGGCCGGCTGTTCGTCGAAGGCAACAACGTGGTGGTGGAGGTCGAGAGCTCCACGCGGGACGGGCGGCAGTTCCACCTTCCGTTGGAGGTCGGGTGGCGCGAAGGCGGGCAGAACAAGGCCCAGCGCGTGGAGCTAAGGCCGGGGCTGAACCGGATCGAGATTCCTTGCCCTTCCAAGCCGGAGGCGCCGCGGCTGGTGAATACGCAGCGGTTTTTGGCGGACGTGCGGGTGAAGGCGGAATGAGGCGGCTCCCCTCCTCCGGCTCCTCCGGCGCCGGCCAAATTGCGGTCGGGCGATCCCAGGAATCATCGTTATCATCACGAGATGTTGCAACCCGGATCCCCAATCTGGGGAATTGGGGAGAGTTGGAAGCTCAAACACGGTCGTCGTCGGGCGACGCCTTCGTGGACCTCTACCGAGGCTTGTTGAGAAACGGCATCAAAGCCATCTGGGACCCCTACGGGGTCCAGGTTTCAGTTGGCCGCGAACCCGGGGCCGCACGAACATCGACCCCGGGCAACGATCCCAAGACCCCGCTGGGGTCATTTCTCAACAGTCCCCTCCGGGATCCCTGCACCCTGCGCCCCTGGGATCAAGGAACCACCCGCCATGGGGTCTTGTACGCGGAGGTCTCTTATGGACTCGCGGGCGGCAAGCGCCAAAGTCAACCGTCCGGGCGCCGCATGCAGCTAGATTCGGGCGCGAACCGCGTCCTCGATCTCGCTTGGATTTGGAAAGCGGTGGGTTTCCGATTTGGAGAAGACGCGCGCATCGTCGACAAACACATCGAAGACCCCGCCGCCGGAGGGGATGAGTTCGAGCGACTCGATGGGGTGGCCCCGGCCTACGGTTCCCCTCAGGTTCGACACCAGCGATTCCGCCAACCTGGCGGCTTCGGGGGTGTAGTCTCACTCGACGCAGAAGACGATACGGAGGCGCATGGGGGCATTATGGGGCATCGACGGAGGAAGTAAGGAGTGAGGAGAGATGATGTGATGATGTGATGAGGTGATGATGTGATG
>CAYONY010000142.1:0-9046 GCA_964405415.1 uncultured Fimbriimonadaceae bacterium | reverse complement strand
TTGGTCAGCGTATCGAAATCGGCGTCGGTGAGTTTGTTTCGCGTCGTGGCAAAAAAGGCTTGTTCCCAGCCGCCGAGGTTGTTGCCGCTGGCCAAGAGTCCGGCGGTCACCGAGCCATCCCCCATTTCGAACTGGCCGGGGTTGATGAATCGGCCCGAATCGCCGCCGGAGGTGCCGGCGAGATCGAAATCGGTGTAGGAGAAGAGGCGGACGGGGACGGTCTGGTTCGAGTTGTTGTGGACCTTCCAGCCGATCTGAAGGACGCCGGTGCCGCCGGGCAGGGCGTGGAGGGTGTATTCGAAATCGAAGGTCAGCGCGCCGGGGCCATTCGGACCGTTATCTTCGCGGTAGGTGACGCGGGCGGTGTTGCCGAACGACTGGAGGTTGACCATGTTGCCGAGGGCGAATTCCCGCTCGGTGAAGGGGGTGGAATACCACCAGAAGTTCTGGAAGAGGTGATCGGTCCCGAACGGATCGATGAAGTCGGCGGTGCCACCATCGGTGCGGGCGCCGCCGCCGGCCAAGACGCTCTCCGAATAGCGCCAGCCGCCATCGGTGATCAGAAAACTATTCGACTGGCCCTGGCTGTACGCCGAGAACACCGCAACGCCGGCCAAAACCGGCAAAAGCCCTCGCACCTTCATGATTGCTTCTCCCAATACGCCGCGCCCAACCGCAGGCCCGGACGGATCAAAGTTAGTTTACGCCAGAAAAGTTGCCGGGGCGAGAGCCGAGGCCGGCAATTGTGCGGGGTTTGGCTACTCCGCCACTTTCAGAACGCTCAGGAAGGCTTCTTGCGGCAGCTCGATCGAGCCGATGTTCTTCATTCTCTTCTTGCCTTCTTTCTGCTTTTCGAGGAGCTTGCGCTTGCGCGTCACGTCGCCGCCATAGCACTTGGCGATGACGTTCTTGCGGAACGGCTTGATCGTATCGGCGGCGATGACCTTTTGGCCGATTGCGGCCTGGACCCGGACTTCGTACTGCTGCCGGGGCACCACTTTGCGAAGCTGCTCGACCATGGCTTTGCCGCGGGGAAAGGCGAACTGCCGGTTCACGATAAAGCTGAGGGCATCCACCGGGTCGCCATTGAGCAGCACGTCGACCTTGACCAAGTCGCCCCGCATGTAATCGGCCAACTCGTAGTCGAAGCTGGCGTAGCCCTTGGTGCTGGACTTGAGCTTGTCAAAAAAGTCGAGCAGGATCTCGGCCAAGGGAAGCGTGTAGTAGACCATCACCCGGCTCTGGCTGGGGTATTCGGTTTTTTTGAAGACACCGCGCCGGTCTTGGCACATCGTCATCACGGTTCCCACGAATTCGGTGGGGACCATGATGGTCGCATTCACCGCCGGTTCCTCGATGAAGTCGATCTCGGTCGGCCCGGGCATCGCGCTGGGATTGGAGACGTGGAGGACTTGGCCGTTGGTGCGATGGACGATGTAGTCCACACTGGGCGCGGTGAGCAGCAGGTCCAGGTCGAATTCGCGCTCAAGGCGCTCCCGGGCGATTTCCATGTGGAGCAGCCACAGAAAGCCGCATCGGAACCCAAAGCCAAGGGCGGCCGAAGTTTCGGGCTCAAAATGGAGCGAGGCATCGTTGAGCTGGAGCTTCTCGATGGCATCCCGAAGGTCGGTGTATTGGTCCGAGTCGCTTGGATAAAGCCCACAAAAGACCATTGGCTTGGCCTTACGGTAGCCGGGCAGCGCTTCCGGGGCAGGCTGCGAGGCCGAGGTGATCGTGTCGCCGACCGCCGCATCGCCGATCGTTTTCATCGTGGCGGTCAAGAAGCCGACCTCCCCGGTGTTCAGGGTTTTGGCGATTTCGCGGTGGGGGCGAAAGACGCCGACCGTATCCACTTCAAAGGTGGCGCCGGTCGACATCATTTGAATCCGGTCCTTAGGTTTGACGTAGCCATCTTTCACGCGGACGTAGGCGACGGCGCCTTGATAGCTGTCGAAGTGGGAATCGAAAATCAACGCGCGCAAAGGCGCCGCGTGCTTGCCGTTGGGCGGAGGAATCCGGTGGACGATCGCTTCCAGGATCTCTTCGATACCCTCCCCGGTTTTGGCCGAGCAAAGCACGGCGTCGCTTGCATCGATCGCCACCGCATGTTCGATTTCCTCTTTGGCCCGCACGACGTCGGCATGGGGAAGGTCGATCTTGTTGATGACGGGGACGATCTCGAGGTTTTGATTCATCGCCATGCTGGCGTTGGCGATTGTTTGAGCTTCGACGCCCTGGCTGGCGTCCACCACGAGCAAGGCGCCCTCGCAGGCGTAAAGCGACCGGGAGACCTCATACGTGAAATCGACGTGGCCGGGAGTGTCGATCAGGTTCAACTCATACTTGTGGCCGCTTCGCGCGATGTATTCGAGCCGAACCGCGGTCATCTTGATCGTGATGCCGCGTTCCCGCTCGATATCCATCGTGTCGAGCATCTGCTCTTTAGCCTGGCCCCGAATCAGCCCGCAGCGCTCGATCAGGCGGTCGGCGAGGGTCGACTTGCCGTGATCGATGTGCGCGATGATGCAGAAATTGCGGATGTGGGACTGGTCCATAGAGGTGGCACGAGCATCCCGCCCGTGTCGGGGGTGAACAGATTCGATTTTACCGGAGGGGCTCTTCGGGGTCCGCTAAAGAGGGTAACGCATCTCCAGACGCGAAGTCTAAGGCTGAAGAGGTGGTTTGGTGAAGGCACAGTGGAAGGAGATGCTCGGGGTTCTATTGGTTGGGGGTGGCCTCGTCGCGGCGATGCCGCCGCAGGTCAAGCAAAAGGCCAAGGCCAGTTCGACTTCGCCGCCGGTTCAGGCAAGCGGATCTCGGCTTGTCGCCGGGGGCCATCCGGAATTGACGGTGGTCCATTACGAACCCGCCTCCGGGGGCCAGTCCGGCAAAATCACGCTCCGGGCGACCAACCCGAGCTGCGGCGACGACTACGCGCCGACCCGGGGGGTCACGGTTCGCCTTCGCGAGGGCGCCCGGCCATTTGCAGCAACGCCGGAGAGCCGCACGCTCCCGACGTTGGGACGGACGCAATCGGTTGAGATCTCGTTTGATCTGCCCTCGGGACCGGCGGTTCAGGGCAATCCTCGGTTAGGGACGGCCGGGGCGACGCTGAGCCAGACGGGCCTCAGCCTGAGCGCCGAAACCACGTTGATCGGCACGTCGACGTCGGCAACGCAATCCCTCTTGAGGTGGCCCCGCAACGAGGCCTACCATCACGAGACCATGAATGTGCGGGGACCCTTTGAGCGAACGCTCGACACCACCGCGCCGCCCGCCGGAGAGGACGCGCCGGTTCGCGCGGTGCGCTCCGGCAATGAGCACGCTGCGGTAGCCGTTCGCCCGGCCGCGGGCCGGCCTTCGGCCGGGCTGGCCGATTCGACCGCGACCCCGATGCCCGCCACGATCTTGCAGGGGGTATTTCTGGCCGATGCCGCGATGGGCGGATTGGATACGAACGTGGCGGCGGGGCCGAGTGCGGTGCTCGTCATGGTCTCCCGCCGGATGGCTTTTTACACAAAGTCGGGGCAGCCGCTCCGCTCGAGAGACGGCTCGAAGGAGCTTGGGACCTTCAAGATGACCGACTTCTTCTCGCCTTTGGTCGAGGACCTGAAGGCAAACCTTCAGCTTTCGCAGGCCTTTCGCGACAAGGGGTTCGACGATTGCGACTATTACGACAGCCGCTGCATGTACGACCCCTATCGTAAGCGCTTTTGGATCGTTTCGCTGGTCACCAACAAATTCGTCATCGATGACAGCGGCAACATGGCCGATCAGGTGGCCCGACGCAACAAGATCGCCTGCGCCGTCTCGAAGACCTCGGATCCTCGCGATGGATTTTGGATGTTTTGGTGGGATGCGACACCCTATGATGGGCAGTCCGGCACGGATTGGAAGGCGGGCGACCGGGGCGACTATCCTTCGATCGGCATTTCACCGCGGTTCATGATGCAAACCAACCACGTGCGGTTCAAGCATTTGAACGACGACGGGTCCGACGCGCGCTGGGCGATGGTGACTCTGGTCAATGCGGACGCGCTGGCGACGGGGCAGGCGCAAAGCGGCTGGATGTTTCCACGACTTAAAAATGTCGATGGCAGCCAGATTTATCACATCTCCATGCCCGCGATGCACTACGGCCCCTCGCCTTCCAACCGCGCCTACCTGACCCAACACAACGGCGACCGACTGTTGGTTTACGGCTTTGATGCCTATCAAGACTTTCCCCGCATCCCGAAGCGGGCCTCGCTGACGCTGCGCCCGGCGGAGGGGCCGCCGGACATGGCGCAGAAGTCGTCCTCGAACGTGCCGAACCCACCGAAGATCAAGCTGAGCAACGTGGGGACGTCATTGATGCGCACGGTGGTGCGCGGGGACCGCTTGTGGACCGTGTTTCAAGAAGGGGTGACGTGGTCGGGCCAGTCAACGGCCCTGCCGGGAATCCGTCTTATTCGCGTTGGCTTGGGCCAATTCGTTTCGGCGACGCTTTCCAATTCTCCGGCCTCGGGGTACTTCGAGCGGACGTTCGGCAAGCGAAACCAGGCCGATCCCGCGGGGGACGTCTTCGGCTATGGGATGCCCGCCGTCGAGGTCGACCAGAGCGGCAATGCGCTGGTTTCCTATGTCCGGTCCGGTTCCACAATCTTTCAGGAGGCCCGGTTCACCTTTCACCCCAGCGCGGAGGCTGACGTCCGTCCCTCGATGCGGCTGCGCGCAGGCGAAGGCACGTTGCCGGGCGCGTCCAACGAGGTCGTTGGCCAGCTCGATTGCGTTGGCGCCGCCCTTGATCCGGACGGCCGGACGTTTTGGGTGGCGGTGCCCTATGCCCATCGCAGCAGCAACTCAAGTACGGAAGCGAAGTACCGCATCGCGGTGGGCCGAATTCGACTTTAGAGGGGTCCGGAAGATGCGTCGCGACGCGTCGCTCATCAAGAATTGAGGTTCAACATACCGGAGCAAAGAACGATGACGATCACCACTGCTGCCACATGTCTTCTCGCATTGGCCGATTCGGGGCTTCGTCCCAGTTCAGAGCCGATTCCGAAGCTCGCGACCTATGAGCACGATTTCGTTCTCGGCTATTCGAGACCGGGCCCATTTGTTCACGATGGCGGGGTTCAGGCTTCGTTCTTCGTGAACGACCCGGGTCCGATCCAAATCAGCCTCAAGGGCGACGCGATCGTTTTTCGAGCCGAAAACAAACCCGAATACGACGTTGTGCCAAACATCAAGGTGCCGCTCAGCCTAGCCTTGAACGTGTATCCCATCGGAAGCAACCGAAAGACCTATCAGATGTGGCAACCGATCGGACCGGTTGCGGCAATGTTATACGTGGTTCCCGATCCTGCCATTTGGTCGGGTTTCGACATGGACAAGAAGGAGTCTTACAACCGCTGGGCAGTCGAGGTTTGGCAGGAGAAGACCCTTCGGATGGGCATGAAGGGAAGGTTGAAAATCACCGCGCCCTATCCGCGATATTTGGCCAATGAAATGCCCAAAACGGTGGGTCCAAATTTCAAGGATGCCCAACACCTGATGGAAGTGCCCGCCAAAGTGCCGGGGCGATATCTCGTGACGGGCCACTTTGAGTTCAAGCCGACGTCGCTCGATCCTACCAAACCGCCGCCGGCCCTGCCGATCGCCCCACCGATCGAAGCGAAGCTTGAGATCCTGCCGGCTCCCGGAGCGCCCGCCGTGGCATTTGCGGCCGGGAAGCGCCCAGTGCTTGCGGTGAGGGCCTTTCCGGACTTTGTCTCCGAGAAGGGCAGGTTCATGGTCCGGCTGACCACCTCCAGCAAACTGCGGCCGCTGTTGGCGCAAATCCGAGCGGAATGGATACCCGACCGCCCGACGAGTTCGATCTACGGCAAATTCACGAAGAACTGATTGGAAACTATCTTCGCAATCGTTCCAGAACATCGGCGAACTTTTCGCGGACCACTTTTCGCTTGACCTTGAGCGACGGGGTCAATTCCCCGCTCTCGACGCTGAAGACGGCGGCGATCAGTTCGTGCTTCTTGACCTTTTCAAAGTCGGCCAGGGTTTTGTTGACGCGGGTGATTTCGCTTTTGATCAGATCGCGAAGGGCCTCGTGGGCGCAAAGATCGGCATCGGATTCCGGCAGATTGGCGTTGGCGTGGGCCTCGGCGATCTTCTTGCGGGCTCGTTCGAAGTTGGGAAGAATCAACCCGAAAACGAACTCGCTGCCGTCGCCAAAGAGGACGGCCTCTTGAATGAAGTCGCTCTCTTTGAGTTTGTTCTCGATGGGTTGGGGGGCGACATTTTTGCCGTTGGCGAGGATGAGAAGGTCCTTTTTGCGGTCGGTGATCTTCAGATTGGGGCCCTCCCATTCGCCGATGTCGCCGCTGTGAAACCAGCCTTCGGCATCGATGGCTTCGGCGGTCTGGTCGGGAAGGTTCCAATAACCCTTCATGACGGTGGGGCCTTTGATGAGGATCTCGCCGTCGCCGCCGAGCTTGACCTCAACGCCGGGGATGGGTTCGCCGACCGTCCAATACTTGCTGCGATCGGGGTGGTTCACGCAGCTTGCGGCGGTGGTTTCGGTAAGTCCGTAGCCTTGAAGCACTTGAAGCCGAAAAGCCATGTAGAACTCGGCCACGTGGGGCGGGAGCGCAGCGCCTCCTGAAACCAGAAAGCGGATCTTGCCGCCCATTCGGTCGCGAACTTTGGTCCCCACCAGCTTATCGAGGAGCCCGGAAAGAGGGGCGAAGCCGCCTTTGGCGCGCTTGATTCCCTGCTCGAGAGCCCAAAAGAAGAGCTTTTTTCGAAGGGCTGGGTACTTCGCTGCGGCATCGAGGATACGGTCCCGGGTGGCTTCCAGGAAGCGGGGAACGCAGAGGATGATCGTGGGCTCGGTGGCGACCATGTCCCCCGCCAGCGAGGCCAGGTTTTTGGCGTAGGCGATGCTCGCGCCACAGCCGATCGGCAGCCATTGGCCGGCCACCCGTTCAAAGACGTGGGACATGGGGAGGAAGCAGAGAAACCGGTCAGTGGGGCCAAAGGGAAGGTAATCGGGGATGGCGGCGACGATGGTGGTCGCGGCGATGTGAGGGATCATGGCCCCTTTGGGATTCCCGGTGGTGCCGCTGGTGTAGATGATGGTGGCGGTTTCGTCGGGGGCGATCGCATCGAGTTCGGCTCTCCATGCCGCTTCGTCGGGCAATTGGGCCGTGGCAGCTTGGTCGGCAAGGGTCTTGAGGAGAACGATTTGCACACCGGAAAGCCCGGCGGTTTTGGCGAGCTGCTCTTCCGAACCGGCAATGACCCAGGCGGCGCCGCAATCTTGAACGATGTACTGGGCTTGATCGGGCGGAAGGGTGGGATAGATGGGGACGAGAACGACCCCCAGGGTTTGGCACGCCCAATCTACAAACGCCCATTCGGGGGCGTTTTCACTTTGGATGCAGACCCGATCGCCTTTGCGCAGGCCCAATGTTTTGAGAGCAGCGGCAAAGCGTTTGATCGTGGCTTCGAGTTCACGGTAGCTCAACTTGCGAAAGCTCTTGCCATCCGGAATGAGCATCGCGATTCGGTCGCTATGTTTGGCGCACGATTCGAGAAGCATGAGGCCGAGGTTCTTCGCCGGGGAAGCCATATGGCGTGGAGTATTCCCGGAAGGATGGGCAAAGCCCTGCCAAACCCCACAAATGGGACCACCGAATCGGGACGTTTAGAGGAAGAACGGTTTCGGATCGGCCGGAGGCACGTTTTGCTTCGCCCAATCCCGGGCAAAGTGCACGGCGGCGCGCACATCCGCCGGTTTCAGGTTCGGGTTCTTCTTGAGAATCTCACGCACCGGTTGGCCGCCCGCGACTTGATCGACCACTTGCCAGACCAGGATATCGGTCCCCTTGATGCAAGGAAGCCCGAGATAGACCTCCGGATCGGTGGCAATCCTTTCGCGCCAGCTCATATCGCTTCCGAACGTCAGGGCTTTCCATGCGTTGCGCGAAATTCTTCGGCGAAGTCGGTTCCGAAGCGAGCGCCGGCGTCTTGGGCGTGGCTGGCCACGATGCCGCGGATGAGTTTCAGCCGGTCGCCGTGGAATTGGCTGGCGTGGACGGTGAGGAGATTTTGGGCGTCCGCCCATTCGCGGCCGACATCGGCAAACGTATTTGGGGCGAGCGTGTGAAAGTAGAGCGACCACCCTTGAAAGCCGGTCCGTTTCATGGCGGCGCGGGCGATTTCGCCGCCGACGCGGTGGTCGCGATGGCCCACGCGGGGCCAATACTCGGGTTCATAGGCGATGATGATGTCCGGGTTTCGTCGCTTGATCTCGGCCGCGACCTTTCCAATGGCCTCTTGTTCGAACGAGAGGCGGCCATCCGGATAGCGAAGGAACACGACGTCATGGATCTCGACCTGGGCGGCGGCGGCGCGGGTTTCGCGCTGGCGGGTTTTGGCGAGCGACTCGGAGTCGAAGAAAGGGTAGTAGCCCTTGTCGCCGTCGGTCAGCACAATGAGGGTCGTCTCGGCACCGCTGGCTTTGAGTTTGTGGAGGGTTCCGCCAAGGTAGAAGGCTTCGTCATCGGGATGGGCGGTGACGATGAGGACGCGTTTGCCTTTTTCATAGAGCCCGGTGGATTCGATGGGAATACGGGGAAGCGGCTTTTCGGGACGGCGCTCGATGAGGTCGTATCGAAGGGGCTGCCAGATGTAGATGCCGGCGAGGACCACGGCCAAGCCCATGAGAAGGTATCGCAGCCGACGCCAGGAGCCTTTGTCGAAGAGCTTGGGAAGGCGGGGCATGCGATGATTTTGGACGAGGGGGCCGGTCGCCGCGGTAGGATGGCCCTCCAATCGGAGCGTCGGAAGGCGCGACGCGCAAGCTCGCCGGATGGAAAGCGCGATGTGCTTCGCGCACTCCAAATCGGAAAAGCGCGACTTCGTCGCGCACTCCAAAGCGAAAGCGCGATGTGCTTCGCGCACTCCAAATCGGAAAAGCGCGACTTCGTCGCGCACTCCAAAGCGAAAGCGCGACTTCGTCGCGCACTCCAAAGCGAAAGCGCGACTTTGTCGTGCACTC